>NZ_AUMD01000019.1:0-300000 GCF_000430505.1 Eisenibacter elegans DSM 3317 | reverse complement strand
CGAAGAGGTCTCTGCGGCCTATCAGGCTTTTGCGGCTTGTGTACACCCGCAAGGAAGCCTGTTTCACAAACAGGGCACACAGCTCTCGTTGGCAGCGCTGCCCGATAGCTTGCAAACACACTGCTATGCTCGCGAACAAAGCGAGTCGAGCACACACTATGCGGCCAATATCAGGGTGGCAGACGGGATGTTTGTTTTTGACTATCAAAGCCCCACCCTACAACTAACAGATATCCGGCTCCAAACACCAGGCTACCACAACGTAGAGAATGCCGTAGCGGCCTTGGGTATAGGGCAAACCTTGGGGCTAAGCCCCCAAGAGCTGCGCTCAGGCATAGAGAGCTTCTTGGGCGTACAGCGCCGCTTCGATTACCACTACAAAAGCCCCGATTGGATATTGATAGATGATTATGCGCATCACCCTACCGAGGTGGCGGCTTTTTTGACCTCGCTCAAAGCCCTATACCCTGAACGCAGTGTAACGGTTATTTTCCAACCTCATCTCTTCAGCCGCACAAGGGACTTTATGCAGGAGTTTGCCCAAAGTCTAGCCATCGCCGACAGGGTGTGGCTGTTGCCTATATACCCCGCCCGAGAGCAACCCATCGAAGGCATAAGCGCAGAGGCACTAGCCAGCATCATCCCCTCGGCTGCTGTCAAGGCCCATCCCAATATCAGCGCACTGTTCGAATCATTGACACAACTCGACCAGCCCTGCATTGTGGCTACAGTAGGCGCAGGAGATATTGTGAATGTAATTCCCAAAATAAACACTATCTTGCAACAAAAGACCCAAACATCAACACTCGAAAGTTGAGCTATAGAAGCCTTTTATGAAACAACTATTTCCTAAATTACGCAAAGAAATCCGTGTAAGTATCCTGATAGTGAGCTGCTTGCTATTGTGGGGTTTTGTAGAAACTAGACACCAATCCAAAACCTGCCAGAAACTAGTCATAAGCTTTGCTCAGGACACCCAGCTCGACAATTATTTTTTGGATGAAGAGGATATCAAGCGCCTGATGAGCGAAGACGGTCGGCATACCATCATTGGCGAAGCCCACCAGAAGCTCAGCGTCAAAGCCTTAGAAGAACGTATCCGTACCAATGCGTATGTGGCAGGCTGTCAAGTGTCGCGCAATGTAAAGGGGGATTTGTTTGTACAAATTACCCAAAAGCGCCCCATAGCCCGTTTTGTACGAGACGAAAAGCCCGACTTCTACATAGACAGCTTGGCCAGCCTGATGCCTGTAGTGCGCAAATATACGTCTCGTGTCTTGACAGTTACCCGTGAAGATTCGCAAGAATTACCTAATTTTGAGCTAGAAACAGCAGATAAGCAACTCTTACACCTCCTCAGAGCCTTGTATGCGGAGCCGTTTTTTAGGGCGCAAATAGCTCATATTCACGTAGATAAATACAAGCAGGCATACTTGTATCCTCAAATTGGCAAGCAAACCGTCGAATTTGGTAGCTTATTTGATATTGATAATAAACTCAAGAAGCTGAAAGTTTTTTACGACGAGATATTACCCCTCAAAGGCTGGAACGCCTATAAGCGAATCAACCTCAAATATGACCATCAAATCATCTGTGAGTAATTATGCAAAAAGATAAGATAGTAGTAGGGCTAGATATCGGTAGCACCAAAATTTGTGCCTTGGTAGGCCGGCAGGATAAATTCGGAAAGGTAGAAATCTTGGGAATGGGTAAGGCCGCCTCGAACGGTGTTTTTCGGGGGGTAGTTACCAATATTAACAAAACCATTCAGGCTATGGAAGAGGCCATCGAAGAAGCCAGCGAGCAGTCCGGTATTGATATACGCATTGTCAACGCAGGCATTGCCGGCCAGCACATCAAGAGTATGAAGCAACGGGGCAGCATTCACCGCCCCTCATCAGATGATGAAATCACGGTAGAAGACGTAAACCGCCTCACCAATGAGATGTATCGTACCGTTACCCAACCCGGTGACGAGATTATTCACGTCATGCCCCAGGACTATACCGTAGACCTCGAAACCGGAGTCAAAGAACCCGTAGGAATGTCAGGCATCAAGCTGGAAGCCGACTTCAACATCATTACCGCCCAAACCAGCGCCGTCAACAACATCAACAAATGCGTGCGCAGAGCAGGGTTAGAAATCGACAACCTCATCCTAGAGCCAATAGCCTCGGGAATGTCTGTACTCACCGAAGAAGAGCGTGAGGCAGGGGTGGCCTTGGTAGACATAGGCGGCGGCACCACAGATGTAGCCATCTTCTATGAAAACATCATCCGCCATACGGCAGTCATCCCCTTGGGTGGGCAAATCATCACCAATGACATCAAGGAAGGCTGTGTGATTATGGAAAAGCAGGCCGAGCGCCTCAAAATCAAACACGGACGCGCCATTGCCGAAGAGGCCTCTACAGAGGAGTTTGTTTCTGTACCAGGGCTACACAACCGCCCTGCCAAGGAAATTTCGCTGCGTACGGTGGCCGAGATTATCGAAGCCCGGATGTGTGAAATCATCGAAATGGTACACCAAGAAATCATCAAATCCGGCTATCTTAACAAGCTCGTCGGCGGAATAGTCATCACAGGCGGCGGCTCGCAGCTCAAACACTGCGATGAGCTGTTTCATTATATGACCAAGATGGACACCCGTATCGGGTATCCTACGGAGTACCTCGGCAAGTCCAAAGTGGCCATTGCCCAAAATCCTATGTATGCGACAGCAATGGGACTGGTGATTGCAGGCTTTAGAGCTATTGATGAGCGCGACAACCGCTACCACCAGATCAGCAGCGGCAGCAACTTGCGCAAACCCAAGAAAGAAGGCGAAGGACGCAGCTTCTTCTGGCAAATCATTGAGCGCACAAAAGGCATGCTTATTGATGATGTAGAAGATGATAGAATATAACATCCAAGAAAAAAACTTACACGCTAGGTTGGAAACCGAATAAATAGTACATTTATTTGCAAATTGTAAGGCGACTATAAAGGTATGGCGAACAGTTACGAATTTGATATTCCCGTCAATGCAAAATCTATCATCAAGGTTATTGGGGTAGGCGGCGGAGGCAGCAATGCTGTCAATTATATGTATAACAAAGGCATCCAAGGGGTGGAGTTTATTGTCTGCAATACCGATTTGCAGGCACTTAACCTTAGTCCTATTCCCAAAAAACTCCAGATAGGGGTAAACCTTACCCAAGGGTTGGGAGCGGGCGCAAACCCCGAAAAAGGCCGTGAAGCAGCCCTCGAAAGCAAGAATGAAATCAGGGAAATGCTTCAAGAAAATACCCGTATGCTCTTCATCACTGCCGGTATGGGTGGTGGTACAGGGACGGGCGCTGCGCCCATCATCGCCGAAATAGCCCGCGAGCTAGGCATCTTGACGGTGGCCATCGTAACAGCCCCCTTTACTTTTGAAGGCCGCAAGAAAAAGCAACAGGCTGAAAAAGGGATAGAAGCGCTAAAAAAACACTCTGACACGGTGCTGGTCATTTCCAACGACCGCCTGAGCGAAATCTATGGCAACCTCAAAATGAGTGATGCCTTTGCTCAAGCCGACAATATCTTGGCCACCGCTGCCAAGGGCATCGCCGAAATCATCACGGTAGAAGGCTACGTAAACGTAGACTTTGAAGATGTGAAGACGGTTATGCGCAATTCTGGCTCTGCCGTGATGGGTTCGGCCAAAACCGAAGGCGAAGACCGCGCCCTCCGTGCCGCACAAGAAGCGCTCAACTCGCCACTACTCAACAACCAGAGCATCCGTGGAGCACAGAAAATCCTGCTTTCTGTGATGTCGAGCGAGCAAGCCGAACTACAGCTCGACGAGTTCATGAGCATTACAGAATATATCCAAAACGAAGCCGGAGAAGAAGCCGAAGTTATCTTTGGCAATGGTATTGACCCCACCTTGGGTGATAGTATCCGCGTAACGATTGTGGCCACAGGGTTTGAATCGCCTACGACCCTCGATGCTCCCCCCAGCAACAAGCCCCCGGTGGTCGAAAATACCTACAAAGACAATGAGCGTAGCGTCGTGTTTAATATAAAGCCTATCCCCAATCCGGAAAGCCTACAACAAGAGGCCGCTACTCAAGAGCCTGCCGACATACGCCCCATCCCCATGCCTGAAGAAGAAGAGGATGAGATACCCGAGCCACCTCGAAAAGCAGAACCTACACGCATTGTCCATAATCTAGACGATGAGCCGGATGGCTACGAAGATGTTTTTGACAAACACATCGAGCTGGAACGTGAAGCCCAAAAACAACGTGAGCTGGAAGCCAAACGTGAGCGCCTAGCCCGCGAAGCCGAGGAACGCATCCAACGCCTCAAAAAACTGAGCAGTGATGTCAACCAAGAGTCTTTTAAAGAAAAACTCGAAATACCGGCTTACCTCCGCCGCCCACAACAACCGGGCAGAACAGAGGAATAGGCTCATAAGCTTACTTGAAAACATACTCCCCCATCGTAGGACGCTTTTTGAAAGCTGATTGCAATGGGTTTTTGTTTGCCTGCGGCAGCAGCCAATGAGCCTTATTGTGCAATGACTGGAGTTTGATTGTGGGGGAGCAGTGGGAAATCTTGTGTTTCGTGGTTCTTCCGTAAATTTGGCGCAAAGATAAGACCGGGTATAACTTCGATATTGAAAAATTACTTGACTTACCAGAGATAGAGTTATCCAACCTTGAGGTTGAGCAGCGCGTTATCGGCATTTACTGCTGTGCTAAATTAACGGAAAACATATGCTACTCGGATAGCCATTGATGAGTTTGCCATTCGCAAAGATTATGCTGTTGTGATAATTGAGCTTACGTGCAATAACAACCCACACATACACAGACTTGATGACACAACGTGCTGTTTTTTATGACATCAACAATATCCGCAGCAATGTGGTAGAGATTGTGATACAGTAACAGCCTGTACTCTTGTGTGATTTTAAAAAAGCTACCTCAAGAGGTAGCTTTTTTTGTACTTGGCGTGTTTTGATTGACGATTACGCCATACATCGTCAATCAAAACGCTGTTTTGCCAATTTTGAAAATCAGCTTGAGTTGTGGGTTTTTGAGCGCCCACACCTGCTCGGGGCTGATGGGGTTGTTGCTCAGGTCGAGCAGGCGCAGCTTGGGTAGGTCTTTCAGGAAGTCTACCTCTGGAATGTTGTTATTGGTGAGGGTCAGTTCTTCGAGGTTTTCGAGGCGAATCAGCGGCGATACATCCTCTAGTTTGTTGAAGCTGGCCACCAATACCTTGAGCGCTTGTAGGTCGCTGAGAGCATAGATGTTTTCGACGTAGTTATTACTGATATTGAGGCGTTGGAGCAAAACCAGCTCGTATAAGTCGCTAATGTCTTTGATTTGATTGGCACTGAGGTTGAGTGCTTCGAGAGCTTTCATTCGCCGCAAGCCGCTCAACTCCTGAATCTGATTTTGGCTCAAATCCAAGGCTTTGAGGCTGCTGAGTTGCTGGAGTGCGGCCAACGATTGGAGCTGGGTATTGCTTAGATCCAAGTGGCGTTTTTGCAGCAAATTGGAGAGTTTGGTGCTGCTTAGGCTGATATTGTCTGCTATTTGGAGGTTGTCAAGATTGGGCAATACAGCCAGAGCCTGTAGGTCGTGGTCGGTGATTTTGGGCAGATGCACCACCTTGATGGCCGCCAATGTTTGGCGGGAGAGCTGGGTTAGGGGTAGGGCTTCGCCAAATTTAAGGGTTTGGTATACACCTTCGAGGCCGCAGAGATGTTGGTGGCTCATCTCTTCCAAAAACAGTTGCGCTAGCTCTAGGTCGCTGAGGGCAAACTGCTCTGTGAGGATAGGGGCTTCGAATACCTGCTGGGCGATGAAATATTCGAGAATAGACTTGTGTGCAAATTTATATTGGCCTTTGGCGTTGAGGTTGAGCAGTGAGCGGCTTTTCAGCTCTAGCTCGTTGAGAGTTATATCGTATTGAGCAGCTAGGGGAGTCAGCTCGTCAGCAGAAATCCAAAAGCCCTCGCGAACCTTGCTATTACGACACATATCGAGCGCTGCGGCCTGTGCAAATCGATAGAGTGCAGCCTTGTACTCGGTCTCGCGCCCCTTACGGCGGTTGGCCTCGCGGTCGAGCCAGCGGTCTATGAGGGCTTCGTAGATTTGGTAACTGTAGCCAAACTTCTCGCGGTTTTGGAGCAGGTCGTCTACATAGCTGAGCAACATTGGGCGCATCATCAGGTTGGGCGACTGGCGTACAATCTGTTCAGCCTTTTTGCGCTTGAAGTAGCTGAAAAAAGGGTAATTTTTCTGGAGATACTTCTTGATATCCTCTTCATCGAAGGGGGAGAGGTATATCTTTCGAAAGCGGAAGTGTTTGTCTTGATAATTGATTTCGAGGACACCTTCTTCTTCGCCTTCTTCTTCGTCGGCGGGGAAAAACTGTGTGCGGCAGGTGATGATGACCTCTGCGAAATCTTTGGCTAGGTTCAAAATTTGGTGTAGGCGTTGGTGATGGTCTTCGATGGCAAGGGCATCTTCGTCAAAGGCATCGAGCATCAGGATGGTGCGTGGGCGGTCTTCTTCGGGGATATATTCGATTTCGCGCAAGATATTGGGCAAGCCAAGCGGAAACAGCCGTACATAGGCCGGCTTGTCGGCGATCAACTCATCGTTGGGGTCGCTGGGGATAAAGGAGAGCTTCATCTTGTATGACACATCCAGCAGCCGGCGGGCGTAGTTGAAATAGAGGTTGAGCATAAAGGTCGTCTTGCCCATACCTGCGTCGGCAAGGATGAGGTAAAAGCGGTCTTCGCCTTCGGCAAGGGGCTTCTCCATAAAAAATGGCATCAGCGGCTGCTTGGTAATAAAAGCGTGAGCGTGCTCGTCTTCGTACTCCAAAAGTGGAGCGACGTTTTGACATTTGGTAGAGACATAATACTTCAGAGCGCGGTCAATCTCTTCATCAGCATAATAGGCCGCAATCTGTTGGCGTAGCGTGGCTTGCAAACTCATAATGGCAGTGGTTGGCGCAGGGCTTTCCGATAATTGTTAGTTGACAAAGATACAGAAAAACTCCCCTTGGCGTTGTTTGAAAAGCAGATTTTTCACAGTAGCGTATCAAGACACTTACGGAATTTGACGCAAAGCATCGCAATTGTGCCAAAAAAATCTGAATTTTGTGCAGTTTTGAAGTGCCAAAACCCCTGAGGGGATTTCTGAGGGCGCTAGTCGGCGGGCGAAGCTATGCAGGCGAAAGCCCCCAAAGAAAAAATGAAAAGCACCTTTGAAACAGACAGTCAGCCTTTGTTCACCATTCAATAGATGTATTATGGACCATCATACAGAAGACAAACTCGCCGCCCCGGTAGGCATCACCCTCGACCGATTTATCCAACAACGCCAAGAGGATTTCCCCTATGCCACAGGGGAGCTGTCGCAGCTGCTGCGCGATATCGCACTGGCCGGCAAAATCATCAACCGTGACATCAACCACGCCGGCCTGATTGGCATCAACGGTGCTTTCGGCCAACAAAACGTACAGGGCGAAGACCAACAAAAGCTCGATGTGATTGCCGATATTCGCTTTATTAGGGCATTTAGAAATGGCAAGGAGGTCTGCGCCATCATCAGCGAGGAACGCGAAGAACTGATTGATACGGGCTACCACGATGGCCGCTATGTGATTGCAATAGACCCGCTCGACGGCTCGTCGAACATAGACGTAAACGTATCCGTAGGGACGATTTTTTCTATCTATCGCCGCCTAAGCCCTATTGGCACACCGCCAACCTTGGATGATGTAATGCAGCCCGGTAACGCACAAGTGGCGGCAGGTTATGTGTTGTATGGCTCTTCGACGATGTTGGTCTACACTACCGGACACGGCGTGAATGGCTTTACGTATGAGCCCTCGTTGGGGGAGTTTTTCCTCTCTCACCCACAACTCAAAACCCCCGAAAAGGGCAAAATCTACTCTTGCAACGAAGGCAATCTGAACACCTTTCCGAAGCCCTATCAGCAATATTTGGCCGAATGCCGGGAGCAGCAGTTTTCGGCCCGATATATCGGCTCGCTTGTGGCGGACTTTCACCGCAACCTCCTCAAAGGGGGCATCTACCTCTATCCGCCTACCCAAAGTGCGCCCCAAGGCAAGCTGCGCCTGTTGTATGAGTGCAACGCCTTGGCCTTTATCGTAGAGCAGGCCGGAGGCAAGGCCACCGACGGCCAACAGCGCATCCTCGACATCGCCCCGACCACCCTACACCAACGCGCCCCGCTGGTGATTGGCTCCAAGGCGATGGTCGAGCGCCTCGAAGCACTCCAAACAGTGGTAACACAGTAGCCCCTGTATACGTTAGCTAACACCCTGTGAACTCAGGAGAGCTCTCCAAAGACACATCCAAAAAAGCCCTTGGGTATCCTCCGGAGTTCACACTCACAGCGCAAATGCTGAGTTTAGCACCTTTGTCAAATCCTGTCACATCTTCTGATTGTGGGTTATCGCCGATAATCCTCGCTGCGCTGCGGGCTACCTTGGCTTATATCCCTCAGCCTAGGAATACCACAAGCTAAGCACACTCATTCAGCACAAAGTCCGAAGATGAGGCTGCTTTTGGTTTACCCATCACCCCCCCATCCACCACCACCATCCGTATACTGTCAGCAAGGAGAGGGGAATGCCCACCCCTGCCATCATATGGGCAAGGCTGGGCTGTAGGCGATACTCGGCGGCTAGGAGCACGGCTGTAATCATAGGGGCCATCGCTGCTTCTAATACGCTCACTTCTAGCACCAACCCGCCGATAGCCAACCCTTTGGCGTAAACGCCAAAAATCAGTAGTGGTGCAAGGAGTAGTTTATAAGCCAAGCCCCACAGAAGCCGGTTGCCTAGTCCTGCGGCTAGCTGCCACCGGATTTGCAAGCCTACCGAAAAGAGTGCCAAGGGACTGAGCGTATCGGCCAGTGGCTTGAGGGTAGCCTGTACAAAGGGGGGAGTACCGCCCAGTGGAATCAGCAACAAGGCCAACAAGAATGCCACAAAAGGAGGAAAAGACAATAAGCGCCGACCAATCAGCCGCCAAGAGACACTTCCGCCCGAAGAATAACTAACGGCCAAGGCTACACCTAAAGATGACACCGCCAAAAAAGACCCGGGTTGGTCGCAAAGCACGGCATAACGCAGCGCGGCAGGGTCGGCATAGAGGTAACTAAGGTATGGGAAACCAATAAAAGAAGTGTTGCTTAGTCCCGCACAAAGCACCAAACAGCCGATACTGGCCTTGTCCCAGCCAAACAGCCTCCCCAGTAAGGCAAAGAAAGCCCAAGCGCCTAGGAGTACCAGCCAAGCCATCAGGGCCGGAGCCAACATTGCCCAGTTGAGCGAGAGCTGTGGAATATATAGCAGGGACACCGCCGGTAGCGATACCCAAAAAATAAAGGCATTGATGCCTTTGTGTGCGTCTGTCGGAAAAGCAGGTACACGCCCCAGCACCACTCCGGCACCAAAGCAGAGCACCAACAACAATAGTTTGTCCATAATAAAATATACCAAGATTCACTGAACTTGAGGACTCACTAGGTTTTGATTTTCTTGATTATCAAGGGTTTTCAGTGCATACATTTACCCAAACCAATTTTGATTGGGTATAAAAAACCTGTAAGGCCACCTAGCATAATGTAAGAAGGAATATACAGCTGGTTGAGGGCTGTAAGTGACAAGACTTATACCGCCGGGCTGGTTTCGTTGTACTTTTGTAGTTGGCTGTAGCTGATGATGCCGTCATAGAGAGATTTGCCCAAAATCACACTGTGTACGCCAAGCGCATCCAGTTGCTCCACATCTTCGAGAGAGCGTACCCCGCCGCTGGCAATGATTTTCAGGTCAGGAAATGTCTGACGCAGGTCTTGGTATAGCTCAAAAGCAGGCCCTTCAAGCGTGCCGTTACGGCCTATTTCGGTCGCTTTTACATAGTAGATACCGCGCTCATAGAAATGCTTGACGTGCGCCTTGAGGTCTATCCCAGAGTCGCCTTTCCAGCCTTTGTACAATACTTGGCCGTCGAGTGAGTCGGCAGCGAGGATGATTTTTTCGGGGCCTCCATAGGTGATAAACCAAGAGTAGAAGCGGTCGGGGTCAGTAATGGCGGCTGTGGCGACTGTTACCGAATGCGCCCCACATTCAAAAGCCGTACGCACGCCCGCATCAGTGGTGATGCCGCCGCTAAAGTTGACTTCTAGCTTACTGTACTTTACGATGAGCTCTAGCACCTCATGATGAACGATTTTGCGTCTCGATGCCCCATCAAGGTCTACGACGTGTAGGCGGCTGAAGCCATTGTCGGCAAACTCCATCGACAAGTCGATAGGGTCGCGTTCATAGGTTACAAATTCATTGATATCGCTCCCCTTGGTACGGACGACCTTGCCTTCGCGTAGAAATATAGAGGGTATTACCTTAATCATAGTATTTTGTTTTGATAGTTTTATTGATAATGAATAATTTTGGAACCAAATACGCCTTCAACAACTAACAGCTAATACGCTCCAAAAGCGGCTATACTGTTTGGTAAAATTGCGGCAGGCTAGGAATTTTGGCTTTGTTTTTTTTCTAAAAATAGTACTAATTTCCTAAAAACGAAAATAAATCCTAAAAAAAACGTGCTAAATCCGATTAGAGCGCTTAATTTTAACCCTTAAAACGCAAAAATATGCTACTCAATGAACAACAATACCAAATACAAGGGCTGGATGTCCTCAAGATTTGTGAAGAATTTGGCACACCGCTCTATGTTTATGATACTGGTAAAATCAAAGAAAAACTTGAAATATTACAAAAATCATTCAACGCTCTACCATACCGAATCAAGTATGCAGCCAAGGCTTTGACCAACATAGCGGTCTTGCAATTTTTGCAGCGCCAAGGGGTCGGTCTGGATGTAGTGTCTATCCAAGAAGCACGACTAGGGATGCTTGCAGGCTTTGAAGCCAAGGATATTTTGTTTACCCCCAACTGCGTGTCTTTTGAAGAAATTCAAGAGGCGGTGTCCTTAGGCTTGGTAATCAATATTGACAATATTTCTATCCTCGAACAGTTTGGCCATACTTACGGAGATAGTGTACCTTGCTGTATCCGCATCAACCCTCATATTGTTGCCGGGGGCAATGCCAAAATCCAAGTGGGGCATATCGACTCCAAGTTTGGTATCTCGATTTTGCAGATGCGCCACGTACACCGCGTCATTCAGACCAACAACATTCGTGTTACGGGCATCCATATGCACACCGGCTCTGATATTCTCGAAGCAGAGGTGTTTTTGCGAGGAGCCAACATCCTCTTTGAAGTGGCCGAGCAGTTCCCCAATCTGGAGTTTATCGACTTCGGCAGCGGGTTCAAAGTAGCCTATCGTGAGGGCGACCCTATCACTGATATTGCAGACCTAGGCCGCCAGCTGACTACGGCTTATGAGGCCTTTTGCCAACGTTATGGAAGCCGCCCCGAGGTATGGTTTGAGCCGGGCAAGTACTTGGTCAGCGAGGCGGGCTTTTTCTTCGTCAAAGCCAATGTCATCAAACAAACGCCGGCTACGGCCTTTGTAGGAGTAGACTCAGGGATGAACCACCTCATCCGCCCGATGTTTTATGATGCTTACCACCATATCGAAAACGTCAGCAACCCTAGTGGCGCACCACGTATCTATACCGTCGTGGGATATATTTGCGAGACAGATACTTTTGGTATCGACCGCAAGCTGGCCGAAGTACGCGAAGGGGATATCCTCGTATTTCGCAATGCCGGTGCCTATGCATTTAGTATGGCCTCTAACTACAATTCCCGCTTCCGCCCTGCCGAAGTGCTGATACACGAAGGCAAGGCGCATCTTATCCGTAAGCGCGAAACCCTCGACGATCTCACCCGCAACCAAGTACCGATGGAGTGGTAGGGAACTGTCCAACCAATAATTCAGGGAGCAGCTTTTTTTGAATGCTCCCTAACATTTGAATGGCTTCCTAGACAATCAAGATCTAGGAAGCTACCTTTTTTGCGGTCTTTGTAGAAGCTGTAAGGCTTAATCAAAACTTCGCGCAGTAGCCGCGTGTTCGAGGCTACGAATACATAGTAGAATCTAGTTGTAGCGCTCCCATTCGCGCTCATAATATTGCACCAACATTTGGTTGTCGAGGCGGTTGGTTTGTGTTTTTACTTCTTGGGTATCGAGGTCAAACACAAATAGCGTAGGCAGTAGCTCGGGGCTGAGAAAGCGCAGAGGGTATTTGCGGGCTGCCAAACGCTTGCTTAGTGTTTGGGCATAGGGAGCGGCTTCGGCATCCTGAGGGTAATTGAGAGCCAGATTGAAGCCCCACTGCCCAAAAGAGTGTACGTTGGCGTTGTAGGCATATACTGTGGGAAATACGGCCTCCAAGGTTTGATGAATACACCAAAACGAGCGCGGGGCGAAAAAGGGCGAGGTCGATTGACTGACCACAGCACCCTGAGCCGCGAGGCGCTTTTGTACCAAGCGATAAAACTCTTCGGTGTAAAGCTTGCCTATCGAGACATCATTGGGGTCGGGCAGGTCAATGATGATAACATCGAAGCGGCTTGTGCCATTTTCGATATACTTATAAGCATCCTCATTGACAATTTTGACCTTCTTGTTGTTGAGTGCATCAGCACTGAGCTGGCGCAAGAAGGGGTGTGTTTGTCCCAACTTGGTCATCGCCGGGTCAAGGTCTACCACCACTATCTCCGTTACTTCAGGGTATCTGAGTACCTCGCGGGCTGCCAAACCATCGCCAGCGCCAAGCAGCAATACACGCTCTGGGCGGGGTACGGCCAACATCGGCAGGTGTACGAGCGGCTCGTGGTAGCGGTATTCGTCGACGGAAGAAAACTGCAGATTCCCATCAATAAAGAGGCGTAAATCGTCCTTCCAGCGGGTGATGACTAAGTTTTGGTAGGCACTGCGTTCGGCATAGTATACCTCATCTTGGTAAAGCATCTGCTCAAAAAAGCGATTGACCAAGGGAGATTGCCAGAAGGCAAAAGTATATACCACTCCCACCACAGCCACACTTAGCCACAGCCGGTTGATTTGGGGGAGCAACGCCCTGAAAACCCAAATATTGAAGGCTCCTATGGCGATGTTCATCAACCCTACCAAAAAGGCCGTACGCATCAGCCCCAAATGGGGCAGTAGTACTAAGGGGAAAATCACAGAGGCCACCAACGCCCCGATATAGTCAAAAGACAAAACCTGAGCCAGCGTATCTTTGAGCGGAAAACGCAAGCGGATAAGCCGAGTCAGTAGGGGGATTTCGATGCCTACCAAGCTACCAATGCAGCCCGTCAACAAGAAAGCCACCAGATAATAAGGCACATCAAAAGCATAAGCACTATACAAGATGATGCCACTGGCTCCTCCGATAGCACCTAGGTATAGCTCCGTATGGATAAATAGGGTGAGCAGCTTTTCGTCTGAGCAGTATTTGGACAAGAAAGCGCCAAAGCCCATAAAGGACAAAAACAGCCCTATGGTCAAGGAGAAGTGCAAAATACTGCTACCCAAAAAATAAACCGACATACTGCTGATGAGCAACTCATAGAGGATGCCGCAAATCGCAATCAGAAATACCGATACCAACAGTACCGGAACCGCTTGCGGCGGCAAGGATTGCCGCGCATCGGTTTCAGGCTTTATACTCATTAATTCCCTCCAATCACTCTTGAGATGATGAGGGCAATGGCCAGCACAAAGCTGCCTACCATAATGGCCAAGGCTACATTACCTTCTTTGGCAATTTGTTGGCGTAGGCTACCCGGGGTGAGTAGGTCTATGACTTTGAAAGACAAAATCATCAAAATTAACCCGATGCCTGTATAAATCAAGGATTCTATGATGCCTTGTTGTAGGGGTACATTGGAGAGGAAAAAGTAGTATTTCATATCGTTTTGAGGTTATTGGGTACAATATTACGAGGTGTGTTGTGGGGTATAGGCGAAGGGTTACTTGCCGCCACGGCTAGAACCTCCTCTGAAGCTGCGGCTACTGCTGCCTGTGCGCCCTCTGAAAGTACCAGTTTCACGACTACGGCTACCGATGTAGACCAAGCCGCCTCCTGTCCGGCGGTATTCACGTGCATTGGCGGTGGTATCGCGCTTACCTTCGCCCTTGGTATAATAATGGCTAAGCCCTGCGGTAGCCAAGCCCCAGCCATAGCGGGCAGAGGCGATAGATACATAAAACATCAAGACGAGCAGACTCAGTACAACGGCTCTTGGAAACCAGACATCAGAATCATTCATAATAGGAGGTATTTTCAGGTGTTGATAATCAGTATTTGACGTTATCCGCCATCAAAGCAAAAACGATAAGCGGAATCCATAATGCAAAAAACAGCCACAAAAACCGATAACCCAACATAGCATAGGTGCCATCACGGATTTCGAGTGTGGCTTCGGTCAGGTCTTGGAGGGTTTCCAGCTCAGGCTGTTTGTCAGCATAAATTTCTACCCGGATTTCTCGATCCTCTTCGGATACTGGCATCTTGAAAAACTTGGTAAGATCCTCGTTGGCTTCTGTCCAAGCACCGTCCGAGTCGCTGCCAAACTCATAATACAATTCCCCCAATGCTTTGGTAAACTCTACTTCGCCTTCTGCATCAGTGATGGTAAGCTCAATGCCCATCCAGTTGATAGATGAGCGGGGCATTTGTACCTGTAATTTGGCTTTATAAGCGCGTACATTGTTAGGAAGTTTAATCACTTGGGTTACATAAGCAGTATCGCTGTTCAATGTGGCTACTGACATTTTCTCTTGGTACAACAGCGGGTCATCAATCACAAAATAGTAAATGAATAAGACCATCGAAAGTCCAAGGGCTACCATACTGGCCATGGACATCTCTTTATACAATCGCTTACGCGCCTGCCTTTGTGCAAGACTTCCTCTTCTACTCATAGGTTCAGTGTAGTGTGTATTAAAAACAAAAGTCGGTGATATGGCTTGTTATTCGATACTGCCAAAAATCATCCCAAAAAAGCTCGGCAGGGCTAAACATAACACAAAAACTGCTTTTCTCCAACATCTCCAAAAATATCTATTAAATTTACAGCCTCATTGGCAGCGCCAAGTTTGGCTGTGGCCTCAACATTTTTCTTAATCCTGCATTATTTTACCCTATATGAGTCTCATTCATACTATACGTGCACGACAAATTTTGGATTCACGCGGCAATCCGACGGTAGAAGTAGACGTAATCACCGACAAAGGCCTGCTGGGCCGTGCTGCTGTGCCCTCAGGGGCTTCTACAGGCAAACACGAAGCTGTAGAGCTGCGCGACGGTCAGAAGAACAAGTACCTCGGCAAAGGGGTAACTAAGGCCGTAGAAAACGTCAACAAAACGCTGGCCAAGGCGCTGCAAGGGGTGTCGGTATTTGACCAATACACCATCGATCAGACGATGCTGGCCCTCGATGGTACGGACAACAAGGCCAAGCTCGGAGCCAATGCTATCCTAGGGGTATCGCTAGCCGCTGCCAAGGCCGCTGCCGCTTCGCAAGGGCAGTCGCTCTACCGATATGTGGGCGGGGTACACGCCCGCACGCTTCCCGTACCGATGATGAACATCCTCAATGGCGGCTCTCACGCAGACAATGCCATCGATTTTCAGGAGTTTATGATTATGCCTGTCAGCGCAGACAGCTTTTCTAAGGCCTTGCGTATGGGAACGGAGGTGTTTCATCATCTCAAAAAAGTATTGGAGAAAAAAGGCCTCTCTACCAATGTTGGCGACGAAGGGGGCTTTGCGCCCAATATCGGCTCCAACAAAGAAGCCATCGAGGTAGTGCTTCAGGCCATTGAGAAGGCCGGCTACCGCCCCGGCGAAGACATCCTCATCGCCTTAGATGCTGCTTCTTCTGAGTTTTACAACGAAGAAAAACAGCGCTATATCCTCTCTTCTACCGGCGACGAACTCACCGCCAACGAGATGGTCAGCCTCTGGACGGAGTGGGTCAATGCCTACCCCATTGCCTCTATCGAAGATGGGATGTATGAAGACGACTGGGCCGGGTGGCAACAACTTACCCAAGCCATTGGCAACAAAATACAGCTAGTAGGCGACGACCTGTTCGTAACCAATGTCAAGCGCCTACAACAAGGTATTGACCAAGGGGTGGCCAACTCCATCCTGATCAAGGTAAACCAAATCGGCACCCTGACCGAAACCATCGCCGCTATTGAGTTAGGGCGTAAGTATGGCTACAAAAGCGTGATGTCGCACCGCTCTGGCGAAACAGAAGATGCTACCATCGCCGACTTGGCCGTGGCGCTCAATACCGGACAAATCAAGACCGGCTCCCTCTCTCGTGCCGACCGTACCGCCAAATACAACCAGCTCCTCCGCATAGAAGAAGAGCTAGGTGCAGCTGCGTATTATCCCGGTGTTAAGTTTTAATTTTTTTTAAAGCAAACCACCTTGAGTTTTCGAGGTGGTTGTTTGATGGAGGTATCGTTTACGATGGGAGATTGAAATATGCGAGCGTAAGCGTGGCGATAGCCTTCCCATACTTATGTGATAGACCAAAGCTGCAAGCAGAAGCATACCCCCCAATATGAGGGGGTATGCCCAAACCTCTATTAAGATAAGCCCTCAAGGAAGAGGGTTACAAATCTCATCCAACAGTGCAAGTCTGTGAGTTATTTCACGCGTCGTGCGTCCCAGCCATTATACCAATCTCTTCGGTTGACATCTGTCCCATAACACCAGCTACCCTGAAAACTTTGGCCGTCAGTAGCGATGGTAAATTCAAACAAACCACTTCGGTCATTACTGCTCTGTATCCATCTACTCGATACTACATTGCCGTGAATAGTGCCTACTATCAAACCATCTTCGTGGTTGTAACGACCTGTGATTGTGATAAGGTTATCATCTTGCTCAAAAAACAAGTCGCCCCAGTTTGGCGCAGGCTCAGATAAGGCTATGTTTCAAAAGCTTGGCTGGTAACAGGGATGAGATAAGTCAGTGTTAAAAGCAAGAGGGTATTAAGTGTATGTATTGATTTGGCGGAATTTAGTCATAAAGAAGGAGCTTTAACACATTAGTTATCATATTTTTAAATAACGGATAATCATTTTAATCTTGAATTTAGAAACTTAGCCTTGTTTTAGTCTCCTTGTTATGTCTTTCCTCTTATTTTGAGTTGGCTTATTATTTATTATAGAGTTTTCCCCTATGGTCTAGTTACATATACATGAGTATAGCAAACTAGGGGGCTTACAAGAGGGTACACCAAGATTTAGCCCTAGTTTGAATATCTAGCAGACAAGTGATGTTTTTTGGAAGAGGTTTGTTATTTTGCAGCCAGATTTTTAGTACTCCTCCCAACAAACGATGCCTACTCCACACACTCCCGTTATTTGGCAAACCCAAGACACTGAGTTTGTCCTGATGATGATTCACGTAACTCTGGGCTATGTGGCTTATTTTTTTATGGCCGAATCGACAGCCTTACGACGCTACTTGGAAGGGCGCTTTGGGGCGCGTGCCCAAGTATATCAGGTGTTGGTACAGCGGTATTTGGGTGTTTTTTGGATGGGTATCGTGCCTATTACGGTCAATTTTTTGCTCATCCCCAAAACAGCCGCTGATTATGGCTTGTCCTTCATCAACCTTGATGTATCGCTTTATTGGACTGTGGGGCTGTCGGCAGTCGTACTGCTCATCAACTTGGGCAACGCCCGCAAACCCGACAACCTGGCGATGTACCCGCAGATACGCGAGCCCAACTGGTCGGCAGGACTGCTGGTGAGCAGCTTGTTGAGCTGGGCAGCGTACTTGTTTGCATATGAATTGTTGTTTCGGGGGTTTTTGCTCTTCGGTACGGTCAGCCTTTTGGGTGCGGTGCCTGCCATTGCCCTCAATGCGTGTATTTATGCCATTGCCCATATCCCCAAGGGCATTAAAGAAACAATAGGAGCCGTGCCTTTAGGGATTATTCTGAGCTGGCTTACTTTTTATACAGGCACTATCTGGATTGCCTTCGGCGTACACGTGGCCTTGGCTTGGAGCAATGAGCTGCTCTCCTTGTATTTTCATCCTGAAATAAAGCTGAGACGGTTGTAAATTACTAGGAAGTCGGCGCTTGTTTTACTCAGAGGACACACTGCCAGGCAGCCCAACCACGCAATAGCACTGGAGACAATCTGCTGTTCTGGGGCAATAAGAGGCTTCTACGCTCCCTGCTAGTCAAACTTATCCCTCAACTCGAAAGTAGTTAAGCGGCTAACTGAATTAGACAATCGGTTGCATTTTGCAATCAATTTTTTTATTTTATTCATTTTGTATTTTCATAAAATACCCAAACTAATCTTTCTTTAGTACAAAAGTCGATTGTTGTCGGTGTGCTGTGTCTCAATAATCGGTATCAATGCGAATGAGGACAGACCGTATTTGTAGCCAGTTTGTTATAGCTGATTATCAGATACTTAACTTCAGTGTTTAAACTTTTTAAGTGATTTATTTGGACTGATTAAAAATAACAAATAACTTTACCCCATCAAATCATAGATAATATATGAAAAGGGGCATCATTCTGATATTTTATATCTTAAGTCTATTTTTACATACTGTTTGCTTTGGGCAAAGCGCCAAGATTTCGGGTAGGTTGAGCTTCGAAGATGGCTCTCCGGTAGCTTACGCAACCGTGATTGTTCACCCAATAAAAAAATATGCCTTATCAGATGGAGAAGGAAGGTATGAAATCAAAGAAGTGCCCTATGGTTACTACGAAGTAGAAGTCAGCAGCCTAGAAATTCAGAAGCAACGCTATACCCTCAGTGTAGGTAGCGAGTTGGTCAGCCTGCCCTTGGTATTCAAAAAAGCGGAGGCGCGAGTACTCAGTGAGGTAGTAGTAGAGGCAGAGTCAGAAAAGAAAATCATCGAAACAAGCGGCTTTGCGGCCAATGTAATAGAGACCAAGGAAGCCGGAATCAGAAACATACAAACAAATGAGCTGCTCGATAGAAGTGTTGGGATACGTGTACGCCAAAATGGGGGGCTGGGCTCAGCGGTAAACTACAACCTCAATGGGATGTCGGGGCACTCTATCAGGATTTTTATTGATGGCATTCCGCTCAATACCTATGGCCCTTCATTTAGCCTCAACAGCATCCCTCCAGCGCTGATAGAACGCATAGAAGTCTACAAAGGGGTTGTGCCCGCACACTTGGCCGACGATGCCTTGGGGGGCGCTATCAATGTGGTATTGAAGCAAAATCTACGCAATAATTTGACGGCTTCGGTGTCTTATGGTTCTTTCAATACCCTTCAGAGCCATCTCAGTGGGATGTTTCGAAACGAAAAAACAGGCTTTGCTGTAAAGGTCTCAGCTTTTTACAACCATTCGGACAATGACTATGAAGTTTGGGGGAAGTTTGTCAGGAATATTTTGCCCAATGGCCGTTACGAGTATGTGCGTGCACGGCGCTTCAATGATGCCTATCGCGCCATTGGTGGCCAAGTAGAGCTGGGGTTCACGGATGTCAAATGGGCCGACCAGTTTTTCATCGGTTTCAATGCTTCTGATGATCACAAGGAAATCCAACACGGGATGTATATGTCTATCCCGTATATGGGTCGCTTCAGTACTTCACAGGCGCAGGTGCTGACGATGAACTACCGAAAAGCCGATGTATTGACCAAAGGACTTGAGCTTACATTTTCGGGAATGTACAGCCAACGCCACCAAGTAGTCAATGATACCGTTCGCTGGAACTACAATTGGTTTGGAGAAAGAAGCATCGGGCTCAATGGAGACCCTATTTTGAGACCCTCTGGCGCGCAACAAGGCGCACCTACCATTAATCATATCAACAGAAATGTGGCAACATTTCGTGTAGGGCTCAATTATGATTTCAATAGCCACCATAGGATTGTACTGAATCATATTTTCTATACCATTGATAGAAGAGAACAAGATCAGATGCGGAGTATGGCTGAGCGAGACTTCATCGGAACAAGAGACTTGCAGAAAAACATCACCTCGCTGGCATACGAAACGACCACGCTTCGCAATAGTCTCAAAACAAGCTTTTTTGCCAAATATTACCAACAAAGTATCAGCCGTATGAATCCGGTGTTGGTCAATGTAGACGGGCAGCCTACCCGGCAAGAAAACCGAATGAGCAACTCCCGCGCCGCACTTGGGTATGGGGTGGCTGTTTCTTATGCCATTACCCGCAAGTGGATGGTCTTGGCTTCTGCCGAAAAAGCCATCAGAATGCCCTCCGAAGAGGAGATTTTTGGAAGCCCTGCGGATAATATCACAGAAAACATCAATCTCTCTGCCGAACAAAGCAACAACCTCAATGCAGGATTCAAATTTGGCCCCTATATCGCCGGAAACCACAAAGTGTCGCTAAATGCTACAGGTTTTTTGAGAGACACAAGGGACAAAATCGTGCAGCAAATCAACCCCAGACTCAACGATGCCATCCAAACCAACCCTTTCGAAAACTTAGGTAAAACCAAGGCCATTGGTTTTGAGGGAGAATTATTCTATACCTACAATAAAAACCTAAACGTAGTGGTAAATTTCTCTAAATTCAATGCTGTCTTCAATATGGAAAAAGACCCCAACGGACGAGTATACGACCATTACAACAGACAACTCCCCAACGAGCCTTTTTTCACCGTCAATGCAAGCCTGCAATACGCCCTACACAACCTTATCGCCGAGCGCTCCACCATCAACTTCTATTATAGCTTTGGCTTTGTAGAGCGGTTTTATACTACTTGGCTACTGATAGAAGACTTCCGTACGCCGCGCCAACACATCCACGACCTAGGGCTGAATTATATTTTCCCTAACAAAAAATTTGTACTCAGCGCTGATGCCAAAAACATCCTCAACGCGCAGGTGTATGACAACTTCGCCGTGCAAAAACCAGGAAGAGCTTTTTATCTAAAATTGAACTACACAATCAGTAATTTTTAATAACAAATCTAGTTTTTATATGAAAACCAACTATCTCAAATCACTTGCCTTGAGTGCGGCGATGCTACTGTCGCTGGCTGCTTGCAATAAAAATAATGAGTCCGTCAATCCTGATAATAACGTCGACACACAACGTTGGATTACCGTAGCCGGTGCGCTGATGCAGACCACCCCCGGCGATGGTAATGGCGGCACGATGGTCTATGCAGTAAGTTATGAAGATGCGCGTAACCCTGACTTTGCCATCAATGTCTATGACAATGGCTTCCCTGTGAAATCAAACCGCACCGCCCGCCTACAATCGTCAGAAGACGGCAATACGCTTTTCAACATCGCCTATACCGGCGATAATGGTGGCGAGTTTTCAAGATACAAGGTCAATGGTGGCGCCAACTTTGTCCAAGAGGACGTATCTGTAAACATTGCGCAGTATGCCAGTACCTCGCCACGCTGGGCAAAGTTATTTGATGGCGATAAAACCGGTATAGCCGTAAATGTAGCCAATATCATTGCCAACAATGCCCCCAATGGTGCCAACCCCGGTGGAACCTTTCAATACTATCGTGGTACGGCTACCGTGTTGGCCTTGGACTTACAAAATGTGCTGATTTCCAGATACAAGCAGTACCAAATCCCCCTGACTGCCGAAGAAGAAGCATTAGGACATAACATCTTCCGCCTAGACGCTCCGGTGCTCAACAAAGCCGGCAATAAGCTCATCATCGGTACTTGGATGCAGAAGCGTAACCCCGCTACAGGGCAAACAGAGAGTAATTTCCAGCGCCTCGGTACAAAATCTGTGGTTGTAGATTATCCATCGCTCGAGAACCCAACCGTCATCACCTCTACCGTAGGGCAGGGCGATTGCAGTGGTTACCGCAGCTTCAACAGTTTCACTACCGAAGACGGCAACATCTACCAAGCTACCCAACGCGAGCCTTCGAACAGAGGCTCACACATCCTCAAAATCAATGCGAACAATGAGTATGACAACAACTATGTTTTCAGCCTAAATACCGCCCTAGGAGTCAGCAATGTCTATGTAGACTGCTGGAGATATGCTGGCAATGGTATTGCCTATGCACTCTATAGCCACGGCGACAGCGACCAAGGGTTTGTGGCTAGGCTAGACCTCAACGCCCGAACAGCCACCAAAGTTGATATCCCTGAAGATGCCGACCTTAACTTCGGCCAATACCAAGGTATTTTGGTCAATGGCGATGAGGTATACATTGCCATTACGCCTATTGGCAAAGATGGCAATATTTACATCATCAACAGCCGTACAGGAGCCATTACCAAAGGCGCTAAGCTTGTCAACAAGCCCGGCAACCGTTATATCGGTATTTTCTAAGAAGCTGCTTGTCAAGATTTTAGGTTGTGATGTGATTTCTTGAAATAAGCAACAAAAGGGTGAGTACTGCATCACCCTTTCTCCTAAAACAGTCATCACTTTATCAAACACAAAAAATATGAAAACAAACATTTTAACAGCCTTGGCCTTGGCCACGGGCATCTTCTTGGCCTCTTGTGGTGCTTCAGAAAGCAACCAAGTCGATAACAATACCGACAGTACAACTAGCACCAGCACGGCCAACAACGAAAAACCAGCCGACAACAACCGCCGCCGTGGGATAGACTACACCGCGCTAAAAGCCGAATTGGCACTCAATCCCGAACAAGAAAAGCAATTTGAGGAAGTTGTAGAAAAATACAAAAAAATTGCTGAAGAAAGCCGTGCCGCTGCTACTTCAGGAGGGGCAAAGTTTGACCGTGTGGAGGCTTTCAAACAAATGGAAGAACGCAGCAAGAAGCAAGCCGCGGATATGGCTGTATTTCTCAACGATACACAGCTCGAAAAATACAATGCCTTTATGGCCAAAAACACCCGTAAGCGCCCCCGTTACAATGATGAGCTACTCAGCAAGATCAAAACGGAACTGGCTCTCGACGAAAAACAAGCCGCAATGCTCGAAGCAGTCAATAACGCCTTTGAACGCTCTTATCACGAAGCCCACGATATTTATCATGGCAACAGCGAGCTAGCAAAAGAGTATTGGCTAAAATATGATGATGAGCGCAAAGGCGCAATGAAAAAAGTGCTTTCTGAGGCTCAATATGCAAAGTTTTTAGAATTGGTAAAAGACCAAAAGCCAGCAGAAAGAGCCGAGGAAGAACCCAAGAAAGAGAAGAAAGACAAAGCAGAACAAACCGCCAGCCGATAGCCCTTCAGAAAGCTGGGATAAGCTCTACCTCAACAACAAACTTGTTTTGGCATCAAAAAGAAGCTTTCTACAGGTTTAGCCCACGGCCTAGGCCGTGGGTTTTGAAAACACCCGCAACCTAGGGCTTTGGCTGAAATAACCACTTATACAATAATATTTACAACCCAAAATCGATGAAGCGATTAGTTAAATCCTTGCTAAGAAAAAAGAGAAAAAACGAATCTTGGTTTAAATATTTTATGGCCATAGGACATTTATGGCTTGGTTTGTTATCATCAGTAGTGGTGTTTGCTGTTTGCCTTACAGGCAGCATTTATGCCTTCAAAAACCCTGTCATAGAGCTATATAACCGACACAAAGTCTATGTAGATGCACCCAAACAAGCTGTGCCGCTTCCCTTAGACACATTACAGGCTATTTTTGAACGCCGGGGCAGCAGCATCACGGCCTTGGTGTTGCCCGCCGCCAAAAATAAAAGCATCAGTATCTCTTACCTCAACCACGAATCAGGGATACTCAAAACGAGTTATTTCAACCCCTATACCGCCGAGGAGCTAGGCCACAGCAGCCGCAGTATGGACGGATTTTTTCAGGTAGTGCTCAATATCCATCGCACATTACTGATTACCAAAATCGGGAAGCAGGTCGTGGGTATTTCTATCCTGATTTTTGTTTTTATGCTTCTATCTGGCCTTGTGCTGTGGTTGCCGGCACGTTGGAAATGGAAAAACATCAAAGCTGGATTGACCATCAACTGGAGAGCAAAGTTTTACCGTATCAACTATGACCTACACAACACACTAGGCTTCTATAGCTTACTGTTGTTGCTTTTTATTGCCCTGACGGGACTTTATGTTACCTATCCTTGGATGAAAAGCGGTATTTTGGTAGCCCTAGGGGGCAAACCCATATCTGGAGAGGCTGTCAAAGAAGAAATTTCTAATAATTTTGAGCTGCTATTGCAAGAGATGATGGAAAAAGAAGAGGAGAAAAAAACAATGAAAGACCTTCGCCCTATTTCTTTAGACAGCCTGATGGGCTTGGTTGACCAAAAACTTCACTACCACGCTACGACAATCATACAATTGCCCGATGACAAAGAGCCTCGGTTTAGCATCCAAAAAATCAATACGACCAACTGGCTGGGGGCGATGTTGCCCGATCAAATCAGTTTTGACAAAAAAGGGGAGCTTAAGGCTGTCGAGCTTTTTCGAGACAAACCCTTACACAAACAGTTTGTAGCAATATCGTTACCACTCCATACCGGAGAGTTCCTAGGCCTGCCCGGCATCATACTTTATGCCTTGGTCTCCTTGGTGGGATGCTCTTTGCCTATTACGGGCTTTATTATTTGGTGGAAAAAAGTGCGTTAACAAAGCCGCCCTCTAGGCATCCCCAATCAAAATCAGGACTCTTCCGTGAGGTACACGTATGATGTGTGCCAAAGTTGCAGAAGAGCCCAATGTATATCAAAATTCACTGGATACGATTGGTTTGATTCTCAAGCTCAAGCCAATGTTGCCGGGCTATAATAATTAACAACAGCCGGAATCTGGCGCACAAGTTTGGGTAGCCGGTTTTTGACCGTATACCGTAATGCTGTAAATACCCAAGGAGTCATTTTGTGCATAACTATCCAAGCCTTCTTTGTCAAGATAACGGCTCAAAATCTCTGTAGGCAGACTGATTTTCCGAGATTTTTGTACCTGCACATTCACAAACCCAGCCTGCGACAGCAGTTTCAGATAGTCGGTTTGTGAGATAGCTCCTGATACACAGCCGGCATACATCTCAGCATCATTGCGTAGCCCTTCGGGTAGTGTGCCTTGTAGCACAACATCTGAGATACTGAAATGAGCGCTAGGTTTTAGCACCCGATACATTTCTGCAAAAGCCTTGGCCTTATCAGGAACGAGGTTGAGCACACAATTGCTGATAATCACATCAATTGTATTGGCTGTAATGGGCAGCCTTTCGATGTCTCCCAGACGAAACTCTACGTTGTTGAATCCTAGTTTTTCGGCGTTTACACGAGATTTCTCAATCATCGTCTCTGTCATATCTACACCAATCACTTTTCCGCTTTCCCCAGTAATGGCTCGGGCGACAAAGCAGTCGTTGCCAGCACCAGAGCCTAGGTCAAGAACGGTATCTCCCAGGTTGATCTGTGCAAACTCGGTTGGTAGGCCACAACCCAGCCCCAGGTCAGCGTCGGCATTGTAACCTTGTACATCTTGGTAGTTTTCGGCAAAAACGGCATAATCTACCGTAGCACAACCACCAACACCACAACAAGAGGTTTCGTTTTCAGTTTTTGATTGGTTGGCAATCAAGGTGTATTTCTCTTTCACCATTGCCTTCAAGGCTTCGTTATTTTCCATAGAATTAGGGGGATTGAATTGTAAGAATATAAAAATTGACCGTGAAAACAGCACTATGAACAGCAATTGGATTCGGCCTGTACAAGCCATTGCCCCAACACTTGTTGGAGTTGCCGCCAGCCTTCAGGGTGAATGCAGTAGCAAATGCGTGTCCCTTCGATGTCGCCCTGAATTAACCCGACTGTTTTTAGCTCCTTGAGATGTTGTGAGACAGTGGCCTGTGAGAGGGGCAGCTCTTCCACAATCTCTCCGCAGACACAGGATTGACGCTTCAACAACACTTCCAGAATGGCAATCCTTGCCGGGTGTGCCAAAGCCTTGGCCAAAGCTGCTAGCTGATTTTGGTTTGTAGAAAAAGCCGATGTTTTGCTTAAACCCATATGATTAATCGGTATATTACGATGATAATTGTAAAACACGAATCCCTCGGGGAGAGTTCCATTTTGGCGATGTAGTGGAGTATTTGACCACACCGTGTGTCAATAACAAGGATATAGCAGAAAATCAGATGATTATTCGGCTTTTTATACTTTAACAAGCTTGAATTAGAACAAAACACTGCATTTGTGATTTTTTTAGTACAAGTAGTATGTTTTTGTATCAAAATCAAATTTTTGTTTGCTAATTCGATTTTAGTCTTCTACCTTTGAAACATGAAGGTGGTAGAGTAAGCACAACTTAGATGCATTACACAACCAGATAATCGCCCCAT
Source organism: Eisenibacter elegans DSM 3317 (assembly GCF_000430505.1). NCBI lineage: Bacteria > Pseudomonadati > Bacteroidota > Cytophagia > Cytophagales > Microscillaceae > Eisenibacter > Eisenibacter elegans. Next base: position 273,709 of record NZ_AUMD01000019.1, on the reverse strand, counting down.
AAGGAAGCTATTTTTGGTTGTACCACATATTTATTATTATTATTATCACTTATTTAAACAAATGACTGTATGCGTAAACATCTACTGTTTTACTGTACACTATTACTCACATTGTGCCTAAGTGTGTCGCTTTGGGCGCAAGGTCGAGTGGTAACCGACACTGTTGTCGACGAAAACGGCGAACCATTGCCCGGTGTAACGGTGGTGGTCAAAGGGACTACCCAAGGCTCTGCCACTGATATCAATGGTCGTTATGCCATCAATGTTCCTGAAGGTGGTATTCTTATTTTTCGAGGTGTTGGCCTGACGACACAAGAGATTGCTGTGGGCAGCCAAACCATCATCAATCCCACCATGCAATCAGATACCCGCCAACTTGGTGAGGTGGTTGTAGTAGGATATGGGACACAAAACCGTGCTGAGCTTACCAGCTCTGTTTCCAAGGTAACTTCCGAAACACTACAAGATTTGCCCGTAGCAGGTATTGACCAAGCGCTACAGGGTCGCGCAGCAGGTGTGCAGATTACCACAAACTCCGGTACACCCGGTGGGGGGGTTACGGTGCGTGTGCGTGGTTCAAGCTCTATCTCTGCCAGCAATCAGCCTCTTTATGTAATAGACGGCGTGCCGCTTACTACGGGCGACTTTTCCCAGTTGGGTTTTGGAGGGCAAAGCATCAATGCGCTTACAGACATTAACCCTAATGACATTGAGTCTATTGAGGTATTGAAAGATGCTTCTGCTGCTGCCATATACGGCTCGCGTGCTGCCAATGGAGTTGTATTGATTACGACCAAGCGTGGAAAAACAGGAAAAACCCAGTTCAACTTTAATACATACGCAGGTTTTCAACAGGCTTGGCGCAAGCCAAAATTCTTGGACCGCACACAATACTTAGAAGTGGCCACAGAAGCATTGGTGAATGATGGTTTCTTACCTGCAGGTTCTACAGGGGATGATTTCATAGATTTCTTTTACGGAGGCCTTCCTTTTGAGAATACTGTAAATACCAATTGGTTGGACGAAGTACTACGAACCGCTTCTATCCAAAATTACGAGCTTTCTAGCTCTGGAGGGAATGATAAAACAAAGTACTATCTGTCTGCCAATTATTTTGATCAGCAAGGCTTGGTAATCAATAGCCGTTATCAAAGGCTATCCACTCGCCTCAACCTTGACCATAATGTAAACAACCGCTTTACCATTGGTACCAGCGTGCAACTAAGCCGTGCTGTAAACAATCGTATTGTAAGTGATAACACCTTGAACGGCCCCTTTGCCAATGCATTAGCAGCCTCTCCTTTGTGGCCTGTACGTGATGCACGAGGACGTTATACCCGTCCGCAGTTCTTTTATAGCAATCCGGTAGCTGAAGGCACAGAAAACGATGATATAAATGTCAGCTTGCGTGCTGTGGCCAATGCTTATGCCAAGTACGCTCTCACAGACAACTTAAATATCAATGGAAGAGTGGGAATAGACCAACTGAGCTTTTCGGAGCGTCGTTATACTCCTGACAACTACCCCGGCAGTTCTTCTACTCAAGAGGGTGGCTCTGGTCAAAACAATTACTCTAATGTGTTGAAGTGGCTTACAGAAGCAACAATAGATTATCGTGTACCCTTGGCTGAGCAACACAATCTGACACTTTTGGCTGGTTTCAACCAAGAGTACAATATCATCAATCAGGCATCTGTTAGGGGTATTGGTTTTCCCGGAGAGCGTTTTCGATTTATATCTGCTGCAGCTACTGTAAATCAAGGTTCTAATTTTGAAACTTATTGGGGACTTACTTCCTTCTTTGGCCGTGCCAATTATGCCTTATATGGCAAATATTTGTTATCTGTGAATTTCCGTGCAGATGCTTCTTCTCGCTTTGGGGTAAATAATCGCTGGGGCTATTTCCCTGCCCTCTCTGCCGGGTGGCGTATTTCTGAAGAAGAATTTTTTGGAGGCCTGAAAAATACCATTAGCGATTTGAAAGTTCGTGCCAGCTGGGGAATTACAGGAAATCAAGAAATTGGGAACTTCGCTTCACGCAATTTCTATGGTGGAGCTAATTACTTTAATGCTGCTGGTATTGCTCCTACACAAATTGGAGATCCTAATTTGAAATGGGAAGAAACCACCCAAACAGATATTGGTTTGGATATTGGCTTTTTCAATAATCGTGTAACACTCTCTGCGGATTATTACGTGAAAACTACCAGAGACCTGCTTTTCTCTCGTCCGATTGCTACCCAAAATGGCTTTGGCAGTTTCTTCACCAATATTGGTTCTGTGGAAAATCGTGGTTTTGAGTTTACTTTGACTACAGTAAATGTACAAGGTGGTCGTGATGAGTTTAGCTGGACTTCCGATTTAAACATGTCTTTCAATCGCAATAAGGTATTAGAGCTCTTTGAAGGCCAAGATGTATTCTATGGTTTTGGAGGCAACTCTTTGGTATTGCGTGAAGGGCAACCTATTGGTACTTTCTACGGTTTTATTGCTGATGGTGTATATGCGCGTACAGAAGATGTGCCGCAATCACTTCAGGCCTTGGGGATTCAGGGAGGGGATATGAACTATCGCGATATCAATGGCGATGGCATTATCAACGATGCTGACCTGACCATCATCGGCAGTGCACAACCTTTGTTTGTAGGAGGTTTTAATAATACTTTCCGCTACAAAGGTTTTGATCTGAACATCTTCATGCAGTTTTCTTATGGAAACGATATCTGGAATGCAGCAGGAAGTTTTCAACAAGGACTATTCGCCAACTTCTTTGACGATAATCAAGTAGATGCTGTATTGAATCGCTGGCGACAAGAAGGAGACATCACGGCAGTGCCTCGTGCTACTACTGATGTATCAGTAAATCAAAACAATCGTTCTAGTACGACTCGTTTTATCAGAGATGGCTCTTTCTTACGATTCAAAAACGTGATTTTTGGTTATACATTGCCAAAGAGATTGATTGATCGCGTTTCTTTGCGTTCTGCCCGTGTGTATGTGCAAGCTCAAAACTTATTTACCTTTACCAACTATCCGGGCTTCGACCCTGAAGTAAACTTTGCAGGTACGTCTAATACTACCTTGGGAGTGGATTTCTACACCTTCCCACAGCCTCGTACCATTACTTTCGGGCTTAATATCGGATTCTAAACTTAGAACAGAGATACTCATGAAAAAAATATTTCGATACCTCACTCTTTGCACAGCATTGGCTTTGATCAATGCTTGCAATACCCTGGATGTAGAGCCTACCAATTCTATTGATGCCGAAACAGCTGTAACAGATTCAATTTCAGTGGCTCGCTCTGTGGCTGGTATATATGATGGCTTGCAATCAGGCAATTATTATGGTCTTCGTTTCTTACTTTATCAAGATGTATATGCTGATAATTTAGCACATTCAGGTACCTTTACCACCGACCAACAAGTAAGTGCTCGACAGATTCAAGCCTCTAATTTGCAAATCGCCAATACCTGGGCAAGCATCTATGCAACCATAAATCGCGCCAATACTTTGATAGAGCGTATTGATAATGTAACCTTGACAGCAGCTACGCGCAATCATTATATTGCTGAGGCGCGTTTTGTACGTGCATTATGCTATTTCGACTTAGTAAAGCTCTTCGGGCCTGTACCTATTCAGCCTAGAGCTACTAAGGCTACAGCTGAAATCTCGAATGTAGCACGTTCTTCAGAGAATGATGTTTATAATTACATTATTGAGGATTTGATTTTTGCTGAGGCAAATCTTACAAATCTCAATCCTGCGGCTCAGCGGCAGTTTCGTGCTACGGCAAGAGCTGCTACTGCTCTGCTGGCAAGGGTATATTTGCAAAGAGGAGATAATGTACAAGCTGCTGCCAAAGCCACACAGGCCATTGCTGGTTCAGGACTTACCACGGCTTTTAATGCGATTTTCCTTAATTCTGTAACAAACGAAACTATCTGGACGCTCCACTTCAGCTTGAACGACCAAAATGGCTTGGCCATTGCCTCGGATCCTACAACTGGAGGGCAGAAGTTTTACTATCGTACCGCCTTTTTCAATGCTTTTCAAACATCAGGATTAAATGGAGATTTGCGCTTTGCTGTGAGCGCTCGCGTAATTAGTGGTCGTCTTTCTTTGGTAAAGTATTTCCGCACCTCCTCAAGTGATGACTATGTAACTATGATTCGTCTTGCCGAAATGTTTTTGATTCGCGCAGAGGCCAATGCACGTTTGGGTAATCCTTTGACGGCTCCCTCTGCTAATGTATTAGGCGACATCAATGTGGTGCGTAACCGTGCAGGATTAGCTAATGCCAACCCCGCTACCAATGCAGAAGCGCTTACTGAGATTTTGAATCAGCGCCGCTTCGAGTTTGTAGGCGAAGGACATCGCTACTCAGATTTGCTTCGTTATGGCTTAGCAGAAGGCTTGTTCCCTGCGGGGCAAGGATTCCGTACTCGTTGGCCTATTCCGCTTACGCAGTTGGAAGTAAACCCATTGCTTACGCCTAATCCCGGTTACTTGTAGGCTTTAGCTTTGTTAGAAATAAAAAAGGGGCTGTCTGATTTTTCAGAGAGCTCCTTTTTTGATAGAAGACAACAAACTTGCTGCAATACTTTGTGATATATTTGATTGATAAGCTAGACTAAACGCACTGTAATTTTTATTATTTTGAAGTAAAAAAATATATAGTGAATAATGAAATATTTGTAATAGATTTCTAAATTCTGCCATCAAAACAAGAACTTTGCCCATCCTTTATTGGATATTCTCTTGCTGAGTATTTGTGCAGTATTTCACGGGGAGATAGCAGTAAGCCACCAACTCAAGTGGATAGAAAATGTGGCACAACGGCCTTCTTTGAAAAGTGTGGTGCGTATCAAAACCCAGCATCAGCGGCAAGGAGCATATACCCGCTATTACATCTCAAGCATAGAAAAGCTAAGCGCTATACAAGCCGCAGCCCTTGCCAGAGGGCATTGGAGTATAGAAAATCAGCTCCACTGGCAGCTTGATGTGAGCCTTAAAAAGAAGATAGCAAAAGAAATCGGAAAGACTTTTCTGCACAGAATCTATCTCTCTTGAGAAAAATATTGCTCAATGTCGCACAAAGCCAAGAACCCAAAAAGATAAGCAAGAAGAGAATTGTCAAAAAAATGATTTGGGAGCCTGAATATTGCCTAAAAATGCTTGCTAAAATGATTGCTTTATAGTGCGTTTAGTCTGATTTCCAGCAAGGTAATTTTGCAGAAGCATTAAATGAATCAAATAGGGTTATCTCCAGCGGCAATTATAGCCTTAATCAAACCGTAACACAGGCGTTTGATGAAGACAATACTAGAGAGAGTATTTTTGAAATTCAGCAAAATGCACAAAATAATGCAGGTTTAGCTACTTTTTACTCCAATCAACAGGGAGTTGGCAGAGGTGGTATAGACATATTAGCTGAGCATCTTAATTTGTACGAGCGCGCTAATCGTAGACTCATAGATTTGATATAGTGGGAGATCAGTTTGGGAATATTACTTCTGGCAAATGGAGAGACCCTCGGAAAAACTACGTGATTATGCGATTAGCTGAGATGTACCTTATTAGGGCTGAGGCTAACTTTCGTTTAGGCACTGGCTCTGGCGCTACTCCCTTAGAAGATTTAAATAGAATACGAAACCGTGCTGGATTAGCTTCTCTATTAAGTGTTACATTAGACAATATTTTGTTAGAGCGTCGTTTAGAGTTAGCGTTTGAAGGCGTACGCATTCACGACATTAAACGTCTGCAAGGAGTAACAGGTACATTCTTGTGGAATGATAATCGTTTGGTGCTTCCAATTCCTTTACGGGAAACAAACGCAAACCCTAATTTGAAACAAAACCTCGGCCATAATTAAGAGGGATTTCTTATAGTTTTTCACCAATGTATCATTACCCTAAAAAACACCCCGCGTTCATCGAGCGCGGGGTGTTTGTGCTAAATCTATTAATTTGGATTACAAAGTTCACGCAAAGACGTAAACAATTCAAAATTCGTTTTTTTTATGCTGGTACGCAAGCAAATGGGGTATTAATCGTTTAATTGGCAACTTTATTGCGATTTAGCAGTAAATAGGTATTGTATGGCATGAGCAAGTTTCGTAGTTTTGTTAGTGGTATGGGTTTTCTGCGCGTGGCTTTGTTGAGGTGTTATTAGACAATCAAAAGGCGCAAAGCGCTTTATCACAGATTTTCTATTTAGGCTGTAGTTTGTCTTAGAGAGATATGAATGCCCCTCAAAAGTTTGAGTATTTGGCACAGGAGCTGGCTGAGGCTGAGCAGCATTCTCCTTGGGTTTCGTACATGCTCCATCATGCAGCGTGTGATGCTTGGTGGTATTGGGATTTGGGGAATTTCGAGGGAGTTTATTTCACGCCTAGTTTTTGGGAAAGTTTGGGGTATGTAGATGATACATCCAAACCAATCTGGCCACAGTTACAGGAAAGAAACCATCGCCAACAATGCCAAGAGGCTTGGGAGGCTTGTCGTGCCGCCCCTCAACACTATGTGATGGATTTGCGGGTCTCTTTCAAGCACCAAAAAGGCCATTATCTCACCTTTCGCTGCAAAGGTGGTGTCCTTCCCAACACACAGCGTGTATTGTTGAGCTGCGTTGTAGAAACCCCACAATACCAACATGATGAGCAAGAATGCCTCCCTAAGTTACTCGACAGCAGTCTGATTTATATACTCAAAGCCGATGAAGCAGGGCTTTGTTATTATGTCAATCAACATTATTGCCAAGATTTCGACTATTTGCCCGAAGAAATTATAGGGAAACCCATCATATCGCTTTTGTTGCCTGAAGACCGCCCGCAAGGGCAAGCCTTGATTGACCAAGCCTTGGCCAACCCCAACCAAACCTTCAATGGCAGGCTGCGCCAAAAAGCACGAAATACCCAAGTGTTTCACACCTCCAACTGGGAGCTCAAGGCTTTGCGTACTCCTGATGGAAATGCTAACGGAATACTATTGGTAGGCGTAGACATCACCCCTAAGGTCAAGGCTCAGGCTGAGTTGCGCGTGCTCACCGGAGTGCTCAACGAAGCCCAAGCAATCGCACAAGTAGGAGGCTGGGTGCTGGATCTCGATACCGGCAAAACTTTCTGGACAGACCAGGTCTACGCCATTCACGAAGTAGACAAAGACTTTGACCATAACCTCAACAATGGGGTCTCGTTCTATCACCCCGACGACCAAGGCCGTGTCGAAGCAGCCATCCAACAAACAGCCAAAACGGGAGAACCTTTTGAGCTCCTAGCGCGATTCTTTACAGCTAAAGGTAATTTGCGAATGCTCAGGGTATCGGGAAGACCTCTCAACGGCCAAGACCAAAAAGTAGAACGCCTCGTCGGTATTGTACAAGATGTAACTCAGCAAGAGCAAGATAAAGAGCTGATTCGGCAAAAGCAGCTCTTCTCCAAACAAATCTTAGCCAGTATGGCTGACGGGATGGTGATTGTAGACGCACAAGGGTATCACCGCGATGTCAATGAGGCTTTTTGCCAAATGACCGGCTTCAGCAAAGAAGAAATTCTAGCCCAAGCGCCTGAGCCACCATACTGCTACTGGAAGGAGGATAATACAGAGGAGATTATGAGGATATATCTAGCAAGTATCGAAGCGCCTCAATATAGTATCGAACAACAAATAAAACATAAAGAGGGGACGTACTTTCCGGTGTTGATAACACCAGGGGTGCTCAAAGACGATCACGGGCAGGTACTTTATTATTTTGCCAATGTCAAAAACATTACCCAACGCAAAGCTGCCGAGCAGGCCCTGCTCAAGAGTGAAGAGATGTTTCGGTTCATTGCCGAGCAAACTTCTGATGCCATCCTTGTTTTTGAAAAAGGGACATTGGTATACCTTTCTCCTGCGTATGAACGCATCTTGGGTTACCCCACAGTTGGGAGTAGTCAGTTCCAAATACGAGAAGACCTCTACGCCATCTTGCACCCCGACGACAGCCACGCAGTTGTACAGTATGCCGAAGCACAGCTAAAAGCATTTCGTTCACATTTCGACTATACCTGCCGGGTACAACATCGCGCAGGGCACTACATCTGGGTAGAGTGCCGTGTGAGTGTGATTTATACTTCCAAAGGGCTACCAGCCAAGGCCATCATTGTCGCTACAGACATTACCGAACGCAAATCGGCTGAAGATCAACTCCTCCAAACACAGAAAATACTTACCGAAACCAATGAAGCACTTCGGGAAAATAAAGAAAAATACAGCCGACTGATTGCCTCTATCAACATTGGTATTTATCAGCTGAGGGAAGACAATCAGTTTGTGTATGTCAGCCCTGTCTGGTGCGAAATGTTGGGCCTAGTAGCCGAAGAGGTATATGCTGACAGCAGCTTGGCTATCAAACCCATTCACCCAGAAGACTACGACAACTTTGTGGAGCTCAATATCCAAGCGTTGGCGAATCGGACTAACCTCAGTACCGAGCTGCGTGTGGTTGCCAAAGGAGTGCTCAGGTGGGTCAGGCTACAATCTAGGGTATTTAGAGGAGATGATGGACAGTACTATTGGTTTGGCACGATGACGGATATCACCGAACAGAAAAACCTCGAAGCCGAACTGAGAAGCACCAAGGACTTCTTGCTCCAAACCAATCAAGTAGCCAAGGTAGGGGGATGGATTTATGAGGTAACAACGGACAAGCTTGTTTGGACTGAGACCGTATACGATATTCACGAGCTGCCCTACGATTTCCCCCTGACTGTGGCCAGCGCACGTGCGTTTTATGACCCTGAGAGCCGAGCCAAACTCAAAGCCGCCGTAGATCAAGTCATCAGCCAAGGCGGAAATTATGACCTTGAGCTACAGATTGTTACAGCCTCCGGAGAGCACCGATGGACCCGCGGTATCGGCAATACTATTGTCGAAAATGGACGTTGTGTCCGACTGTATGGAACGTTCCAAGACATACACCGTCAGAAACTCGCAGAGATAGCCCTGCAAGAAACCCAACAACAACTCGAAAGTATTTTTAACAATATGGCCGATGTGCTCTGGGCCATGGAGTGGCCGGAGTACAAGTTGTTGTTCGTTACACCCTCTGTAGAAGAGTTTTATGAAATACCAGTAGGGGCTTGGTATCAGGACGGCAGCCTATGGGAACAAGTAATACACCCCGAAGACCTTGGTATAAAAAGCCAAATTGCCACACAAATCGAAACCGAGGGAAGCTATCAGGTAGAATATCGGATTATTACTGCCCAAACAAGAAAAATCAAGTGGGTAAGCCATAAAGGCAGAATGATTTATAACCCACAGGGACAAGTCATACGGGTCGATGGCTTTATCACGGACATCAGCCTCGAAAAAGCCTACCAACAAGAGCTAGAACAAGCACGCGAAGAAGCTGTGAGAGCCAGCCAAGCCAAGTCAGCGTTTCTGGCCAATATGAGCCACGAAATCCGTACACCGCTCAATAGCATTATCGGTTTTTCGGAGCTGCTCACCAAAACCCAGCTCGATGCCACACAACAACAGTACCTACAAGCCGTACACCACTCCGGCAATACTTTGCTAGACCTTATCAACGACATCTTGGACTTCTCTAAGATAGAGGCAGGTAAAATGGAGCTCCATCACGAAAGCACCGACCTTTGGAGCTTGCTAAAACAACTCACTGATATGTTGCGCTTCAAAACTCAAGAAAAGGGACTTGATTTGTTGCTCAATATCAGTCCAGAGGTACCACGGTATGTTTGGATAGATGTGCTTCGTTTACAACAAGTATTGATGAATTTGCTCAGCAATGCCGTCAAGTTTACCGAAAAAGGACAAATAGAGCTCAACGTCAGCTTAGGCAAATCATATACCCCCACATCCGAACAAGTAACGGTAGTCTTTGCCGTGAGGGACACCGGTATCGGCATTGCCCCTGATAAACAAAGCAAAATTTTTGACGCTTTTGCCCAAGAGGATAGCTCTACAACCCGAAAATATGGCGGCACAGGACTAGGGTTGGCTATCTGTAATAAAATTTTGGCACTGCTAAACACAACACTAGAGCTAGAGAGCACTCCCAACCAAGGCAGCTGCTTTTATTTTAACCTTACACTATATGCGCACTCCCAAGACAGTGGCTTCCTGCCAAACTTACCCTCGCTCCAAAGGGTATTGATTGTAGAAGAAATGCCCCAAAAGGCACAATTGTTAGAAGAAATATTGGCCACAAAGTCCCTAGAAACGGTATGGACCCCCAGTGCTGCCAAGGCTTTCGAAGTGCTCCATCAACAACCCAAAGGGTATTACGACTTAGTCATTATCCAGCACCACCTGTACCAGACAGACGGGATCACAATAGCCTCTCAGATCCGATCCCAACACAGTGCTGTAGCGTTGCCAATCTTGCTACTCTATAGCGAAGCCGACCCACAGGCCATCCAAGAAGCTTGTCAGCAATGGCAAATAAGCGCACTCCAAGCCCAGCCACTGACAGCCTCGAAGTTGTTTGAGGCGATTGTACAATGCTACGCCCAACAGCCGACCAATAATATCCACCCAACAAACGCAGGCTGGAAAGCCTCGGAGATGCTGGCACTTATTGTAGATGACAACCCCTTTAACAGGCTTTTGGCTGCCAGTATGCTCAAAACCTTGATGCCAAAAGTTGAAATCATAGAAGCTCACGATGGCAAGGCCGCCGTAGAAATGACACGCAAAATAACACCGGGGCTAATCTTTATGGACATACAGATGCCGCAGATGAGCGGCTATGAGGCTGCCCAAAGCATTAGAGATTGGGAAACGAAACACCAAAAACCACGAACGCCTATCATAGCCCTGACCGCCGGAACACGGCAAGACGAACGCGAAAAATGCTTTGAGGCTGGAATGGATGCATACCTTAGCAAACCTTTTGAGCTGAAGAAGCTAGAGGATGTTCTGGCTCAGTGGTATCAGCCCCTACCCCAAAATCAACAACCAACCAACAATACCGAACACTCGCCAAAAGATGGCAAGGCCAAACGCTTTGATTATGAGAACCTTCGCCGACGGATGAACTACCAAGAGGTATATATCGAAGAAATACTGGCGTTGGTGCGCCAAGGATTGTTAGAAAAACAAGTGGCAGCCTTGCAAAAAGCCATCAATACCAACCAGCCAGAAGGCAAAGTAAAAGCATTGGCACACAAACTCAGCGGCACTGGAGTCAGCGTAGGTTTTGAGCAACTAGCCACACTGGCGCGCAGTATCGAGGTGTTGGAAAATTATACACCAGACCAAGCCCAAGCCTTAGTAACTCAAATCCAAGCAGAAATAAAAGCCATCCACGAAGTGCTCAACAACTTAGAATAACCAGCCCGCATTATGAGTATTTGCAACAAAGGAAAGATGGTGTCAAATCACAATCCTTCAAAGACTTCAAGCCCTTGAAGGATTTTGAGATGAGTTTTTGGTGTAATGGATACACAAAAGCGGTGCTTCTGTACATTTGGCGCAAATCCTTAGCGATAGGTTTGCAAACCTATCGTTAAGGAGCTTGTTGAGGACTTGAGCGCCAAAATCACGGAAGAGCCACAAAAGCCAACTCCGTTATGCTGCTAATTGAGAGTAGCTTGCACTGTTTGGGCGATATTAGCCACCCATTTTTCGTACAACCCCGCTTCGATATCAGTTACTGCTTTGGCGTGTTGTTGCCAATTGGGCAAAACAGCCTCCATTTGTGTTTGCATTTCGGCCAAATGACCTTCTTCTTCGACAATGATAGACTTCACATTGACTTTACTACCAGCAGCGCTTAGCGCTTCCTGATAGGCAGGATAAAGCTCATCAGCACGCACCTCTATCGCATAAGTAACCAACAAATAGGCCATATAGCGCAACTGATAGTCTGCGCAGGCCAGTGTTGTTTTGAGGTAGCGGCTGATGGCCACGTCTAAGGCGTGGAGATAATGATAACTCGCACGAGGAGCCAACAGATAAACATCGCTATAATCGGGGCAGTCTGCCTCAGGGATTTTACTCAGTTGTTTTTTGAGATAATAAGCGTGGCGTGCTTCTTCGGCAGCGTGTTTGAGCATCAACAGGTCTACATTGCGGGGGTGTTCGGCTGCAGCTATTTTGCGCGCCCCTACATTTTCCATCAGAGAAAGGGTATTGAGCCAGCGGCTATGTAGCTGGTGATGCTGGACAATAAGCGGAAGCAGGGTATCTAAATTGGTTTTGTGGGCTAAATCAGAGAGAGTGTTCATATGTTGGCAGTATGGTGTAATTGAGTTGCAAATTACACAAACCTCCGCCTACAAGCCAACCCCCAAGAGCATTTATTGTGCCCAAATATTGCCCAACCACACCCCACTGGCTATTTTTCAAATCCCATAGTTATACCCAACCAAAATTGGTTTGGGAAATCTTGTGAATTAACCCCCAAAATGAGGCCTCTTTTCCAAAAACATCCAGTGGCGTGGCCCAACTATTTCGTAAATACTTTCAAACCACGCAGTCTCATATCCACGACTTGCTTTAAAGTACTGATGATTACCGAACGAAAGCGCAGACCCCCTTGTTGTGAAGCCATCCGTATTTTACTGCAAAGACAAGACTATACGCTTATTGCTTGGTAGCGCGCTGCCGGGCATCAGCGACTGGGTTTTGACCTTGCCCCTGCCTTCAAAATAAACCTTAAAACCACGGTTTTCGAGGATGTAGAGCGCATCGCGCAGCGACATCCCAATGACATTGGGCACGCGGTCGGCTTGGATGCTGCGCTCTTTCCAAGAAACCTGCATCGGCTGGGCGATGGGCACTACCCACTCCGACTCAGCCGTAACGGCGCTGGGGATATTGAGCGCCCGCATAATAAAGCGGACATCTTGTTGATAGGCCACTTGGTCGGCGGGGATATTGGTCTGGAAGGCCTGCTTGGGTGAGAGCGCTTCGGTAGACTGTTGCATTTCAAGGTCGCGCACATAGAGACGGTCGGCGACCTTGCGGAATACCGGAGCAGATACGTCAGCGCCATATTGTTTGAACCCTCGGGGGCTGTCTATCACCACAATACAGGTGTATTTGGGCGCTTCGGCGGGGAAGTAGCCCGCAAAGGAGGTATAATACTTGGTAGGAGAGTAGCGCCCTGTTTTGGGGTCGATTTTTTGCGAAGTACCGGTCTTGCCCGCAATGCGGTATTGGTTGCTGCGGATAGCCCGCGCTGTACCGCGCTGTACTACGCCTTCGAGGATGGTCTGTACTTTTTGGAGGGTGGTATCATTACAGATGCGCTCACTCAGGATACCGGGCACAAACTGCTCGATAGGCTGTGTGGCGCGGCGTACTTCGCGCACAATCTGTGGCTGCATCATCCGCCCCCCGTTGGCAATGGCATTGTAGAGCGTCAGGGTGTGTAGGGGAGAGAGGCGCATCTCATACCCTACCGACATCCAGGGCAAGCTGGTGGCGCTCCAAGTCTTGTCTTCGGGGGTTTTGATATAAGGCTTGGCCACGCCTTTGAGCTGAAAATTGAGCGCAGCGCCCAACTGCATTTCGTAGAGTTTATTGACAAAGTCGGCAGGGCGCTCCCCAAACTGGCGGGTGATGAGCTTGGACACCCCTACGTTGGATGATTGTTCGAAGACCTGCTGGATGGTCAGCCGGCCAAAGCCGCCGGCGCGTGCGTCGCGCATCGTGGCTCCGTAAAAGTTGTAGGTACCACCTCCGGTTTCGATGGTATCGCTCAACTCCAGCATGGGGTTATCTTCAAACAAGGCAATGGCCGAAGCTAGTTTGAAGGTAGAGCCGGGGTCGGTGCTGCCTTGTTCGCCAACGGCATAGTTGTAGTTTTCGACATAATCACCATCGAGGTTGCGCCCAAAGTTGGCCATTGCTCGGATGTAGCCTGTTTTTACTTCCATCACAATCACACAGCCAAAGTCGGCCTGATGCTCTTCGAGCGCTTTTTTCAGCTCCTCAGCTGCGATTTCTTGTACATCAATATCTAGGGTTGTGTAGAGGTCATACCCATCGGTAGGTACCATCTGCGAAAAATCACTGACGGGCTTCCACTCGCTGCCCGAAACGCGTTGGTAGAGCGCATTACCATTGATACCGGCCAAGGTGCGGTCGAAGCTATATTCAAGTCCTACGCGCCCGCTGTCTTCTTGTACATAGCCAATAACACGCGCCGCCGTTTGGCCGTAGGGGTAGGAGCGGCGTTCTACTTTTTCGAAAATCACCCCGCCCCGGCGCTGCCCTTCGCGGAAAAGCGGCCAAGCTTCTAGGCGCTTTTTATCCTTAAAATTGACCGGCTCGTTGTTGAGTACGATATAACGCTTGCCTGCTACGCGGGCATTGTTGATTTTGCGGAAATACTCACGTGGTGTCAGGTCTTTGAAAAAGTGCGACAGCAATACCGTCAGGGAGTCAATATCGCGCTGATAGACATCTGCCGGAATGACGACAGGGTCTATAGCTACTTTGAACAAAGGCATCGAGGTAGCCAAAAGCTGCCCGCCATTAGCATAGATATTCCCACGTGTAGCCTTGATGGTACGGTATTGGAGGCCATTTTCGCTGGCGGCGCTTTCCCAACGGGGGCGCTCTATAAGTTGGATATATACCAAGCGAACCAAGATGACAAAACAAAGCGCCACTACGCCCAAAAAAGCTACTCGTGTGCGCAAAAGAATAAGTTTTTTGGCTTCCATAAGAAGTTATTTTTCTAAAACAATGCGGTAGGTTTTGCCATCATTCTCCACCAAGCCCAGCTCTTGGGCGCTCTCCATAATCTCGGATTGCTTGCTGCGCTGTAGAAACTCTATCTTGCTGGTGGTATAATCGGCGCGTAGGGTTTCGACCTTACGTTCGAGTTGGTTGAGTTGCCTGCCCATCTTCTCTGCTTGGTGGGTATTGCCTACATAGATAATCCCCAACACCCCTAAAAAAAGCAAGTGGGGAATGTAGCGGGTGGGCAAACCTTGGTCTATCATCGCGTCGAGGTTGATAAAATTATCAAACAACGAACGGACGGCTTTCACAGGGCGGTTTTGGCGTTGGGCATTGCCCTTGGGTGCATTGCGGTAGCTATTTTCGGCCATATACAAGATATCATCAGAACAACACGCAAGGTATTGATTTTTTAGTTGGAGGGCAAATGTATACCAAGATTTACTTGTTTTGAGGATTCACAAAATACACCAGGCGCACACCACTAGACATTTTTCAACTCTCCCCCCACAGTTAAACCTGCGGGCGAGGTCTTGTTTTGCTTCAAAATAAAGCCTCAGCTTGTCTCGGAGTTGGAGCTCCGAGCTACTTTTCCAAAAGTGTCCAGTGGTGCACAACAGACTTCAGCTTGTTTGCAATCCCAGAGCCACAGGTTACTCAATCAGGGGTGAAGGTTGCATACAAGAGCTTTTTTGTGTAATTTCGACTATACAATAGTACCAACATTTGGCTCTTCCGTGATTTTGCCCCTCAAGCCCTCGAAACCCTCCTTAGTGATAGGTTTGCAAATCTATCACCAAGGATTTACGTCAAATTTATGGAAGAGCCCAACATTTAAAACAACATCATGTGGCGTTTTTTGATCAAATGGCACAACCTTGCTCAGGCACAGGCTTTTTATATCATCAACCCGGCCTTGTCGCGAAGGAGTATCAGCCGCTGGTTCGACGACCTGATTGTCTGGTTGATTATGCTCAATTTGATTGTCATCATCTTGGAGTCCTTTCAGGAATTGGAGATGTATGAGATATTTTTCAGGTATTTCGAATGGTTTTCTGTTTCGGTTTTTAGCCTAGAATACCTGCTACATCTTTGGACAGCCAATTTGCGGTATCCCAACGCTAATTTTGTGGTGGCACGGTTGCGCTACATATTTTCGTTTATGGGTTTGGTAGATTTGATTTCTATTTTGCCTTTTTACCTGCCCTACTTCTTCAATATCGACCTACGAGTATTGCGTGTGCTGCGCTTGGTACGCCTGCTGCGTATTTTCAAGCTCAACCGGTATTCTCCTTCGTTGATTATGTTTAGTCAGATTGTGCGCGAAAAACGCGACGAATTGGGAATCACCATTTTCTTGACCTTTATATTGCTCTTGGTGGCTTCTACTTTGATGTATCACCTCGAAAGCCATGTACAGCCCGAGCAATTTCCCAACGTGGGCGCTACCTTTTGGTGGACGGTAGCCACCCTCACTACCGTAGGCTACGGGGATGTGTATCCGGTTACGAATTGGGGGCGGTTTTTGAGTGGTTGTATCGCGCTTCTGGGCATCGGTATTGTGGCCTTGCCTACGAGTATCTTGAGCGCTTCGTACCTAGAAAAACTAGCCGAGCAACGCCGCGAAAAAAATACAAGTGAGCATAATCTTACCCGTGAGCAAGAGTTGGAGCGCGAGCTGACAGAACTGCGCACAGCAGTGGCCCAATATGAGGCCAAAACTGGGGTAGCCATTACAGAGTTCAAGGGCTTTAAGTCTATTCCAAACCCTAGTACACCCGAAGTAGTTGTATCAACACCTGTGTTTTCGTTCTGCCCTTACTGTGGTAAAAAGTTACCCTCTGCTGATGGATGAGAAATAAAGTACTGATAATCAATGTTTTGCTTGTTGTTTTTCTACTAATCACTCCGCTCAGCGCACAACCTTCTCGGTTTTGGAAAGGGTTGGAGCTAGGTGTGGGGCTGGGAGCTATCCTCAAAGCAGACGATTTTACGCCACACTTACGCAACAATGCTGTACAGCGTTGGAGCTTGCAAGCCTCCCACAGCCTGCCAGCGCTCCCGCCCGGCTTGATTTCGCTGCATTATGTTGACTTTCAGCATCCCAATTTGGGCGAAGCCCTAGCCCTGACCGCCTCAGGGGAGCTTCGGCTGTACCAAGCTCGCCATCACCGCTTAGTGTTTCGGTTGGGCTTGGGGCTGGCCTATGTCAGTAGACCCTACCACCACCTGCACAACCACAAAAACAATATGATTGGCAGCCACCTCAACGCCGCTTGGCAGGGCGAGCTGGCCTGGCTTGCTCGATTGGCTCCACATTGGCAGGGGGGGCTACAACTAGAGCTGCTTCATTTCTCCAACGGGGCGATGCAGTTGCCCAATATGGGGACTAACCTGATGAGTCTTCAGGCCAAAGTAGCCTACCATTGGGCCGAAAGCCCCCCACCCCAAAACAATGCCCAACTGCACGCATCACAACCCATTTGGCAGCTAGGCACCAGCCTAGGCTGGGTAGAACAGTATCCCACCGGTGGGCGCAAATACCGTGTATACCACAGTTTTGCGGCGCATTATCGCCCAATCTTGCCTTGGCTTTATGGGGGTGGGCAGCTGGATGTTTCTTCACACGAGATGTTTGACGAACTGCGCACCGAAGACAACGAGTTGGTGCGTGTTCCCCGACTGCGTATCGGCGTTGCTCCCGGCCTCTGGATGCCCATACATTCGCGCCTTAGTCTACAAATCCATGTAGGTTACTACCCCTACAAACCACAGCCCGTCGACAGCCGCTGGTACCAACGCTATGGATTGCAGTATCGCTTCTGGCGACAATGGAATGCGGGTTTTGCCATGCGCGGCCAGCTAGGCAGTGTCGACCACCTCGAATGGGGGCTGATTTATACCCTGAGCGCAAGGCAAAGATAGAGGATGTGCCCGCCAGCGCCAAGGGAAAGCTTGCTGCCTAGCATTGTTGGATAGCTCAGGATACACCTTTTAGCACACATCAACCCCACATCCACTCAGAAAAATCACCACCATTCGATTGGGGGTTGAGATAGTATCTACGCACGCCCAATGAGCTGAAAAATCTCTGACTTTTCCTGCACATTCAGAACAGACACATGGCTTGTCCATTTTAGAGTCAACTACAAATACCCGCTCATTCGATAGACTGCGAAGCCGAGCCATTCTTTGAGCAATACCTGCCATAATTGTGGAGCATTGAGCGAAGGAACCCAGTAGGCAAAAGCGCCAACGGTATGGCGGTCGGGGGTATAAAAATCAGTCCCAAAGGGCATCACATCAAGTCCGGCTTTGCGAAAGCAAGCAGTGGCGCGGGGTAGGTGAAAGGCCGACGTAATGAGTAGGTGTGTTTGTTGGGTGGCTTGGGCTTTTTGGAGTATTTGAGCGCTCAGCTGCGCATTCTCGTAGGTATTGCGGGCATTAGGCTCTATCAGAATATCTGCTGGTGGTACTTCAGCCAAGGCCAGTACTTCGGCCAAACGCTCGGCCTCACTCCGGACGCTCTGGCCGAAGATATCGGTAGTACCTCCGGTGATGAGAATTTTCCGGATGCGTCCCTGGCGGTAGAGCCAAAGGGCGTGTAGGAGGCGGTCGGCTCCACGGCTGAAGTAGACCCGGTCGTCAGGTTGTTTGTATACCGTTATACCTGTGAGCACAATGCCGTATTCGTAGCGCTCGGCGAGGTCTTGGAGGCGGGGAACTTCTCCCTCCCAGCGCTGCAAACACCACATCGGCAGGCCGGGATTGGTCAAAAGCACTGCCGCCGCCAAGCTCAAGCGCAGGATTTGTAAACGCCGCTTTTGATTTGTCGTATATAAAGCATATACTAGCAAGGCCAAGCCCCACAATAGTGGGTTGAAGACCAACAACAATACTTTAGACCAAAAGAAGAACATCGCTCCAAATTTATTTGTACCCCTAGACCCCACAAAGATGAACATTACCCAAGACTTATACAAAAGCTCGCTCAGCCTCCTTACCGACCTCTATCAGCTGACGATGGCCTACGGGTATTGGAAAGCCCAAAAGCACGAAGACGAGGCAGTATTCCACCTTTTTTTTCGCAAACATCCGTTCCAAGGAGGGTTTACGATTGCCTGTGGCTTGGCCTATGTGATTGATTACCTCAAGCATTTTAAATTTGACACTACTGACATCGCCTACCTTGCCGAGCTCAAAGGCGCAGATGGTACCCCTCTTTTTGAACAGGCTTTTTTGGATTATTTAGCCCAGATGGAGTTTGGCTGTGATATCGACGCAGTACCCGAGGGCACAGTGGTTTTCCCACAAGCGCCCATCGTGCGGGTGCGCGGGCCTATTATCCAGTGTCAGCTTGTCGAAACGGCCCTACTCAATATGATTAATTACCAAAGCCTTATCGCCACTAAGGCTGCCCGCATTTGCTTGGCAGCCAAAGGCGAGCCAGTGTTGGAATTTGGCCTGCGTCGTGCTCAGGGCATCGATGGAGGCATTGCGGCGAGCCGAGCGGCGTATATTGGCGGCTGTGTAGCCACCTCCAACGTATTGGCGGGCAAGCTATTCGGCATTCCAGTACGGGGCACACACGCGCACAGCTGGGTAATGTCTTTTGATACCGAAGTAGAGGCTTTTGATACCTACGCTCAGTATTTACCCAATAACTGTGTGTTTTTGGTCGACACCTACGACACCCTCGAGGGGGTCAAAAATGCCATCGAAACAGGCCGCAAACTCCGCGAACGCGGGTATGAGATGCTTGGTATCCGGCTCGACTCGGGCGACTTGGCCTACCTCAGTATCGAAGCGCGCCGCCTGCTCGATGAGGCTGGGTTTGAAAAAGCCACCATCGTAGCCAGCAATGACCTCGACGAGCATATCATCCAAAGTCTCAAGCTACAAGGGGCAACTATCAATGTATGGGGCATTGGTACCAAGCTCGTAACTGCCTTTGACCAACCAGCCCTCGGAGGGGTGTATAAAATAGCCGCCACCCGAAAACCCCAACAACCTTGGCAATACAAAGTAAAACTGTCTGAGCAGGTCATCAAAATCTCTAACCCCGGCATCCTGCAAGTACGCCGTTATCAAAACGAAGAGGGGGCTATTGCCGATATGATTTACGACATAGAGCGCCCGCTGCCCGAAAAAGTTACCATCGTAGATCCGATGGATTTTACCCGCCGCAAAAAAATCGCTACCCAACAAGTACAACACCAAGACCTGCTACAGCCCCTGATGCGCCAAGGCCAACTTTGTTACCAAAGCCCTACCATCTCCGAAATTCGGGACTATGCCCAAGCTCAGTTGGCACAGTTTCACAGTGGTATCAAGCGCTTTACCAACCCCCACGGCTACCCCGTAGGGCTTGAAAAAAGCCTTAACGACTTCAAGATGGAGCTTATTTTACAGCTGCGCGAACAACAGGCTAGCTAAGGACGCAATCACCCCGATGGGTATTTCGATTTTGCTGCTACTGTGTACTTATTTTGGCACTTCGGGCTCTCAGCATATACATTTAAGTGCAAAGGGACACTAGATGTGAAAAACATCCATGTATCCCTGACAAAAATCAGCCACTAATGCACGAATAGACACCAAAAATTCGTGTATCCGTGGCAAAAATAAGCCGCATCGTAGCCAAGGTCTTAGAACTTGTTGCCTGCCTTTTCGTATACCCAAGTTATCTGTGCCTTGGACTATTTTTGGAAAAGCAGCTCAAAGCAAGAGCCTCAGGGTAACAAGGCGCGCCACTTTGACCCAAAAATGAGGCTTTGAACATCAATTTCCCCAAACTAATTTTAACTAAGCATATGTCAAAACCAACCACCCACAAAGTATTCAACCTTATCATCTTAGATGAGAGCGGCTCTATGGAAAGCATCAAGCAGACCATCATCACAGGCTTCAATGAGGTCGTGCAGACGGTCAAAGGTGTGGCTGAGCAATACCCCGAACAGGAACATTATATCTCGCTAATTAGCTTCAATGGATTGGGTATCAAGACGATACACGCCAACGAACCTGTAAGCCAGCTACACGCTATCGATGATAAGAAATACCAACCCGATGCCTCTACTCCCCTCTACGACGCAATGGGTGCCGGCCTGGCAATGCAGCGCCGCGAAGCCGAACAACATAGTGCCTGTAATGTATTGGTAACCATCCTCACCGACGGAGAAGAAAATGCCTCGAAGGAGTATCAGGCCGAATCTATCCGCAAGATGATCGAAGAGTTACAACTCAAAAACTGGACCTTCACCTATATTGGTGCCAACCACGACGTAACCAAGGTCGCTGCCTCATTATCTATTACCAACACGATGCAGTTTGAGGCCAACGAATCCAGTATGCAGCAGATGTTTGCCAAGGAAAAACGCGCCCGCATGGCCTACAGCAAAAAAATCAGCAAACAGCAAGATACTAGCAGTGGCTTTTATGATGAAGAGGCGTAGCACGCCACTGGACATTTTTCAAACCCCACAGTTATACTCAACCAAAATTGGTTTGGGAAATGTGTGTGTTGAGAATCCTTGAGCATCAAGAAAATCAAATCTTGTGAATCTTGGTATAACTGTGGGGGCTGGAAAATAAGAGGTGTAACAACTGCTGCTTTGACACCACACAAAGCCTTATTTGGCCATAAAATAGCATTTTTAGGAGGGGCAACCCTGTAGGGTTTCAGGGGTGTCCCTTCAGGCCATACGCAGCGCTCTAAACAACCACAGCCCAATAATAAAACAGAGGATTCCGCTGAGGGCAATGGCATAATTGACCCCGATACCGTCCGACAGGGCAGCCCATACCAAGTTGCCTACCGTGCGCCCGGCTGTGAAGAGCATCACATAAAAACTCAACACCCGTGCCCTTTTGGTGGTATCGGCCAAGCTTTGCATAAGCGTATTGGCAGCAGTGTATACACAAACCCGCCCAATACCGGCTACAAACAGCCAAAGCAGCGCCCAATAGAGGTTGTCTGTCAGGGCGAAGGCTACCACAAACAGCGCAAAGAGCAGCCACCCATAACGCAGGGCATCGGCCAGCCCTTGGTTGTTGCGCAAACGGCTGATATACAAAGCACCCACTACAGCACCCGCTCCGACGGCGCTGGTGAGATAACCCAATGCTTCGGGGCCTCTGCCAAATACATCCTTGGCAAAAACGGGCAGCAGCGTTTCGTAGCCCAACCCCAAAAAGGTAACCAACACGATGGTCAGCAACAAACGCCGGAGCGTAGGTTGTGATTCGACATAACGATAGCCATCCTGAAGGCGCTCCTGTAGACTGGGCGTATAAAGGGGACGATAGAACGGAGGTAGTTGCATCATCCTGAAAGTCAGCTGTATAAACAACAACATTGCCCCATAGAGCACTAGGCAGTAGCCCTCTCCCATCAAGGGAATAAGCCAACCGGCGAGGGTAGGCCCCAGAATACGCGCCGTGTTGAAGAGGGCAGAGTTGAGCGCAATGGCCGATGAGAGGTGCGTAGGATCATCTACCAATTCGTTCACAAAAGCCTGACGTGCTGTAACCTCTAGGGCTACCGTAGCACCAACCACGACCTGAATCAAGACCAAGGACCATACTGCTACCCAACCCCACAATACCAAGCCCCCCAACACAAAGGTACTCAACATCAACACCAAGTTGCAGCCCATCACCAACTGATGTTTGTTGTAGGTATCGGCCCATACACCGGCAAAAGGAGAGAGGATAAAAGCCGAAAACTCCCGCGAAAAAAGTACAAAACCTAGCAAAAAGCTCGATTGGGTCAGCTCATAAATCAACCATCCGACCACTACTTGATTCATCAAGTTGCCGATATTGGAGACAGCCTGCCCTAGGAAAAATATGCGGTAGTTAGTCGAACGGAAAGCAGCCAGAGATTGACTCACAAAAAGGTATTTTTGGGGAATGGGTTGGCAAAGATAGCGTTTTCGAGCTGAATACAAATGTGCCAACAATCCACTACTTGGCTGAGAGCCGCTATTGACGGGGATTACAATGCGATATTATGAGACATTTTTGGAAAAGCAGCTCGGCGTTCTAACTCCGAGACAAGCTGAGGCCTCATTTTAGGGACTAAAATGAGACCTAGCCCACAGGTTTAACTATGGGGTTGGGAAAATGTCCGGTGGCGTGAAGTCTGTATATATTTTGCATCCAAACTTACTTGGCGTTATATTTGAACTTTGTACGAACGCCAAAAAACACACACATCACGCAACTATTTCTTTTGTTTTTGGGTAAAGTAAATAACAGAGGTTGAACTCTTTGGATAATCACATCAATATATGAACACAACAGCCGCTCCCGAAAAAAAGCGTCGGATGAATAAATGGCTCAAGCGAGGCCTCATTACTGGCGGAGTAGCGATTGGCTTGGTCTTGATTACCCTTATCACCGCGCCCATTGTCTTGTATTATCGCCAAGACTATATCGCTACTTGGATAGTTGACTATCTCAATGAACACCAACTAGGGCATACAGAGGTGGAGAAGATTTATATCTCGCCATTCAAAAACTTCCCGTATGTATCGATAGACCTGCACAACCTCCGATTTTATGGCGATAGGGTAGAGCGCAAGAACTTAATTTATCAGTTTGAGGATGTGTATGCGGGCTTTAATGTTTGGGACATCATTACTGGCAAGTATGACCTCAAAAAAATCCGGGTACAGAATGGCAAATTACACCTCATCCGCGATAAGGACGGCAATATCAACCTGCTCCTAGCCAAGGATGATGGCATTGAGAACGCTGCGGACTCTACTGAAGCCGCTCCCCTACACCTCGACTTGCGCAAGATAGAGCTGCGCAATATCAACTTTATCAAAGAAGATCAAGGCATGGAGCAGATGATAGAAGTACAAATCGCTAAATCAGACTTGAGCTTTAAGTATATTGGAGACAAAATTGAAAATCACTTGGATATGGATTTAACCATCCAACATCTGAGCCTACACGGACTAGACTTCTTCAAAAACAAACACATCGATATTGTCAGTGATGTAACCTTTCACTCAGAGAAAAATTTCCTCGAAATCCGCCCTTCTATGTTTGCCATCGAAGGAGGGGAGTTTCGATGGAGCGGCTCTGTAGATTTGAACAATGATGCCTATATGGATTTGGAACTCAAAGGCCGCAAGCCTGATTTCAAACTCATTACTTCATTTGCCCCAGATTATATCTATGAAAAGCTGCAAACCTACAAAAACGAAGGTGATGTATACTTCATAGGCAAGGTTATAGGCAAGGCACTCAACGATGTGCCACGCATTGACATGGAGTTTGGATGCAAAAACGCTAACTTTATCAACCCACACAACAACAAGTCGGTCAAAGACCTCAACCTTACAGGCTTCTTCACCAATGGCGATGACCGCACCCTCGAAACTACCGAGCTCTACATCAAAAACGTAAGCGCTTTGCCCGAGAAGAGTGTCTTTAAGGGCAGCTTTCATATCAAAAACTTTCTCAACCCGATGGTATCGGTGGATTTGCACTCTCGCATTGACCTGGGTGTACTGTATGATTTATTGGAAATCGAAAGCCTCAAAAACCTCACAGGCAAGATGACTTTCGACATCACCATCGATGAGTTGCTTGACTATAACGACACCGCAGGCACACTTGGCAAGCTGAAAGATGGAAGCGACAGCAAGGTTATTTTACATAATGTAAATTACAAGCCCGAAGGAGGCCTACCGTTGGAGAATCTCAACGCTGAGTTTTCCTTTGCAGCAGGGCATCTGAAGCTCAAAAAATTTGATTTGAAAATTTTAGACTCAGACTTGAGCCTCAAAGGTGAAATCAAAAACCTGAGCGAATATATCCACGGCAACGATGCCGATGTGATTGTTACGCTTGATATGAAGTCGGAGCGCCTCAACCTACAACAGCTCGCCGGCATCGACGAAGAGCTGACCAAGCTCTCATTCAGCAGCCACTTCGAAACCTCTACCAAATACCTCAGCCAGTCTGACCAAATCCCGTTGGGAGAGTTCTTTATCGATAAGTTTTATTGTAAACCCAAGCATTACCCTCACACACTACACGATTTCTTGGGAGACATCCTCATTACGCCGGAAGAAATCAAGGTCAAGCATTTCAAAGGAGAGATAGACAAAAGTGACTTCAAAATCTTGGGGTATGTGAAAAACTATGCGGCCTTCTTGCCCAATCACACGCCCGGAGCGGTAGAGACTTATATCGATATTACTTCTAAATACCTCAAATTCAATGATATAATGACCTATAAGGGGGTGAATTATCTGCCCGAAGAGTATAAAGACGAAGCCCTGCGCGAGTTTGAAATAGAGGCCAAGCTCAATATGCATAGCGAAGACCTCCTGACCGGCAACTTCACCCACAATACCCGCCTTGAACTTCGTGACTTACACGGCTATTTCAGCGTACACCCGCTCAAAATCAGAGACGTACACGCTGACATCGTGCTCAATAAGGGCTTCCTGAAGGTGAGCGATGCCAGCGGCAAAATGGGCACTACCGATTTCCGTATCGATGCCGAGCTAAGCAACTATTTCGATACCACTGCTACAGCACAACGCGGTGAGAAGATTAAATTTTATGCCAACCGCATCGATTATGACGAGCTTTTCCCTTACGAAGAAGTTCCAGAAGACCCTAACAAGCCCATAGACCACGACGCAGTCTTCAATATCTTTACCATCCCCTTCCCCGATGCCGAAATAGAAGCCCACATTGGCTGGTTGCGTTACCACAAATACATCATCCAAAACCTAGACACCAAACTGCGCAGCAAACCCAACCATTACCTCTATGTCGACAAAATGCATATGGATGTAGCCGGGGGCTCTCTAGACCTCAAAGGCTATTTCAATGGTAGCGACCCAGAGCATATTTATCTATCTAGTGAGTTGACTGTCAACAATTTGGATATAAATCAGATTTTCTACAAGTTCGATAACTTCGGGCAAGATTACTTGATCCAAGAAAACATCCACGGCAGGCTTTCAGGAACGGTCAAATCCAAAGCCCTGATGCACACCGACCTGACCCCAAATCTCAAAGATACAGAAGCACACATCGAAGTAACGATTACGGATGGCCGCCTGACCAACTTCGGCCCCTTTGATATGATGGCGCGATTCTCAGGGGATAAAGACCTCAACAACGTACAATTTGGAGAAATGGTCAATGTCATTGATATCAAAAACGGCATCATTACTATCCCCCGGATGGAAGTCAGCACTACCCTAGGCTATATCTTCATCTCAGGCAAGAAAAACTTTGACCTCAAGATGGACTATACCATCGAAGTGCCGATGAAGGTCATCCGTCAGGCAATGTGGAACGCACTCGTAGGCCGTAAACGTAAAAATAAAAGTGATCTCGAAATGGAGGAGGAGATACAACGTGCTCGTGAAGACGGGCGGGAAATGTTTGTGAGCTTACAAATCACCGGTACGCCCGACAACTACGAAATCCACCTTGGGAAAGGCACTAAGCGCCGCGAAAAGGGTAAAACTACCCTCTAGGCCTTTTTAAGCCAAGATGTACTTGATTTGAGGATTTACAAGATTTGATCTTCTTGATGCCCGAGGGTTTTCAGGGCATACATTTCGCCAATCAATTTTGATTGGGTATACACAAGCTCTCCAAGGTTTTTCAAAATCTTGGAGAGCGCTGAGGTATAATAAAATTCAGGTCAAAACCTTGGTCTAGGGATTTTTTTACTATCTTTGCATTCCATTTTCAAAAACACAAAATTTTCACCCACAAAATAGATACAGCCGTGAAAAATATCAATATGGACGAGCTTAACGCCTTGAAGCAGGAGTTGTCAAACGAATGGAGCAAGAAAAAAGAGAAAAACGGTGGCGACCGCAACTATGATAAAATCGCCGAGCTTCAGCAAAAAATCAACACCGTAAAAGGCTCTGATCAAAAAGCCAAATACCAAAAAGAAGAAGCTTAATCATCGCCCATGCGACTTCCCAGACATTGATTTACCCAAGGAAAGCACTTCTTTGGGTATTTTTGTATGCCCGAACCTCCCCCACTTAAAAATGCTCCTAAACCGCACCTTCGAAGCCTATTTCCATCATAGTTATTGGCTGATAGTTCATTGCTTGCTATTGACCTTAGGGTTTGTCGCTAGTTTTTCCCTCACAGCCCTACAAGCACAACAATACACCTTCCCGGTCAATCCGGGCAAAACAGCCTACCTTGCCGGTAACGTCGGCGAAGTGCGTGGCAGCCATCTCCACGCCGGGCTAGACATTGTGGCCCTCGTAGGAACACCTGTCTATGCCTCTGCTGATGGTTACGTATCGCGGATTGGGGTATCTTCGTATGGCTACGGCAAGGTACTCTACCTCACACACCCTACTACCGGCCATCAGACCGTCTATGGCCACCTCGACGGCTTTGCGGCTTCTGTTGCCGATTATGTAGTAGCCAAACATTATGCCCTGCGCGAAAACATCCTCGACCTGACACTCAAACCCGACGAGTTGCCCGTCAAACAAGGGCAAATCATCGCCTATGTGGGCAATACCGGAGCATCGGCAGGAGCACACCTGCACTACGAAATCCGCACCCTCGACGATGTAGTCCTCAACCCGGCCAGGGTAGGGGGCTTTCAAAAAGAGCTGCCCAAGGATAAACTCCCCCCCGTGATTACCTATATTGCCATTACGCCCCTCAGTGTGGATGCCCGCGTGCAGGGGCAGTTCGAAACCCTCACCCTACCTGTGAGAGGCAAGGGCAAAGGAAAATTTGTCCTCGATAAGCCCATCGACATTTGGGGAGAGGTCGGTATCAGTATCGTTACCTATGATGTAGCCAACAATGCCTCCAACACCTATGCGACTACCAATATCGAGCTGTTGGTAGACGGTAAGTCGCACTTCCGTGCCGACCTCAACCGCATTCCCCTCAACCAAGGCCGCAGCGCCTTAGTACATATGGACTACCCGCTCAATCGGCGCACAGGGCAGGGCTTTCAGCGCTGTTATGTGGCCAATGGCAATGAGATGACAGACAACTACCGCGTGGCCGATGCCCTCAAAGGCCGTATTGCCTTACGCGACAAACGCAGCCGCCAAATCGTATTGAAGGCCTCCGACACCTACGGCAATGAGAGCACATTGAGCCTGAGCCTACAGGGAGCTCCTCCGGTTGCACAGCCTAAGTTTAGCCCCGCCCAAAGCCCGCTCAAACCCCAACTACAATACAGTATTGTGGGCAATATACTTAAGATAGAAGGCCAAAATCTCAAACAAGGCGGCGAAAAAGCCCAACTGTATTTCTTTGGTACGCCTCTAGACCTCCCTTTGGCCTATACCAAACAGCAGACCAGTGTGTATCTTTGGAACCTAGCCCACGGCCTGCCCGAAGAGATTGCCGTAGGCCCTATCCGCATTCCAACATACTTCAAGATGCTTGTCCCGAGCCAAACCAGTGCCTTTTATGCAGACGATGAGCTCGAAATCAGCTTTGAACCCCAAACGCTCTTCGACACCCTCTACCTCGAAGTAGAACGCCGCGCAGAGGGATGGCGCATCAACGCCCCCGAAATCCCCTTACGCACGCACATACAGGTAGGCTTGCGCAAACACACCCTTCAGCCAAAACAAGCAGCCTATTACCTCTCCGGAGGGAGCTCAGCCATGCAACGCAGCTACAACCAAGAGGGCATCTTGACATTTGACACCCGCGTGTTGGGTACATTCGACCTCTTGACAGACAAAACCCCGCCCAAAATCACACTACACCAGCGCAGCCCACAGCAAATCAGTTTCAAAATCAGCGATGACCTATCAGGCATCAAAAGCTATCAGGCAACCATTGATGGCCAATATGTGTTACTCGATTATGAGCACAAACAAAAGCTCCTCAAGACTGCCTTGCCACCCAACATACAGCGCCTCAAAGGCAACTTTGTCTTGACTGTAACTGATGAGGTCGGCAATCAACAGACTTATACCACCGATTTTTAAGATAAATATTAGCCTCAATACGATGTTTACCGGAATTATAGAGCAAATGGCGCAAATCGTCGCCATCGAGACCCAAGGCAGCAACCGCACATTCACCCTCCAAGCCTCCTTGGCGTCGGAGCTGAAAGTAGACCAAAGCGTAGCCCACAATGGTGCTTGCCTTACCGTAACGCAAGTATCCCCTGAAAAACAGCAATACACCGTTACGGCGATTGATGAGACCCTACAAAAGACCAACCTCGGCGATTGGCAAGAAGGCCGTTTTGTCAATATTGAACGCTGTATGCAGATGAATGGCCGTCTGGATGGTCATATCGTTCAAGGGCACGTAGACCAAGTAGGGCGCTGTATGGCCATTGCCGATGAGGATGGAAGTTGGCGTTTTACATTCAGCTATGAGGCCGACACTGGCAATATGACTGTCGAGAAAGGCTCCATCTGTGTCAATGGGGTAAGCCTGACCGTGGTAGATTCGCAACAAGGACAGTTCTCGGTAGCCATTATCCCCTACACCTACGAACACACAACCTTCCGCTACTTGGCCGTAGGCGACCGCGTGAACCTCGAATTTGATATCTTGGGCAAGTATGTCCGCCAATACCTACAGGCAATGCAAGTAAAATAATCGGGCTAGCGCTTGGCAAAACCCCTTGGCAACCAAAGGCTTATCATACTCGTGGGTATGTGGCTTAGAGGAGGCGCGGTAAGGGGGCTTCAAAAAACCGCTTTACTTAAAAGGATATAGCTTGGAGCGCCAGCTCCGAGACAAGCTGAGGCCTCATTTTTTTGGGGGTGCTAAAATGAGACTTGGCTCACAGTTTTAACTGTGGAATCTGAAAAGTGTCCAGTGGCGTGAAAAGATGCTACCAAAGAGCCCATACTCGGATGTTGCTAAGCCGTATCTCCATGTTGTGTAAGGTTTTTGAAAGGGAGTTGCTAACGCACCCCATCTTCTGTGCGGACGGCCACCCTGAGTTTGGCACTG
Organism: Eisenibacter elegans DSM 3317; assembly: GCF_000430505.1. Classification (NCBI taxonomy): domain Bacteria; kingdom Pseudomonadati; phylum Bacteroidota; class Cytophagia; order Cytophagales; family Microscillaceae; genus Eisenibacter; species Eisenibacter elegans. The sequence goes on along the minus strand of NZ_AUMD01000019.1, from coordinate 244,030 downwards.
CGGGCACGCGGGTTGGCTGCCAGCTCAGTCTCATCTGCTTCGATAGGTTTGCGGTGGAGCGCCTCAAAGGGCTTGTAAAAATTGCCGTACACATCTTTTTCGGGCTCCCCAAACAGCACCCCTTTTTGAATGAGGTTCTTGACGGGGCGGTCTTCGAGTGAATGGTAGGAGAGGACTACCAAGCGGCCACCGGGGCGAATCAGAGAGGCACACTGCCCCAGAAACTCCTCCAGTACTCCCATCTCCTCATTAACTACAATGCGCAGCGCCTGAAAAACTTGGGCAAAGTATTTAAATTCACGGTGTTTGGGGGCATGTTTTTCGAGAACGGCCTTGAGTTGGGCTACCGTGGCGATGGGTGCTTGTTGTCGCGCCCGCACAAGGGCGTTGGCCAAGGTCTTGGCATTGCGAACCTCGCCATACATCCCTAAAATCCGATGTAGTTCTGCTTCGGAATACGTACGAAGCACCTCGGCAGCCGTGAGGGGAGCAGCAGTATCCATGCGCATGTCCAAAGGAGCATCTGCACGGATAGAAAAGCCCCGCTCTGCGGTATCAAACTGGTGCGAAGACACCCCTAGGTCGGCCAAGATGCCATCTACTTGACGCACCCCGTGTAGGCGCAAGAATTTGCCGATATACCGGAAATTGGCTTGAATAAACTGAAATTGAGGGTATGTAGCCAGTTTTTGGGCTTGTTCGGCAGCTGCTGCATCTTGGTCAAAGGCATACAGCCGACCCTTGTTGTCGAGGCGTTCTAATAGAGCTTTGGAATGCCCACCGCCACCAAAAGTTACATCTACATAGGTTCCGTCAGGACGGATATTGAGGCCTTCCAAACAGGCATCGCGTAATACGGGTATATGATAAGTCTCAGACATAGTCAAAAGTGCAAATTTTTAGTCTATATTAAAATCAGATTCGTCGATGAAAAAAAGCCTTTAGCCGAAATAGCTATCAGCCTTGGCAAAGATGTTGCATATTGAACAGAGCAAAGATGCAAAGAGCATCTGAGATAAAAAAGATTGGTTTCTATTATAAAACTTACTAGCTTGGCAGCGCAAACACCAAAATCATTTGTACGAAGCCCTAAGTCATTTACGTTCTGTTATATTAAAAGGCTGAGAGGTACTAAGTAAATATGCATGACACTGAAAAACAAGTATTTATTGTCTTTGAAGATGATTGCCAGTTTGCGAATAACAAAACAGTAGCAGACACTCAAACATACAAAACTATACAAAACCCCCGAACAAGCCTTAACACGAAAACCAAAAATTCATGACAGCCCTATTTACTTCTGTCTGATGAAGCGTATATACAACTAACCACACAATACCAATGGTATTATTAAGCTACCAGTACTGAATCGTATTTAATCAATATGCAAGCCCATACCCAAACACCTCTATTTACCATGTACCACCAACTCTCCAAAAATCGGACAAGCTATTGGCTTGTACTATGCTGCTTGTTTTGGCTGATGTCTTCAGTCGGAGTACAAGCACAGAAAACTTGGTCTGCTCCCCGTGTTCCGGCAGGGGGGAATCCTAGCTCCAGCAGTGATTGGTTTAACCCCAATAACTGGACTCCGGTAGGTGTTCCCATCGACACAGATGATGTCATTATTGCCAGCGGTACCAATGTTTGTAGTATCCCTGATGTTGTGATGGGGATAGAGGTCAACTCGATTACTATTCAGTCTGATGCAGCGCTCTATAACCGGCACGGACTCACCCAAAACCCAACAGGGTTGCAAGTTATTGGCGATTTCATCATCCAAAATAACGGCTATTACTTCAATGAGACCATTCGTTTGAACATCGGGCGAGATTTACACATCCGCTCGGGCGCAGCTACCAACACTCTGGCCAACCCCGGAGGTAGTTTTATTGCCCTATCGGCTAATACAACCATATTCCTTGGCCGTAACTATCTCAACGAGGGCTTGTTGGGCAAACGGCGGCGAGCCAATATCGGGGATATTCCGGATATCAACCTCGAAATGCAAGGATTGGGGCAAAATGGAGTCAACGATTATGTGCTGTATTATGCACGCCAAGATGTAACTGTTGGCGCAGCCTCATCGATGGATCCGACAGGCAGGGTAGACCACCGTACTAAAAATACTTATGCGCTTATCGATGTAGCGGCGGCAGGCCGAACCTTTAATTTTCAAAATGTATTGCCAGAGTTTGCCGGCACACGCAGTGTGTTGGCTACAGGCGCATTTGACAATATCCGTATCAACAAGTCCAAAATACGTGTCATCAACAGTGGTATCCCCGGAGGGGGGCCTGCGGCTTATACAGCCAATGAGACAGATGGGCAAGTATTTATTCCCTTCTTGTCTGGTGTTGTAGGAGATGGCGTGATGGATGTGAATAATGCCGGTGGCCCCGAGGACCAAGGCCGATTGGTCAAGGCCAACACCGGTAACTTTACCATACAGGCTGGTGCCGTTATTGTAAATAATGTAAGCGGTATTACAGATAGAACTGCTGTCACACACGGAACACCTGTGGCCAACAACTTGTTTAGCCCCAACTTTCACGTGTACGATGGTACTGTCAATTCGCCCTACCCTGCTAGCAATGGATCCAATATCTATGGTGGGCAGTGGAGAGTTCCGGCGGCTGATATGAACGTCAGGGGCAACCTTATTATTGAAAATCCCAACGTAGGCACAGGGGCATACAATGGTGCGTCATTAGACTTGTATGGCAACAACCGTGTAGGGAACGAACAAGACATTTGTTTGCACCTTGGAGGTAATTTGGAAGATAAAACCTCTGGCCCTAATATAAATCCCGACGAGCTAAACTTTAGCGGCGGCGCAGGCTCTCGCGCAGGCTTTTTTATAGGCCCTGTCAACAGAATCCTAGAGTCAAGTACGGCACAGTGGCGCAATAATCGCCGCCCCGCAGTGGTTTTCAACGGCTTTGCCAACCAAACAATTGAGTCTTTTGTACAACAACTATACGACAACTTCAACGATGCCAACCTAGGCCAAGGCATTACAATGCCAAACGTTTTCGTAATCAAAGCAGCCGGAGAGGTTACCCAAAACGCCAGCGGTGCGTTGGTAAGTATGCGTATCTTAGGGCATTTGACCATCTATGCAGGGCGCTTCCGTGTAGGCGCTGGACGGCGACTGCTTTTTGGGGATGAATCCTTTGACGAAATTAACGTCCTCGCCCTTGGCAATGGCGCTTATGTAGGCGGCCTGCCCAACCCCACACACGCCGGTGAATTTGTCCTAGATGGTGGGGGAATCGTCCTGATGTCTCGCGATAATCAAGGCGGAAACGCCGGTATTGGAGCGATTTTCCGTGGGCGTGATGGCTCTTTCGTAACCATCGAAGGTAATGCAGGCGCGATAGCCATCATCAACCGCGACTCACAAGTAGGGGGACGTTTGCGCTATGGGTTTTACGGCGGATGCCGTCTCCGCGCCCGCTATGCAGGCTGGGCCTTCCCTAGCTCCGTACCGGGTGGCTATGCCATTGCCGGCACACGTTATGCTACAGACAACGATATTAATATCCCCGGAGCAGGTAACCTTGGCAAACGTGGTGGGGTAACAGCTTTTGAAAATGTGATTTTTTATGATTATAGCACCAGCGCTTGGGTAGTGCCTGTGGCCGCTGCCCCCAATAACAATGGTACAAGTATCTTCAGTTTCTCCAACTGTACTTTCGAGGGTGCGGACAATAAAACATTGTTGACAGTACACACACAAGGCAATATCCGTATTGTGGAGACAGTATTTAGCGACAACGACAACAACAACGTCAGTGTGGCCAGCCGCAAAACGGAAAGTGCTATCTACCTAGTCAATACTACCGGCTCAGCCGGCGGGCGTATCGGCGGGTTGAAAGATGAAGGTACCAATAATGACCGGAGTAACAGCCCTCCGGGAGACCGCATCGTATGGGTGAACCCTCCGGCAGCGATTTGGGTAGGTGCTCATAATACCTCTTGGAACGATACCCGCAACTGGATTGTATCTGAGCCGGGCTTTACCGGCGGCGGCCCCGGCGGCACACCAGCATACAACCCCCAAGGCGTAATACCGGGCGTAACCGACCAAAATCTGGACGTACTGATTCCTAGACGCGCACAGCGCGACTGTGTAGCGGACATCAACTTCACACTGAATGGCAACTTCATTATGGAGATTGACCCCACCGAGCTGGGAGGCCCTCCGGGCTCTACAGGAGCTCCTTTGACTGCTGGCCCGTCTAATGGGGATGGGTCAAGCAAAACCGTAACCATCAACTCTGGGATTACGGCCATCGTCAACCGAGATGTGTTGCTCTACTGGCGTACAACAATGATTTGGCAGGCCAATAGCGAACTGCAGGTAGGAGGGAATTTTATGGCATTGTTCAATACTGACCGAGCCAGTACAGCCCCTAATCGTTGTGCGACTATCCAAGCACACCCTACCAGCAGGCTGGTCATCATTGGCAACCAAAATCAGCAAATCTCTCCACGCCATAACACCTTGGGTAATTTGATTATCCGCAAAACAGCAGGAGTGGCCTCTTTCCAAGGGATTGCTTATCAAACCAACTCCGCAACAGGCGCTGTAGGTGCCAACTTCCGCTGGACAGTACGCGTGGCGAGTAATCTCTATATCGAGTCGGGGCATATGCGTATGCTTTCAGACACACGCCTAGATGTAAGAGGAGATTATATTCAAGACAACAATACCCCGGGTGTGCAAGTGGGTGCAAGCTTCTTCGAACCCTTGGGCAGTGTGTTGGTATTTAGAGGAAGCTTTTATGCCCGCGATGGGCGTATGGCTGCCGGCAACAGAGATATGCTCTTCCAACCGCTGGTAGGAACTACGGCACACGAAATAGCCGCAACCCCCAACCATCAGTTTAACAGGGTCATCTTTGGCAACTCTAATGGGCAGATGGAAATTTATGCCGGGAATAACCAAACTGTCGCCGGTACTTCTGACCAGAACAACACCAATGTGGTTTATACCCTCGTAGACCCTGACCCTACCGAAACAGACTTGATAAGCTACTATTCTATAGGTCAAACTACGCTCCAAGACCGCAGGGCTATCCTCAACGCAGGGCGTTCAATGATTGTGCGCCAGTTGGAACTGCAAAGCGGCTCCCGACTAGAGCTATCCCTCAATGATGGCGAGGCTGCCGAGTTGAGAGTATTCTCAGGCGGCTGGGTACGTGCGGCTAACAACTCTACTTTCAATGCTATCGGCTCACAAGAACGATTCGTGAGGGTTACCCGTTTTGACCAAACAGGGCGCTATGAGCTGACTATAGACGGCACAATCAGAATGCGCTACTATACCTTAGAGTATATGGACGACAACGGCCTGAACCTAACAGCCAACGCCCGCCCAACCAGCTTTGGGACAATCACGTATGGCGGTGGTGGGGAAGGTTATGTCTTTGACCCCGGAAACGGCATTACCAACGATGTGGAGTTGGTGGCACTTTTCGACGGACAAGGTGCTGCGGCTTCGGCTACAGTAGGCAACACGCCACTGGCTGCGGTCAATGTATTGAACGGCGGGCAGGGTTATACAACGCCACCGACTGTTACCGCTCCCGGAGGAGCACCTAATGCTACTTTTGCTGCTACATTATTAGGTAGCCCCTTAACAAGCATTGCTGTAACCAGCCCCGGAGGCGGCTACCCTGTAAGCAATGCTACCGTACAGAGTGGGCGCATTCCGTTTAACTTTACCGGCTATCCAGCAGGCAAACAAGCCACAAACTATGCCACTCCGTCGGGCTTTGCTATCGTAGACAACCGCGTAACAGGGCTGCCTATTCCGGCAACACTTTATACACAAGTGCCTGAGGTCGTGATTGCCGTCCCGGCAGCGGGAGGTGTTCAGGCTGAAGCGCGTGTATTGTTGAACCCAACAAGCATTACAGGCATCAATATCGTCAGCGGAGGACTTGGGTATGCAGTCGGAGAGCCGATTACTGCTTCAGATCCTGCCGGAACGGACTTTGCAGCAGAGGTGAGTGCTGTTGATGGCGCAGGGGCAATCACTGCCGTGAACATTACCGCCTTTGGCAACCCTGACTATGTACGCCCCCGCCCGGTGGTCAATACTGCCTCCGGTGATGGCGCTGTCTTGACTTTCAACATCACAGCCACAGCCATCAATAGTTATGACATCACCAAAGAAGGTAGCGGCTATGATGCCAACAATCCTCCAAGTGTCACTGTCAATACTGTCAATGTAGGCACTGCAACCATCACAGTAGGCACTACCATAGTAGGAGCCGTTGTTACGGCGCAGGGGAATGGCTTACTCGATTTGCCTACCAATGCAGAGGTAACGCTTTCTGTAGCAGGTGCGCCTAATGCCACCTTCGACTTCAATACCCCAGGTGGGTATGTAAATCAAGTTACCGTACTGACCGGTGGGCAATATGCTGTCATTCCGCCGATTCAGTTTAGTGCACCCAACCTCGTAGGGGGGATAGAACCTACCGCTGCGGCTATTGGTTTGGCTGGTGAAATAAACACCGTGGATGTGGTGTTCCGTGGGCGTTTCTACAAAACAGCACCCTTGGTGGCTTTCCGAAATACAGGGGTGGGCGCAGGAGCCTCATTCCGCTCTCTGATGCTGCCTAGCGCCATACGTGCCATCAATGTACTGGATGGCGGAGATGGCTATAGCTCTCCCCCAACGGTAACCATCACACCTGCCTATGTCCCGGTCGCCCCCTTCAACGAAAACGTTGTTGGTACTACCAATGTAAGGGCTGTGATGGATCCGGGAGGAACACGGGTGGTGGCTTTTCATATTGCCACAGATACCTTGGTGGGCTCTTCTATCACGGCGCTTCATGTAGTAGAAGGTGGTAGAGGCTTTACAGTGCCGCCGACCATCTCCTTTGTGAGCACCAACAACTTGGAAAACCCTACCGTAACACACGCCACTGCAACGGCTACTGTGGCCGGTGGGCAAATTAGCTCCATAACGGTGAATACTGCCGGAATAGGCTATACCACTGCTCCACAAGTAATTATTACACCAGACCCAGCCGACAATGACAAGATTGGCTTTATAGATATACTTGACCCGGGAACGGGCTATACTACTGCGCCGACCGTAACCATTACCGGTGGCGGTGGTGCAGGAGCTGCTGCTACAGCAGTGGTACACCAAGGACGTGTGATTGCCATAGAGGTAACCAATGCCGGTGCCGGATATACTTCTACTCCAACCGTAACCCTCACTGGTGGTGGGGGCGTAGGAGCTGCCGCTACTGCGCAGCTCGGTGCCGGAGGGGCGATTGTCGTGGCACAGCTCAACAACAGTGCTTTCGGATACCGCACAGCACCCAATATCAGCATCACAGGAGGAGGTACACCTACCCGACAAGCAGCGGCAAGGGTTCAGTTGACTGACACATATATTGAGTCTATAGTAAAAGTACCCATACAGCGCTTCCCTGCGGCAGCCCTAAGCGATGGTATTATTACCAATACTGCTTTTGGCATAACCGGACGAGGAGTGATGGTGCACCCCAATGTAAGCTTCTACAGAACCACCAACCCAACCTTGGTCGATAATGGAATCGACGGATGGGACACTAACTGGTGGAACTATGCTGCCGCCGCTTCCGCAACGGGAGGGCCACGCATCGATACTATCTACAACGTGATTTTCCCTAAAAACCCCGCAGTAGATGGAGGTGGCTCATTTACAGACTCTAAAAACGTATGGCGCGACAACACCAACACCCTCGCCCAAAATAGGGTCATCTTTAAAGATGCTGTGGGTACGTTCTCTGGTGAAGACTTTGACTTCGACCCCGCCACCGGCGTAAACAATGCTATTGGCAACACATTCATACACGTGATTCCTAATACAACTCCCGACCTGATGGTTACGTGGGTAGGACCAAACGTAAAACGTTGGGACGGTGGCCCTGACAACTCCGGCACCTCTTGGAGTGCTGATGTCAACTGGAGACCGGACGGCGTGCCCGAGCCCGGAGACGATATCGTTATCGACTGGTCATTGCTTTGGGTAGAATACGATACCTTGCCCGGCACCAAGGGCACACCGATTGTGCGTTCGCCAAGCCCGACCTTGGTCGTGGCTATGGATGAGGTTGGGGTAGCCAATGGAACACGATTGGCTCACGGACGCAATATGACGCTCAACGCAATAATCAGAGGAATAGAAGGAGGCCCAAGTATAGAAGCGCCTATAGAGCTAAATATCCGGGAACGAATGCGCCTAACAGGTACAGTCGCTATCGAAAGCGGCGCTACAGTACAGTTTGAAGGATCTGCGACCGGCTTGCTAGAAGTAGGGGAAAGCTGGAGTAATAATGGCAACTTCCTGGCCGGTAGTAATTCTACGGTGCGCTTCTATCGTAACGTAAGCCGTACTATCTCCAATCGCTTGGCACCCAAAGACCCGGTCAGCTTCTTGATTTCCAACCCAATCAACTCGTTTTACAGATTAGAGCTGGCAGATGGGGTAACGGATTTGAGTACCGACATATATGTTAGGGACTCTCTAACAATCCAAGATAGAGCTACCTTTAACTCCAACAGCCAGTTTATTCACTTAGAAGGCGATTGGACCAACAGAGGACGTTTTGAGGAGCTCAACAGTACGATGGTTTTCCAAGGTGGTAAGCCCGTACAAAACGTGTTGCGTGATGACCGACGTTTCCGCGCTGCGACCAATATCGACACCATCGCCAACAAGCAAAACTTCTATAACGTGCGTTTTGTCAAGAGTAGCGGGGTGGTACGTTTGGGTAGCCGTCTGGAAATTGTACGGACAGGTGTCGCGGCTTTTTCCTTCGGAATTGTAGAATCGTTCAGTGGTAAGGAGTTTATTCTCTCACAAAGTGCCGGCTTGGCAGGCCCTGCCAACCAAGGCAGCCACGTCAAAGGCCCTGTAGGGCGTATTCACAATGCCGTCGGCTCTACTGACTTGAGCTATCCTATTGGAGGAGGCTTGGGACTCTATACCGGAGGTACTCAAGGATATAGCTTCCGACTACTCGATACCCAAGTAAGGCCGCTGAGCGACCAAGGGGCAGCAGTACCAACGATGTTTGTAGCCGAACAAATCGAAGGCAACATCAATGAACTCGAAGGAGTAAGGACAGTAATCAATGCGCCGGATAAGTTCTATGTGTCGCGTACACGCTATTGGGATGTGGATATCCGACCTTATGTCAGCGATGGCTCTATTGCCAATACCTTCCCTGATGCAGATCGCATTCATATTCCGGGGGTAGGGCCTACTGCACGGACAGCCTTCTCACAACTCAGAAGCACCCGTGTTGAATTGAGCTATAACCAAGCCATTGAAAACATACGCTTGGATACCTCGATTGGAGATCCTATTGAGCTTGATGCACCCGCTGACTCACTAGCAGCCGGTATAGGGGATTTGTATGTGTTGAAGGACTCTGCGGCGCTCTTTGACTGCCAAAAGGCTTTAGGATTTTTGCCGCTCAAGCCCAACCCACAGGTGGAATATACAAGCCTCCCTAATACGGCTACCCCAGACCCCGGCAATACCCTAAACTGTGGTCTTTCAGGAGGTGAGTTGGCACTATTGCAAAACGAGCACCAAAACAATACCCGTATCTTTATGGGTACGGCCTACCGAGGTGATACCCTGTATATCATCAGCAGCACACCTACCACCTATGCCAGTCAGGCGACTGTGCTCTCCGACCCCATCAACACCCTCGGTAATGGTAACCTCGCATTGGGCTACCCACTGGAGGCGCTGAACTTGGAAATCATCGATATCCGTGCAGAAAGGGTCGGCAGCCAAGCACTGATTAGCTGGACTACCGTCAACGAATCACAAAGCGTACGTTTTGTAATAGAGCGTAGCCAAGATGGAACAAACTTTGTAGCCATCGGAGAAGTAAGGGCTGTAGGAGGGCAACTCAACAACTATCAGTTCACAGACCGATCGCCCAAGGCCGGTATCAATTATTACCGCATCCGTCAAATCAACCGCTCTGTGGATGATGAACTGACGAGGGTTGTTTCTGTAAGCTTTGACAATGAAGCCGCCTTTGTGATTTACCCCAACCCGGTAATCAGTGGGCAGCCAATTTACCTAAGCCTGCCAAGCACTCCAAGAGGAGACAAAGCCCGCGTGATGGTCATCGATATGATGGGTCGAATAGTCATCGACCGCAGCATTATCCTAGATGGTAACCCGCTAGAGGTCTTCTTGAGCAAACAACTGTCGAAAGGGGTATATATCGTTCGCACGATTACACCAGATGCAAACTATGAAGGAAAAATCATTGTGCAATAACCGGCACAAGTGCCTTACATAATCAATTATTTTTCAGAAATGTCGCTTTCTCTAAAGAGAAAGAGGCATTTCTGTTTAAATAACGACTGCTACACGCAACATTGAAACAAAATTGATAACCATTCCAAAAACAACAAACACAAATGTCTAAGCCTACACCACAACCAATCGACAATATCATCACCTCTAACCCTCTACGAGTCAATACTGTGTAATCCCAGCCTAACATACACGGAGACTTATTACAATCTAACCTCTGAATTATGACACATAATCGACTAAAAGTCAAAGAGCTGCTGCTTCTTTTGGTGGTTGGCGTATGTTACAGCTTCTTTGCTCCTGTAGCATTGCAAGCACAAACAAACACTTGGCAGGCTGCCCGTGTGGCAGTAGGCCCCAACCCTAGCTCTAGTAGCAGTTGGTTTGACCCGGCCAACTGGACACTAGGTGTTCCCCAACCCACTCACGATGTAGTGATTCCTTCGGGAATGAATGTGTGTAGCATCCCTGATGTGATGGATATGGTGGAGGTCAACTCTATCACTATCCAGTCGGATGCTGCGTTGTATAACCGACACGGCTTGACCAACAATGCTGCCGGTTTGCAGATAGCCCAAGACTTGATTATCCAAAATAATGGATATTATTTCAATGATACTCGGCGTATCCGGGTTGGGCGAGATTTGCATATCCAAGCCGGAGCCAACCCCAACACCTTCGCCAATCCGGGAGGGAGCTTTATTGCGCTAGCGACCAATACAGAGCTATTCATTGGCCGGAACTACCTCAATGAGGGGCTTATGGCCAAACGCCGGCGCACGAATATCGGGGACATCGCCGATATCAACATCACATTTGAAACCAACACCCAAAACGGGGCAAATGATTATGTGCTCTATTATGCGCGCAGGGATGTAACGGCGGGTGTAGATCATCGTACCAAAAACACCTATGCCTATATCGACGTAGCGGCTGTAGGACGAACCTTCAACTTTCAACACGTACTGCCCTTGTTTGCAGGCAGTCGCAATGTGTTGGCTACAGGTGCATTTGACCGTATTTTGATTAACAAGCCCTTGCGGCGAGTAGTGAATAGTGGTACACCAACTGGTACACCTGCAGCATATGTAGCCAATGAAACCAATGGCAACGTCTATGTCCCATTCTTGGCAGGCACAGTGGCCGATGGTGTACTGGATGTCAATAATGATGGCACTCCTGAGACTCGTGGGCAGCTAATAAAGTCAGGTACGGGCAATTTTGAAATACAGGCCGGTGCGGTGATTGTCAACAATGTAAGTGGAATTACTGATATGACTGCCGTAACACACGGCACCGCATTGCCAGGAGGGGTGACAGACAATTTGTTTGGTGCCAACTTCCACGTGTTTGACCGCACCACTACGTCGCCATATCAAAACTCCAATGGTTCCCGTATTTATGGCGGCAACTGGGTAGTGCCGGCTGCTGATATCAATGTGCGGGGCAATCTCATCATCGAAAACCCCAACGTGGGTACAGGTGCTTACAATGGTGCGTCTTTGGACTTGTATGGCAACAACCGTGTAGGGAGCGAGCAAGATATTTGCTTGCATCTAGGGGGGAATTTGGAAGACAAAACCTCTGGGCCGAATGTAGATCCTGATGAACAAAACTTTAGCGGTGGCGCAGGCTCTCGTGCAGGGTTTTTTGTAGGCCCTGTGAATAGAATTTTAGAGTCTACTACAGCACAGTGGCGCAATAACCGCCGCCCAGCAGTGGTGTTCAATGGTTTTGCCGCACAGACCGTTGAGGCATTTACGCTTCAGCTTTATGACAACTTCAATGATGCCAACCTAGGGCAAGGGATTACGATGCCCAACGTATTTGTACACAAGCCTGTCTCTACAGCAGAGGTAACCATACGGAATTCGTCGATAGGCCAGACGCAAAACAGTATGCGTATCCTAGGGCATTTGACCATTTACTCCGGTACTTTCCGTGTAGCCTCAGGCACACGGTTGCTTTTCGGGGATGAGTCTTTGGACGAAATCAACGTCTTGGCCTTAGGCAATGCCAACTACACGCCCGGTACTCAGCTGCCAAATCCTGAATATTCGGGACGCTTCCGCTTAGATGGTGGAGGGTTGCTGTTGATGGCCGTAGACAACCAAGGCGGTAATATTGCGCTGGGAACAATGTTTAGAGGGCGAGACGGCTCAGAGGCTATTTTCGAAGGCAGCTCTACGGCTATCGCCATCGTCAATAGGGAGTCTCAGGTATCAGGGCGCTTTCGCTTTGCCTTTTATGGTGGATGTCGCTTGAGAGCCAGATATGCCGGATGGGCCTTCCCTAGCTCGGAGTTCAACACTTATCCGATTACCGGTACACGTTATGCTTCGGATAATGACATGAGCATTCCCTCTGCAGGAAATCTAGCCAAACGTGGCGGAGTAACGGCTTTTGAGAATGTGTTTTTCTATAATTACACGACCAACAGCTGGGTACTGCCAGCCACGGCTGCGCACAACAATGATGGGACAAGTGAGCACTCTTTTTCTTATTGTACATTCGAAGGGGCAGACTCAAAAACCCTCTTGACCATTCATACCCAAGGTAATATCCGTATTGTGGAGGCGGTTTTCAATGACCCTGAAAACGCCAATGTCAGTGTGGCTAGCCGCAAAACAGACGGAGCAATCTACATAGTCAACAGTGCCGGATCTGCCGGTGGGCGCGTCGGTGGTGAGCGCGACGAAGGAACGAATAACAACCGTACCAATATCGCTCCCGGCGACCGGATTATATGGGTAAACCCTACTGCGGCGGTGTGGTATGGTGTGCAAAGTACAGCTTGGAATGACCCCCGCAACTGGATTATCCCCAATGACCCTAACTTGGGTGGAACACCCGGGACAGGACCCACCTACAATACCCGAAACCTAGTACCCGGAGTAGGTACAGCTACAGCAGTAGACGTATTGATTCCGCGTCGTTCTTTGCGCAATTGTGTGATGGATGTGGATGTGAATATAGATGGCTCGTTCATTATGGAGCCTCAGCCCGGAGAAAGGGGAGGTGTGCCCGGTACCGTAGACCCACTACTCACCGATGCAGGCTCGAACAGAACCGTAACGGTCAGTACTGGAAGGAGTATGCGGGTTTTGCGAGATATATTGCTTTACTGGCGCTCGCAGATGGATTGGCAAGCCAATACAACCATCGAGCTTAGTGGAAACTTTATGGGGCTTTTCAACACTGCATGGAATGGCACTGCAATTACAAACTCTGCGATTATCAATGCAGACCCTAGCAGTACCTTGGTTATCAGGGGAAGCCAAAACCAGCAGATCTCTCCCCGACACAACCCATTGGGCAACGTCAGGGTAGACAAAACCGCAGGCGTGGCCTCTTTCCAAGGGGTAATCTGGGAAACCAACACGACCACAGGCGCGATTGGCTCTAACACCCGCTGGGTATTTAGGGTCAATGGAAACCTTGAACTCAGACGAGGACACTTGCGCCTCTTGTCTCAGACCCGCCTAGATTTGCGTGGCGACTTTATCCAAGATAACGGAGCCCCGGGTTATCAACCTGATGCCAGCTTCTTTGAGCCGCTGGGCAGTCCCATCAACTTCAGAGGCAGCTTTTATGGGCGAGATGGCCGTATGTCGGCCAGTAACCGTTTGGTTTCGTTCTTGCCCTTGGTAGGGGCTACGGAGCGGGAGATTGCCGCTACCAATGCACACCAGTTCAACTTGGTAGAGTTTGGCAATAGTAATGGCACCATGGAAATCCGTGCCGGATTAACCCAAACCGTAGCCGGAACTTCCAATGCCAACAACAACCAAGTAGTTTATCGTTTGACAGCACCTCACCCTGGCGAGCCAGACTTGAACAGTTACCTCTCTATCGGCACTACTGATGTCCGCACCAACCGCTCCATCATCAATCAAGGCCGTATTATGAATGTGCGCAACCTTAACTTGCAAAACGGGGCTAGGCTGGATGTGTTGACACTAGAGGAGACCGGCGGAGAGCTTCGGATAGCTTCCGGTGGAACGGTAAATGTGAATAATGGTGCGACATTCAACGCCATAGGTTCGCAAGCACGTTTTGTACGGATTACCCGCTTTGACCAGAACGGACGCTATGCCTTCAATATCAATGGGGTTGTTCGGATGCGTTATTATACCCTAGAGTTTATGGATGATAATGGCTTGAATCTACAAGCCAATGCTACTCCGGTAAGCTTTGGAACAATTACCTATGGTGGGGGCGGTGAAGGTTATACTTTTGACCCTCCTAACGGTATCACCAATGATGTGGAACTGATAGCACTCTTTGACGGTCGTGATGCAGCGGCTCGTGCAGTAGTAGGCAATACCCCCGTAGCAGCTATCAGCCTCATTAGTGGTGGGCAAGGCTATACAGCACCTCCAACAGTATTTACGACCGGAGGCACGCCTAACGGAACCTTCACAGCGACCATCCTAGGCAGCCCTCTAGGCGCTATTACGATAGACAACCCCGGTGTAGGATACCCGATTGGCAATGCTACTGTACAATCAGGCCGTATTCCTTTTAACTTCGCCGGAGTACCTGCGGCAAAGCGCGGCACAAACTATGCTGCCCCGACAGCGTATGCCATTATGGACAACCAAGTAACGGGCCTGCCTCCAGTTCCACTAACAACATACACAGAGCTACCCCCTGTGGTTGTAAACCCCCCATTGTTGGGTGGACTACAGGCGCGGGCAAGAGCCGTGATGAATCCCTTTGATATCACAGGTTTTAACATAGTCAATGCCGGGCTAGGGTATAGTGTAGGGGATGAGATACAGGTCAGCGACCCTACCGGAACAGGTACAGTAGCACTAGTGGCCTCTGTAGGCGTTAATGGCAATATCCTAACCGTCAATCTTGTTAACGGTGGAACGGGATACACCAACCCAAGTGTCGATGTGGTATCTGCGTTTGGAGGTGGGGCAGTACTCCGTCCGACTTTTGCGCCGACTACCATCAGTAGCTTCATCATCACAGAGCCAGGCAATGGCTACAGCAGTCTTGCGCCGCCTATTGTGAGTGTCAATATGGTCGATATTGGCAACGCCACCATTACAGTAGGCTCTACAGTAGTAAACACCTTTGTAGAAAACTCAGGGAACGGCTTCCTAAATTTGCCTACCAATGCCGAGGTTGTCCTGCCAGCATTGGGAGCGACCACTCCGGCCAGCTTTACGTTCAACACTCCGGGTGGATACGTGAGCGAGGTAGTGGTCAATACCGGAGGGTTATATCCTGCTATTCCGGCCATACAATTTAGTGCGCCGGACTTACCCTCAGGCCTAATGCCGATAGCCGCGGCCATTGGCTTGGCCGGTGAAATCGCCTCTGTCGATGTGGTTTATCGTGGACGTTTCTACAAAACAGCACCCTTGGTAGCCTTCCGAAATACGGGCGAAGGAGCAGGAGCTTCATTCCGCTCTCTGATGCTGCCTAGCGCCATACGTGCCATCAATGTACTGGATGGCGGTGCGGGCTATAGTAGTGCACCGACCGTAACCCTGACACCGGGCTATACTCCGGCAGCACCTTATTTTGAGACAATCACGGGCACTACCAATGTCAGGGCAGTGATGGGCGCAGGGGCGGAAAGCGACCGCGTGGTAGCAATTCACCTTGCAACAGACACCTTGGTGGGTTCTACATTGACCGACCTGCACATCATCGAAGGAGGAAGGGGCTATACAGTACCTCCTACCATTACTTTTGTAAGCACTAACACCCTCGAAAACCCCACAGTAACACACGCCACCGCCACCGCCACTGTGGCCGGTGGGCAGATTACGGGTATTATGCTCAACACCAATGGATCGGGCTATACTTCTGCGCCACAGGTGGTGATTACTCCTAGCCCTGTCGATAATGACAAGATAGGTTTTGTGGATGTCATCAGTGGTGGGGATGGGTATACAGCCAATTTCCCCGTTACCTTCACTGGTGGCGGCGGTACAGGCGCAGCCGCAACAGCCATTGTGAGCAGAGGAGCTGTCATAGCCATAGAGGTAACCAATGCCGGCTCAGGATATACCAGCGCCCCAACCATAGACTTGAGCGCAGGCTCGGGTACAGGCGCAGCGGGCGTAGCCCAAATGGGTGCCGGAGGTGCTATTATTGTAGCCCAACTCTCTAACAGCGCTTTTGGATACCGTACTTCGCCTACTGCAACAATCACGGGAGGGGGATCGCCCACCCGACGAGCAACGGCAAGGGTTCAGTTGACTGACACATATATTGAGTCTATAGTAAAAGCACCCATACAGCGCTTCCCTGCGGCAGCATTTAGTGATGGTATCATCACAAACACGGCCTATGGAGCCTCAAGCCGAGGCCTGACCATTCACCCAAGTGTCAGCTTTTATCGCACAACCAACCCTAATCTTGCCAATAATGGCATAGATACTTGGAATACGACGTGGTGGGACTATGCTGCCGCCGCTTCCGCAACGGGAGGGCCACGCATCGATACCATCTACAACGTGGTATTCCCCAAAAACCCTGCGGTAGACGGTGGCGGGCCTGACTTTGAGGTTTCTAAAAACGTATGGCGCGACAACACCAACACCCTCGCCGAAAATAGGGTCATCTTTAAAGATGCTGTGGGTACGTTCTCTGGTGAAGACTTTGACTTCGACCCCGCCACCGGCGTAAACAACGCTATTGGCAACACATTCATACACGTGATTCCTAATACAACTCCCGACCTGATGGTTACGTGGGTAGGACCAAACGTAAAACGTTGGGACGGTGGCCCTGACAACACCGGCACCTCTTGGAGTGCTGATGTCAACTGGAGACCGGACGGCGTGCCCGAGCCCGGAGACGATATCGTTATCGACTGGTCGTTGCTTTGGGTAGAATACGATACCTTACCCGGCCCTAACCTTGGAAGACCCATTATACGCGCTCCATCGCCCGTGTTGGCAATTGGTATGGACGAGACAGATGTGGCAGCAGGTACACGTATTGCACACGGACGAAACCTGACAATCAACCCCATCATCCGTGGTGCGTTTAGCGGCTCTCCAAGTACTGTAGGGCCTATAGACCTCGAAATCTTAAGCACAATGCGCATCACTGGTACAATGGTAATCGACTCTGGAGCTACAGTGAGGTTTGGTGGTACCGGAGACTTGCTGGAGGTAGGGGAAAGCTGGAGTAATAACGGAGACTTCCAAGCCGGAAGCAACTCGACGGTACGTTTCTATCGTAACGTTAGCCGTACAATCTCCAATCGCTTAGCACCCAAAGATCCTAGTCTCAATATCAGCCTACCCCTGAACTCCTTCTTCAATTTGGAGTTGGCTAGAGGTGTTACTGACTTGAGTACGGACGTATATGTGCGCAACAACCTGACTATTGAGACCTTGGCCACCTTTAACTCTAATAGCCAGTTTATTCACTTAGAAGGGAATTGGCTCAATAGAGGGCGATTCCAAGAAGCCAACAGTACGCTAGTATTACAAGGAGGAGCCGAACAGCGCATACGTAGAGATGATATCCGGTTTAGGGTCATTACAAACCCCGATAACCAGATAGACACCATTGCCAATAAGCAAGATTTCTATAACATCAGGCTGGTGAAAACCCTCGGCTCTAATGTAGTGTTAGACAGCCGTACAGAAGTTGTACGAACAGGGGTGATTACTTTCAACTCCGGCATCATCAATTCATTTGCCGGGAAAGAGTTTATCCTCTCTCAAAGTGCTGGCTTGGCTGGACCAGCGAGTGAGTTTAGCCACGTAAAAGGCCCTGTAGGGCGTATCCATAACGGCGGAGCGCTACCCGTAACCCTGACTTACCCAGTGGGTGGAGGCACAGGCCTGTATACCGGAGGGGCGCAAGGCTTCAGTGTGAGCTTGATAGAAACCACCCTGCGCACCATCGCAGGCCAGACCAGCACTGTACCGACAATGTTTGTGGTAGAGCAAATAGAAGGCAATATCAACACAATAGAAGGGGTCAGGGCGCTTACACCTACGCCGCCGTCTTTCTTGAGTACGGACAAGCTTTATATCTCGCGCAGTCGTTATTGGGACGTAGACATTCGCCCTTATGTCAGCAATGGCTCCATAGCGGCTACATTCCCTAATCCGACGCGAATCCATACCACAGGTGCGTTTCCTCGTTCTTCGTTCTCGCAGTTAGACCGTACATCGATAGCACTTTCTTTTAACGCAGGGTTGGAGTTGATTCAGCTCAGCACTGCCGCCGGAGACCCTATCGATTTCGTGGCGCGCCCCGATACCTTGCCGGTAGGGGATGTGTTTGACCTTGTGGTGTTGTTGGATTCAGTAGCGGCCTTTGATTGCCGCAAGGCGCTTGGTTTTGAGCCGCTCAAACCTGTAGGCCCACAAGTACGCTATACCAGCGCTGTGGGCTTAGGTGATCCCTTTGCCGCCGCTTGTGGTCTTAATGCCTTAGACTTGGCTGCGCTAGAATCAGAACATGAGAATAATACCCGCATCTTTATGGGAACTGCCTATAGAGGAGATTTCTTGAGTGTCATCAGTAATGCGCCTACAACCTATGCCGCCAACCAATTGGTAATCTCATCACCTGTCAATGTTTTGGGCAATGGTAATGCTGTATTGGCCTTTTCAGTAGAAGGGTTGAACCTCGAAATCATCGATATACGCGCTGAGCGTGTTGGTCAAGAAGCGCTTATCCGTTGGACTACCGTCAACGAAGCCCTCAGCGAGCGCTTTGTGGTAGAACGTAGTCAAGATGGCCAAAACTTCACAGCCATCGGTGAGGTACGCGCAGTGAGTGGCTTGTTGAACAATTACCAGTTTACTGACCGCTCGCCCAAACCCGGCACCAATTACTACCGCATCCGCCAAGTAAACCGTAACGGAAGTACAGAGTATACCCGTATTGTTTCGGTAGAGTTTGATAACGCACCAAGCTTTGTCATCTATCCTAACCCGGTGATTAGTGGCCAGTCAGTATACCTGAAGCTGCCACGCGCACCTCGCGGGGAGCAAGCCAAAGTAGTAGTGGTAGACCTCCAAGGCCGTACGATTATCGACCGTACATTGATATTGGATGGCAACCCAATCGAGTTGTTCTTAGGTCGGCAGCTGTCGAAAGGAGTGTATATTGTACGCGCCATCACGGCAGAGGAGACTTACGAAGGCAAGATTATCGTCCAATAATAGCCTAGGTTTATAATATAGACTGAAATACAAAGCCGTGTCTTTCCTGTGATGGAGAGGCGCGGCTTTTTTGTGGAGCATATAACATAGGCTCGTAGTCTGTGTATTGATAGGGCGCTGAAGTCATCCAAGGATAAAGTACTTGGAAACAAGCCAAAAAATCAGCTGTCCGGCGGGGTAATCAGCACCCTATTTGACCAATCCGCACTTGTCTTTGCTGAAGCTTTGGCCAAAAGCCCGATTATGTTACCTTTGCAATTATTTCAGCATTGATTTGTAGCTTTCTAAGATTTATGCAAACATTCCAATCATACAATTTTGCGGGCAAGCGTACGCTTGTACGTGTAGACTTCAACGTACCCCTAGATGACCAATTCCGTATTACGGATACAACACGCATCGACGCAACCCTACCTACTTTGCGTAAAATTTTGAACGATGGCGGGTCGTTGGTGTTGATGTCGCACCTAGGCCGACCAAAAAGCGGCCCTGAGGACAAATTCTCACTACGCTACTTGGTCGACACGCTGAGCCAGCGATTGGAACGACCAGTAACGTTTGTAGATGACTGTGTTGGTGAGAAAGCTCTCCAAGCGGCTACTGCCCTGCAGCCGGGACAGGTATTGTTGCTTGAAAACCTGCGGTTCTACAAAGAAGAAACCAAGGGCGATCGGGCATTTGCCCAACAGCTCGCACAGCTAGGGGAGGTGTATGTCAATGATGCCTTCGGAACGGCGCACCGTGCACACGCTTCTACGGCGATTGTGGCAGAATTTTTTACAGATAAAATGGCCGGCTTGGTGATGCAGGCTGAAATAGACAATGCCGAGCGTATCTTGGCCAATGCCGACAAGCCTTTTGTGTCGATTATGGGAGGCGCAAAGATTTCGGACAAAATCCTCATCATCGAGCGACTGCTCGACAAGGTAGACTACCTACTCATCGGCGGGGCGATGGCCTACACCTTCTTCAAAGCCCAAGGTGGGCAGGTAGGCAACTCACTCGTAGAGCAAGATAAGCTAGCGCTAGCGCTGAGCCTACTCGAAAAAGCCAAGGCCAAGGGCGTACAACTAGTGCTCCCACAAGATTCTTATGTGGCCGATGCTTTTGCCAACGATGCCAACCGCCAAACAGCAGATAACCTACAAATTCCTGAAGGGTTTATGGGTTTGGATATAGGTCCAGTGGCGGCGCAGCGATTTGCCGACATCATCGCACAAGCGCGCACGGTGTTGTGGAATGGGCCAATGGGCGTATTTGAAATGCCTAACTTTGCCCAAGGCACAACCAAAGTAGCCGAAGCCATTGCACAGGCAACTGCCAAGGGCGCTTTTTCGCTTATCGGAGGGGGAGACTCTGCCGCAGCGGTCAACCAATTAGGTTTTGGTGATCAAGTGTCCTATATCTCTACTGGTGGTGGTGCCTTGCTCGAATATCTCGAAGGCAAAACACTGCCCGGCGTAGCAGCTTTACAAAACACTCACGAATAAGCTTTTAAGATTATGAGAATCGTATTAGGATGGCTCACCACGCCTATTTTCTTGCTCCTGCTGGGGCTGATTCTGTTGGTTTTTGATGTCGTCCAGCGCATCGCGCTCAATGTATTTGGCTATCAGGCACATAAGTTATCCATAGACCTGACCCAACGCTGCATTTTGGGAGCGCTGAATATTACAGGGGCGCGGTTTCGGTTTGAGAACCTAAACCCATCATTACCCACAGACCGACCCATCATTATGGTGAGCAACCATCAGAGTTTGTTCGACATCCCGATGAATATTTTGCTACTACGCAAACACCACGTCAAGTTTGTGTCGAAAAAAGAGCTAGGGCGTGGTATCCCCACAATTTCATACAACCTGCGTTATGGAGGCTCTGTACTGATAGACCGTAAAAAACCAGAGGAGGCCAAGGCCATCATTGCTGGGATGGGGCAGTACATCGAAAAATACAAGCGAACAGCCTGCATTTACCCCGAAGGCTCTCGGGCACGCAACGGGCAGCTCAAGCCCTTCAAAGTGGGAGGCCTGGCTACCTTACTCGAAAATGCACCCTCGGCCTTGGTAGTGCCCGTAGTCATTGAAAACTCGTGGAAAATCGTGCGCTATAACTTCAAACCGATTCCCTTTGGAGTCAAGTGTTCGGTTACGGCCCTAGAAGCCATAGAGCCTGCCGGGTGGGAGCCAGAAGCCTTGTTACAAGAGATTGCCGGACGCATCAGCGAGCGTCTTGGGCAGCCCCTGCCTCAAAGTGCCAAGCCCTGAGCCGGATCCCAAAAATGCTTCTCAAAATCAACGATGGCATCATCTACTACGGTGATGCCTTCGGCTTTTAAGCACTCCTCCATTCTTGTTGGGGTTTCAAAATGATGCTTACCTGTCAAGACCCCCTTACGGTTTACAACCCGGTGTGCTGGCACATCGGGGAGGGTGTGTGCTTGGTTCATTGCCCAACCGACCATCCGGGCACTGCCCTTGCTGCCTAGGTAGTTGGCAATGGCTCCATAAGATGTAACCTTGCCCTTGGGAATGAGCCGCACCACGGCGTAAACGTCTTCAAAAAAATTTGATGGTGAGTTTTTATCCATAAGATTGATATTTTGTGATGAAACTATTTTGACCGACAAAGTGCGCACAATTCCTCTGTATACAAAGAAGTATCCGATTATTTGTTGGGTAGTCTTCAAAATAGGGTGCGCTAGAAGGCTTATGAATTCGCCGTCAGGTATGGGTGCGTACGCAGCTTAGGGACATCCGAGCACAAGAGTGTGAATGATGCTAGCGCAAGCGATGCCTGGCCCGAAGGGCAAGCCCCAAACAAAAATTATCATTCATTGAGAAGGTATACCAAGATTCACAAGATTTGGGGATTTACAAGGGGTTGATTTTCTTGATTATCAAGGGTTCTCCGTACATATATTCCCTAGACACACCACTAGATATTTTTGGAAAAGTAGCTCGGAACTCCAGCTCTGAGACAAGCTGAAGCCTCATTTTTTAGGATACAATGAGACTTAGCCTGTGGGATTTGAAAATGTCCAGTGGCGTGTTTCCTAGACCAATTTTGATTGGCTGTAACCCTGATGCGGATAATGCGCAACAAGGAAGTCAACTGGGGCTTTAGTAGCGGGTTGGTTATTTGAGAAAGGCCTTGGGGTGTTGGCGGTGAAAATCTGTAACTTCTTGCAGCGCATCGGCCAACCTGAGGATATCGGCTTCGCCAAAGAGCTGCCCGATGAGGGTGATGCTTGTGGGTGTCCCTAGCGGTGAGAAGCCATTGGGCAAAACCACACAGGGGTGCCCCGTCAGGTTGGTGAGGGTAAGGGTGTTGCCAGCCCAGCTGGGGGCTACTAGCAGGTCTACGGTTTGCATCAGCGCCTGCATATCGGCAATGAGCTGGGTGCGCAAGCGGTTGGCTTGGATGTACTCAACAGCAGGCACAAAGCGAGCCATTCGGAAGTAGTTGGGCCAAGCTTGTTTGATTTGCCTTACGAGCAGGTCGTCTTGATTGCTGCGGGTGAGCTCGTCGAAGGCGGCGGCGGCCTCTGCCCAAAGGATAAAGCTGATGTCGGGCAAAGGGGGTAAATTGACAGGCACAAGGGTTACCCCAAGGGCTTCCAACTGCCGGAGGGTAGCTTCGTCTTGGGTTTTGAAACCATACTCGGAAGCAAAAGCCTCTTGTACATAACCGACTTTGAGTCCTGCAAGCGGACGCTGGGCGTGGTAGTTGAACGCCGCCGGGATAAGCGTGGGGTCACGCTCATCGGCACCGTGTAGGGCGGCAAAGATGACGGCACAGTCTTCGGCGTGGCGAGCCATGGGGCCTATCTTGTCCATTGACCAGCTGAGCGCCATCGCGCCATATCTGCTGACACGCCCATAGGTAGGGCGCAGGCCGGTAACCCCACAAACGGTAGAGGGCGATACGATAGAGCCGAGTGTTTCGGTGCCGATGGCAAACGGGACAAGTCCAGCGGCCACCGCTGCTGCCGAACCCGCCGACGAACCACTAGCGCCTTGTGCCAAATTCCAAGGGTTGCGGGTCAGGCCGCCAAACCATACATCCCCCCAAGCCAACTCTCCAAGACTTAGTTTGGCTACAAGCACGGCACCGGCCTCCTGCATTTGTTGTACGACACTGGCATCGGCATCAATCATCTGCTCCTGATAAGGCACAGAGCCCCAAGTGGTTTTGTAGCCTTTGGTGGCTAGTAAGTCCTTGACAGCGTATGGAATACCGTGCAAAGGCCCTCGGTATTTGCCGGCAGCTATTTCGGTGTCGGCAGCACGCGCCTGCGCCAAGGCCAAGGACTCGGTGAGGGTAATGACACAGTAGAGCTGCTCGTTGTGGCGCTTGAGGCGCTCTAAGAAAAACTTAGTCAGGGCTTCGGAGCTGATTTGTTTGCTTTGAATGAGTGCGGCTAGCTCACGGACGGAGTAGAAGGCAAGCTCGTTGAGGTCAGTGGGTAGCTTTACTCCTGACAAAGGCTTGTATACCAAAGGCTTTTGCTCGGTTTGGGGGGTGAAGCCAACGGGAAGGGGGTTGAAAAGAAGGGCAGGCCACAGACTGTTGTCGAGGGGTTGTTGGCGGTTGCGCTCGTATTGCGCCCGCTGTTGGGTGAGGCCGTCGAGCATAGAGTCGATTTTGGCCTCACTAAAAGACAATCCTAGCAAACGCTGGGCGTGTTGTACGTCCTTGGGGCTGAGGGTGTCGTCGAGGCTGCGGAAAAAAAATCCTCCGGCTACAAAGCTGAATATGGTCAGAAGGACGAGGGTAAACCAATGGGTAGTATTTTTGCGCATAATAGGGTAGAGGTTAAGTGAAGAAGATGGTCTGAGGCTTTAAGGCCAAAAAGTAGGGAAATGTTTTGGAATTACTCAGAAGTAAATACCCCTAAGGAGCTATAAGCCCTTCAGGCGGCGTGTAACCAGTCTTTCAGCCTTTTGAGAAATAAAATTTTTGGCATCGGATTATTCCACAAAAACCTCGGCGAGGTCTATGGACAGTTCGGGGAAAATGTGTGCTTGGAAGACTTCGTCTTCGGCAAAGCTGTTTTTGAGGGTGTATTTTCCCTCCTCGTTGAGGACAAACTGCTGAAAGACGTGCTCAGAGGGGTACACAATCCAATACTCTTGTAAGCCTGCCTCTTCGTAGAGGGCGTATTTGATTTTCATTTCCTTTTTGGAGTTTCCCAGGGAGAGGATTTCGATAATCAGGTCAGGCGCTCCTACTCAGCCGCGCTCGTCGAGTTTGTCGCGGTCGGAGATAACGCATATATCCGGCTGTACGACGGTGTAGATTTCTTGGTTGGCTTGGCTCGATTTCTTCTTATCCAACAAACGCACATCGAAAGGGGCGGAGAATGCTTTACAATCTTGGTGCTTGAACTGATTGTAGAGTAAGCCACTAAGGTTGAAAGAGATTTTTTGATGTACAACCCTTGGCGCGGGCGTTATGGGAAAGATTTTGCCTTTGATGAGCTCTACACTTTGCTCAAAGCGCCATGTGAGGTAGTCGGCATAGGTATAAGTGCCGTTAAGGTCTAGGTCGTTGATATTGGTGAGGTATTTCATCGGCTTGTGGGGCTGTGGGTTTAAACAAAAATACAAATTATGGCGCACTAAAAAAATAACAGGAAGGAGTGTCAGAAAAGGTATGGAGTCATACACGGGAGCTATGCGATAGCCCGCCCTGTGGCTCACAACTGTGTGGAGCAAAGCCTTGCCTACCCGCAGCAAAGACGTATTTTACTCCCGACCTTGCCAAAATGGGGCGGGCTCGTAATTTGTGAGGCATAGCTCTATAAGCTCTTCAGGGGCTTATAGGGGTATTTGTAGGCAGCTTCCACTAAGCACTGACAACCAATGAAATATCAAAATATCAGAGAAGAAGAACTCAAAAACAAGGTAGCTCACGATTATTTCTAGCGCTTCCGCATGATACTAATGTAATGCTATATCGTGAAAAAACCATCATTGTTTGTGTGGGTTTTGAGGTAGTATCTAAGTATACACAAGCCCATGTCTCAATCAAATTGAGCAAAGCCTCGACAAAGAGCCGGCATTGTGCTAACTTTGTAGCCTCGCAGCCCTTGGCTTTTGAACAAAAAGCCACTTCAAAAGTGTTTGAATGGATAATAGCCACACACCAGTAGGCCATCTAAGAGGACTTGCCAGTGTTTGTATCTTTGTCTGAATAGGCTTTTTCTATGACCCATCATATTCATTACCTACCCAATGGTATCGGCATCATCCACAAGGAAGTCAGCCATACCAAGATTGCTCATTGTGGTTTTGTGCTCGACATCGGCAGCCGCGACGAACAGTTGCACCAGCTTGGCATTGCCCATTTTTGGGAACACATGGCCTTTAAGGGCACACACAAGCGTAAGGCATACCACATCATCAACCGCCTAGAAACCGTAGGGGGGGAGCTGAATGCCTATACGACCAAGGAGAAAATCTGTTTTTATGCTTCTGTACTTGATAATCACTACGAGAAGGCGCTAGAGCTGTTGGCCGATATTACGTTTGACTCTGTCTTCCCCGAAAACCAGATTGAGCGGGAGCGCCACGTCATCCTCGAAGAGATGGCCCTCTATGCCGATTCGCCCGAAGATGCCTTACAGGACGAGTTCGATGCGCTCGTATTTGCCAATCACCCCTTGGGGCACAATATCTTGGGTACGTCTGAGAGTGTGCGGCGGTTTCAGCGCCAAGATTTTGCCCAGTTTATTCAAGATAATATCGACACCGGGCGGATTATCTTCAGCTCCGTAGGCAACCTACCTTTTAAGAAAGTGTTGCGCTGGGCCGAAAAACACCTAGGCCACCTGCCTAGCCAAAGCGCCCACTTAGAGCGGCGGCCTTTTGAAAGCTATCGCCCGGTGCAAATCCAAAAAACCAAGAGCACCCAACAGGCCTATTGCGCCCTTGGGCGTACGGCTTACCACCTCTACGACCCCAAGCGCCTGCCGTTCTTTATGCTCGTCAACTTGTTGGGAGGGCCGGGGATGAACTCCCGCCTCAACCTAGCCCTGCGCGAGCGCCACGGCTTTGTCTATTCGGTAGAGGCTGGCTATACCCCTTTTCTCGATACCGGGCAGTTGGGCATCTACTTTGCTACCGAACCCAAGCACCTAGAGAAAAGCCTGCAATTGGTACACAAAGAGTTGCGCCTGCTGCGCGAGCAGAAGTTGGGCGTATTACAGCTCCACAACGCCAAAGAACAACTGATGGGGCAGATGGCCATGGCCGAAGAAAGCAACCTGAGCTATATGCTGATGATGGGCAAGAGCTTGCTCGATAAGGAAACGATTGAGCCGATAGACCAAATCTTTGCGGACATCCGCGCCGTCAGTGCCGAACGCCTCCAAGACATTGCCCAAGAGATGCTCCACCCCGATCAGCTCAGCCAATTGCTCTACCTACCCGAATAGCCCTCCAATAGACCAAATTTTGCTACCAATGGAATTTATAGACCCTGCCCTTCATCAATATGCCGAGGCACATACCAGCGCCGAGCCAGAACAGCTGCAAGCCCTCAACCGCGACACCCACGCCCATGTGCTCAAGCCACGGATGCTTTCAGGCCATTTACAGGGGCGGTTTTTGGCCTTGCTCTCCCAGCTCAAGCAGCCGCGCTACATCCTCGAAATAGGCACTTATACCGGCTATTCCGCCCTTTGCCTTGCCGAAGGCCTACAGCCACAGGGCGAGCTGCATACCCTCGACAACAACGAAGAACTTGCACCGCGCATCCGTCGATATTTCGCTCAAAGCCCTTATGCCGCACAACTTCACCTGCATATCGGCAATGCCCTTGACCTTATCCCAGCCCTGAAGCAGCCCTTTGACTTGGTGTTCATTGACGCTGATAAAAAAAATTATGATAAGTACTATGACCTCATTTTCGACCAACTCCCTTCGGGGGCGCTTATCATCGCCGACAATGTGCTCTGGAGCGGCAAGGTCATCCAGCCGGTCAAAGGCAAGGATGTAGATACACAGGCGCTCTTGGATTTCAATGCCAAGGTACAAGCCGACCCTAGGGTAGAGAACGTATTGCTGCCCGTAAGAGATGGGTTGATGCTTGTAAGAAAAAAATAAAAAACAGATTTTATTTACTATTTCCGGGTAATAAAGGGCTCTTGAGGCCGTTTGGGCTATTAACAAAGTGTAACTTTTTTAAAAAAAAACCAACACTTGTTTGCTCCTTAGTAACAAAGGCATATCTTTGTCAGCAACAAAAATACACCGGAATTAAATGAAACACATTTTTTACCCACTTCTTAACCCAAAGAAGCGGGTCGCTCTGCTATACCTTAGGCTGGCACTTACTTGTATCTGTCTAGTATTCAGTGGTTTTGAGCTAGAAGCGACTCCCGAAGAAGTACCGAGTATTCTTTATTTCGGTGGAATGCGCATTATTATCGACAAAGGTGCGCAGAAACAGATCCAGCAGGAAATCAATACGATTTATCGCAATCAGGCTGTTCACGAGCATCATATAAAGCTGGCGCAAGATTATTTCCCACTTTTAAGCGAATTGCTACGCAAACGCGGCCTTCCTGACGAGTTTAAGTACTACATCGTCATGGGCAACCCTGCGGCCACCAAGGAAGGAGGCTTGTGGCGTATCGCCGCCGATGCGGCTAATGGCACATACAAACTCCAGATTAGTGCGGAGGTCGATGAGCGCTTGGAGCCGGTATTGGCCACACAAGCTGTGGCAGATGTGTTGGCGCGGCACAACCTGTTGTTCAAAAACTGGATGTTTACCTTGCTGTCTTTGGAATATGGTTTGGCCGAGGCGCGTAAGTATGCCAAAGAAGCCTATGGGCGTGATATTCAGGGAGCCAAAGAGTTGCGCATCAACGAAAACAGCCACAGCTATTTTAAGCGTTTTTTAGCTTATATGCTGGTATATCAAGAGGTGCGCCCGGCCAATACTCAACTGATGGTTTATGAGAAAGGTGCGCGCAAAAACTTGCATCAGCTGGCCAAAGAGCTACATGTTGATGAAGGGGTGCTGAAGGCATACAATCCTTGGTTGTTGGGCAATCGTGTACCCTATGACAAGACCTACCATGTGGTGATACCCATCGCTTTTGCAGCCCCACAGCAACCCGAGTCAGTAAAGGCCATAGCCTTGGTAGATGCGCAAGTTGAGGAACAACACTGGAGTTCGTCTCAAAACCTATTCGTGGAGCAACCCACACAGGTTTGGCAAAACAATATGAGCGAAAACAAAGCCGCCATCAATGACATTGAATACTCCGAAACACAAAACACGGGCAACCGAACACAAGAAACAACCTTGTTTATTGATCACCTAGAGGTAGCCTCTGATCAACTAGAAATCAATGCTTTCGGACTTGATGGCCAACCACTAAAGGTCATCACCCGCACAGAATCTGCAACGAATCCCAACAATACTCAGCCAAATAATACACAAATACACCAAAATACTACGCAGCAAAATCATTATGACCCAAGCCATACACTCACCCACATCGTAAAGCCGGGAGAAACACTGGCCGCTATCAGCCGACATTATGGGGTCAGTATGCAACAATTGCAAACCCAAAACCAATTACACAATCCCAACAACCTAAAAGTAGGGCAGCGGATCTTGGTTGCCGACCCGGGCAGCATCAGCTATACCGCCCACCTTATACAGCCAAGAGAAACGCTTTATGGTATTGCTCGATATTATCAAGTATCGATGGCCCAAATCAAAAACTGGAACAAGCTCACCTCTGATATGTTGCAGGCAGGGCAAACAATCCTCATTATGATTGACAACCGCAAAGACCAACCGGCCTACCGAGGAGAAGGAAACTTCTATGAGCGCCAACGCCGCAGCCCAGGAATGACAACACCGGCCAACCTTCAGAAAAAAAGCAGCGAAAACTAACAGACAAATCGCTAAGTTTGTAAACACAACCCTCGTAGGGCAGCAGGACGGAATGAACCATACTGCTGCCCGAGCCAATGCGATTCAATGACTCCTACCTTTATGCGATACTTTGCCTGCTTTTTGTATGCTTTTCTGCTGGTTATCAGTAGGTTGATAGCGCAGGAATCACCTACCAATATTCTTCAAAACAAACAGATAGAGCTCGTCATCGGCAACGCCATCAACCAGACCTACAACTTTGAGTTTGATAAGGCCGAGACAGTCTACCGACAACTCAAAGCACAATATCCCACCCACCCTATGCCTGTGTTTCTCCAAGGGCTGAACTTGTGGTGGCGATTGATGCCCAATACTGACGACGAGCAATACGATGAAGCTTTTTTGGAAGCTATGGACGAAGCCATACGCCTCGCTACAGCAATGTACAAAAAAGACCGCACCCCCGAAACTATCTTCTTCTTGTCGGCTGCCAACGCCTTCAAAGCACGGCTTTATGGCGAACGCCGCAAGTGGAGCAAAGCCATCGGTACAAGTAGGGCAGCCTTGAGCTACCTCAAAGAAGGCCGCAAATCAGACCTGATGGACGATGAGTTCCTCTTTGGCGACGGCCTTTACAACTACTACTACGACTGGCTTTATGAAGAATATATACTGCTTAGGCCTGTGATGCTGATGTTTAAGAAGGGCGACAAGACCCTCGGGATGCAGCAGTTGAAACGTTGTGCCAATTTCTCAT
Source organism: Eisenibacter elegans DSM 3317 (assembly GCF_000430505.1). Classification (NCBI taxonomy): domain Bacteria; kingdom Pseudomonadati; phylum Bacteroidota; class Cytophagia; order Cytophagales; family Microscillaceae; genus Eisenibacter; species Eisenibacter elegans. Next base: position 213,849 of record NZ_AUMD01000019.1, on the reverse strand, counting down.
TCTATACCCGCACAGAGGCCCAGTATTTCATCGCCCGTATCTACTACAACGAGGAAAACAACCCCAAAGAGGCCTTGCCATATATCGAATACCTGTATGAGACCTTCCCCAACAACGCTGTTTTTCATCGGATGTACGCCACAGTACTCTTCCAAATGGGGAATTTCAAAACCCTACAGCCGGTAGCTGTCAAGATGCTGGAGCAGGTCGATGCCAACAAACCCGGCTATGAGGGAATGTCGGGGAGGTATGCTTCTTATTTTTTGGGCTATATCGCCCGTATGTACGGCCAGCATGCCGAAGCCAAACATTATTTTGAACGTAGTGTGGCCTTTTCGGAAGCCATCGGTGCCGAAAGCTACGGGTATTACCATTCTTCATTGGCTTTTTTGGCCGAGTATGCCCAACAAGAAAAAGACCTCCGCAGCGCCAAACGTTACTACCAAAAGCTCAAGAAACACGTCGATCGTAAAAGTAAGTATACACAGGAGGCCAAAGAGTTTCTCAAAACCCACAAAAACCTTCGACTAGAGGACTAAGAGCTTGTTGATACCCAATCAAAATTGGTTTGGGAAATGAGTGTGCTGAGAATCCTTGATAATCAAGGAAATCAAAGCTTGTAAATCCCCAAATCTTGTGAATCTTGGTATAAAACTGTGGGCTAAGTCTTATTTTACCCCCAAAATAAGGTTTAGCTTGCCTCGGAGCTGGCACTCCGAGCTATTTTTCCAAAAATGTCCGATGGCGTGAACACAGCCTTTATATATAACCTATTTTTTAGCCTAACGAGCCCCTCAAACGACAATTGCCCACACGAGGTGGGCAACTGTATCAGACTTTTACGATTTGTATTTTGTTTCAACAGGAGCTGAATCTGTTTTGATCATTGGCCTCAAGGGCTATTCTGGCAGAGGCAGTACTTTGTTGTCCTTAAAGGTAGACAGCACTACCATTGATTGCATGTTGCCAATCTCTTCAATTTCGCTTACTTGTTCGAGCATCAGTTTTTGGTAAGACTGAATGTCTTCGGTAACGATTTTGAGCAAGAAATCACAAGAACCGGTTACGTGATGGCATTCTACGACATTGTCGATGGTACTGATTTTCTCTACAAAGGCATCCAGATAAGACTTTTTATGACTTGCTAAAAATACCTGCACAAAAGTAGTAACGCCTAGGCCTACCTTTTGGGTATCGAGCTGCGCGTGGTAGCTCTTGATAAGCCCCATTTGCTCCAACTTTTTCACACGCTCCAAGGTTGGGGCTGGTGATAACCCAATGTCTTTAGACAATTGAGCATTGGTGATCTTGGCGTTGCCTTGTAGGATTTGCAGAATTTTTCTGTCTGTATGGTCTATTTTAGGGTTTTTGGCCATAACTCGGTATTTTCGTATATAGATTTGTTATACTAAAAAAAACAACGCAAAAAAATCAATAATCTCGCAAAATACCAAATAATCTAAGGTGTTTTTTTTGAGTTAAAGCTTTTTTGCTTGATAGTCAGGAGGTTGGATAGTGTTAAAAAAGCTTAAAAAACACAATTTTTGTTGTATTCTGCTTTATTCATAGGCCACTCTCGTAACAATACTGCGTCCTAGCGTAATTTCGTCCGCATATTCTAATTCGCTGCCAATCGGAATTCCTCTAGCAATGCTGCTAATTTTTATATTCAAAGGTTTAATTTTCTTTGTCAAATAAAACATCGTTGTATCGCCTTCCATTGTAGGGCTGATAGCAAAAATCACCTCGGCTACAGCCCCTGTTTGTAGGCGCAGCAGCAAGCTTTCAATATTGAGGTCAGTAGGGGCGATGCCAGCCAATGGCGAGATTACCCCCCCCAGTACGTGGTAAAGCCCATTGTATTGCCCCGTATTTTCGATAGCCAGTATATCTTGAGCCTCTTCTACGATACAAATGAGACTTTGGTCGCGGGAGTGGCTCGTACAGAGGCTACAAACAGGCGTATCAGAGATGTTGTGGCAAGTTTGGCAATATTGAATCTCACGGCGCATTTTGAGCAGCGCCTGTGTCAGGGCGTCTGTATGGCTAGGGTCTTGTTTGAGCAAGTACAACACAAGCCGCAAGGCCGTCTTCTTGCCAATGCCGGGTAGGCTTGACATCTGAAGGACGGCCTCTTCGATGAGTTTGGAGGAAAAGTTCACTATACCGGGTATTCAGCAACAATGATTAGGAAACTTCAGCCGAGATACCTCGGTCACAGATGGCATCACGCATAGGTTTGAGTTTTTCAAAAGCCCCTTGTTTGACAGAGCACTTCCCTTTGTAGTGAATAATAAGTGTGCATTGCTCGGCTTGTTCGGGGGTATGGTCACATACTTCCATCAGGGTTTGGATGACGTGGTCAAAGGTATTGACATCATCATTGAACACAATCAGCTCGTGCTCTTCGAGCACCACCACGTCCTCATCTGCGTGTTCCCAAGTTTTAGTTTTGCTCATAGCAATAGAATCGTTTTTTAACTAACAATATCAAACAACTGAAGAAAAGGTTTTTTGTTGGGTAAATAGGGTTGTCGTGACAGTGTGTTGATAGACTTATCAAGCTTTAGTAACATCACGAAAGTTAGCTTTTTTTGTTCAAAAAAGCAAGAGTTTTGACACGAAGTCAAAGGGGGTATGAGGGCTGAGTCAGGGAGTATGAACTCATCACAGGCCACTAGACATTTTGACTTTCGTCGTTGTTGTGCTCATTTTATAACAAGATGCACAAGATTTGGAGATTTACTGGATTTGATTTTCAAGGATTTTCAGCACTTAACGCTACCAAACTAACTTTGATTGGGTGCAACACCACAGGCTCTCAGCATAATTTAACCGCAAAGTATGCGCAAAGAACGCACACATTGCGGGTTTTATGGACCTGTCGAAAGTTCCTATGTGCTTAAACGGTATATTGAATCAAAGCCAAATCAGAAAATGTCCAGTGGCGTGAATTCATCATTCCTGCCGTCCTTCAATGGCCTGCATCAGGGCATCTTTCAGTGTGGTGATGCCTTGGTTGGTGAGCGCAGAGATTTCGAACACGGGCAAGTCCGTAGGGTAGGTTTTGCGTAAGTCAGACAGTTCCTCCTCGTCGAGCACATCAGTTTTGGTAACAGCCAGCAACCTTGCCTTGTCGAGTAGCTCGGGGTTATAGCGCTCTAGCTCTGCCAAGAGGACAGCATAGGTGTCTGATATACTTTCGGTGTCGGCGGCTACCATAAATAGCAGTACCGAATTGCGCTCGATATGGCGCAGGAAGCGTGTACCAAGTCCTTTGCCCTCAGCAGCACCTTCGATGATACCGGGGATATCTGCCATCACAAAAGAACGGTCTTCGCGATAGGCTACCACCCCCAAGTTGGGCACGATAGTCGTAAAGGGATAATCGGCAATTTCGGGTTTGGCGGCTGATACTACCGAGAGCAAGGTAGACTTGCCCGCGTTGGGGAGGCCCACCAGCCCCACATCGGCCAATACTTTCAGCTCTAGAATCACCCACGCCTCTATGCCGGGTAGGCCGGGCTGGGCATAGTGAGGGGCTTGGCGGGTGGCTGATTTAAAGTTACGGTTACCAAGGCCACCCTTACCTCCTTCAAAAAGAATCACCTCTTGTCCCGGCTCGGTGATTTCGGCGATGATTTCACCCGTTTCTGCATCCTTGGCTACAGTGCCCATTGGCACTTCTATCATCAGGTCCTTGCCCTGAGCGCCACTACGGCCTGCGCCACCGCCGGGCTCACCATTGGGTGCGTGGAGGTGTTTTTGGTATTTGAGGTGGAGCAGTGTCCATAGCTGGGGGTTGCCCTTGAGGATGATATGGCCACCTCTGCCGCCATCGCCGCCATCGGGGCCGCCCATAGCAACAAACTTCTCACGGCGGAAGTGAACAGACCCTGCGCCGCCCTTGCCAGAGCGGCATTGTATTTTGACGTAGTCAATAAAATTGAGATTAGACATCTTGTGTAGTTGTGGGTTGTGATAGCGTCTTTGCGTTCTTGGCCACCTTAGTGATTAGCGACTGCAAGTTTGGGGCTACCATTTCTGAAAACTAGTGCGTATTCGATTTCTTGGGGTTTATCCTGCGGGTCGGGCTATCATCTCCTGTAGTCCCTGTGCCAAACGTTTGGGGCTGTCTCCCTATTTTGTTGGGTGTGGGGAGCTACTTGGCTCAGTGCTTCACTCACATCCTTCGCTCTTCCGTGCTCGGATGTCTAAGCGGTGTTGCTTCGCAGCACTCGCGTTTGGATGTCCTATAAGCTGACTTGCACTTGAAAACGCTAGCCCCTCAAAGGTTTTAAAACTTGAAGGTCTTTTAATCAAATTCGCCCGCAAAGTTAGTCCATTATGGCGGCTATTCCCAATGAAAATAGCGCTGCTGGCAACTTTTTGGTTCACCAACAGCGCTATTGCTTTGAGAAAGAGAAGGAGTGGCTAGCCCTTGAGTCCTTCGATGATTTTCACCAGATTTTGGGTGATTTCGGCGATACTGCCGATACCATTGAGGCTTTTGTAGCGGCCTAAGGACTTGTAGTGTTCGGCTACGGGCACAGTACTGCTGTAGTAGACCTCTAGGCGGGTACGGATCATTCGCTCGTCTTGGTCATCAGCACGCCCGGAGTCTTTGCCTCGCTCTAGCAAGCGTTGCACCAGCTCTTCGTCCTCTACCTCTAGGGCAACGAGTTGAGCGGCGGGCAGGCCGTTGCGCGCCAGCAGGTCGTCGAGCGCGACGGCTTGAGCTACTGTTCGGGGGAAACCGTCGAAGATAAAGCCATTGGCAGAAGCATTTTGTTTGAGCTTGTTGTCAATCATCTGAATGACCATCTCATCAGGTACAAGCAGCCCCTTGGCCATCAGGTCTTTGGCTTGCAGCCCCAGCTCAGTGCCAGCATTTACTTCTCCTCTCAGGATATCGCCGGTAGAGAGGTGTATCAGGCCAAAGGTATCAATGAGGTTCTTGCTTTGGGTACCTTTGCCCGCGCCCGGGGGGCCGAAGAGTATAATATTGAGCATAAGAAACAAATGTTAGGTTTGTAATGAAAGCGTCAAAATGTAGTTGGGGGCACTTGTAACAGGGATTTGTTAAGCGGTATATTCCCCAAGAGCAGTCTGAGCTGCAGGAATTGCCAACTCATTATCAGCGCAAAGTAAAGAATCTTATTCGTTTTTCAAAACATAAATATCATTCAGTTCGCGCCCCAAGCCTTTATAGTCCAACCCATAGCCTAGTACAAACAAGTCAGGGATTTCAAAACCTACATATTGTGGTTGCAGGCGGTGCATCGATTTTTCGCGTTTCCAGAACAATGTCGCGATTTGAAGGCTTGCCGGCTTGCGCGCCCGCAGTTGGCCAAAGAGCTGTTCCATTGTCAGCCCTGTGTCAATGATGTCTTCTATCAGGATGACATGCCGGTGGTGGATGTCTTCTACCAAGCCTAGAATTTGTGTGAGTTCGCCACTACTTTGTGTACCTTCATAAGAGGCCACTTTGATAAGGCTGACTTCGCAGGCGATATCGATATGGCGGAGTAAATCGGCCATAAAGCGTACACATCCGTTGAGCACCCCCAGCAATATAGGCGGCGTGGTGTCGGCATAGTCACGGTTGATTTGTTGGGCAATTACCTCCACACGGGCTTGCAAGGTGCTGTCTGTGAGGTATTTTTCAAATTGAAGATCGTGTATTTGTAGGCTCATTGATAAGAGGATTTTCAAAAATCAGACACAAGATGAGGCTAATTGTTGATTTAACCAAAAATAAGGTAGTAGGGTTGGAGCAGATAGCGGAAAGCCTCTGTATAAAGGCGGGTATCAGTACTAGGGTGAAGGCAGAGCTGGCTGGGAACGAGGGTTTGGGCTGGCTGGGCAAAGCCCCAAGTACTGATATGGCGGAAAACTTTGTCGGCCTGAGGATGGTGCTTGAGCTGAAGTTCGGCTTGTAGGTGTAGGCCAAAGGCGGCTGCAGCTTGGGCAAACAACTGGGTAGGGTGTGGAGGGAGTAGCAGATAAAACCGCCCCTCGCGACTCAAGAGCCGCCCAACGGCTGCGGCCAAGTCAGGGAGCGAAAGCGTATCGTCGTGGAGCGCCATCCGTCGCGGTGTTGCTTTGGAGGGGAGGTGCTTGCTGAAAAAAGGCGGGTTGGATACGATGAGGTCATAGTGTGTGAGGGGCGGCGGAGGCACAAAGGCCTGAATGCTGGTATGAAAAAGGCTAATCTGGCTTACCCAAGGGCTTTGGGCGATGTTATCACAGGCCTGAGCACAGGCATCGTGTTCTAGCTCGACAGCGTGGATTTGGGCGTTAGGCTGTGCGCGTTGCGCCAACATCAAGGACAGCAAGCCTGTGCCAGCGCCTATATCGAGGATTGTCTGGGCCTCTGATACTGCTGCATAAGCACCCAAAACACAGGCATCGGTACAGACTTTCATCGCCGCACGCTCTTGATAAACAGTAAATTGCTTGAAACGGAAGTAGGGGTTCTTGGGCATGCCATTTACAATCTTGGACAAGTAGTATGATTGCGAAGCAACACCACAGATAACCTCCAGCTTCGCATCAATGAGAAAGTGCTTTTGATACAAAAATAAGGCTTTTATAGCGTTGGACTATACGTCGAATGGTGAGATTTTAAGCCCAATCAAAATTGGTTTGGGAAATGTATGTGCTGAGAGCCCTTGAGAATCAAGAAAATCAAGTCCTGTAAACTCCCAAATCTTATGCATCTTGGCATAAAAGTATCCAGTAACGTGGAGATTTGACAAACCCCCCAAGAGTAGCCAACTTTTGGAGGGTTTTGTGAGAAAGGGGCGGCGAGCTTATCAAGCCTCTTCTTGGCTGAGCAAGAAGGCCTTCATATACTCGTCGAGGTCGCCATCGAGTACGGTTTGTACATCGGAGCGCTCTACACCTGTGCGTAGGTCTTTGATGAGCTTGTAGGGGTGGAGGACATAGTTCCGGATTTGGGAGCCGAAGTCAATCCGTTTTTTAGTACCTTCAACCTTGGCCTTTTCCTCATTGCGGCGCTCTATTTCGGCCTGATACAGGCGTGATTTGAGCATCTTGAGTGCTTTTTCTTTGTTTTGGAGCTGAGAGCGCTCCTGCTGACACTCCACAATGATGCCCGAGGGGTGGTGATGGAGGCGTACGGCTGTTTCGACCTTGTTGACATTCTGCCCACCGGCTCCACCAGAGCGGAAGGTATCCCAGCTGATGTCAGCAGGGTTGATGTCGATGGCGATGCTGTCGTCTACCACCGGATAGGCAAATACGGAGGCAAAAGAGGTATGTCGCCGCCCGCCCGAATCGAAGGGAGAGATGCGCACCAGCCGGTGTACGCCTATTTCGGACTTGAGATAGCCGTAGGCAAACGCACCATCTATTTCGAGTGTGGCCGACTTACATCCGGCTACGTCGCCGGGTTGGTAGTTGACCTCACGCACGGTATAGCCCCGGCTTTCGCCCCAGAGGATGTACATACGCATCAGCATTTCGGCCCAGTCATTACTTTCGGTGCCTCCGGCGCCGGGGTTGATTTCGAGGATGGCGCTGAGCTGGTCCTCTTCGTCGCTGAGCATCTTTTTCAGTTCCAGCGCTTGTACCTGTTTTTCGAGCTTGGCAAAGGTTTCAGCTACTTCTTGCTCGCTCACCTCATCGGCCTCATAAAACTCGTACAACACCTCAAAATCACCCAAGGCTGTGTTGAGGGCTTCGAAATCATTGGTCCAAACTTTGAGTTGTTTGATTTCTTTGAGTACTGCTTCGGCTTGTTTGGGGTTGTCCCAAAAATCTGAGGCGAGAGACTGTTGCTCTTTTTCTTGGATGTGTGTTAGCTTGGCATCGTAGTCAAAGATACCTCCTTAAAGCCGTTACACGGGCTTTTATATCCTTTAGTTCTTCGGTGTTCATACACAGGATAGTCAGTGGGGTGAGTAAATACAGAATTGATGATGTGCGCCTTTTGTGTCAGTTGTACAGTTTGGGCACAATTACAAAGGTAGTGATTTTTTCAGGCAGGCTGAAGCCAAGGCGGCTAAAAGCAGTGGGTTTTTGACCGAAACAAAGGTTTTTGCTACTGGCGCGCCCCTCCGGGGCTTTGTCAGCAACAATGACGAAAGTCTAAAATATCCCGTGGTATGGCTGTTATTCGTACTCTTGGAATCGGACAATGCGAAAGTCTTGTGTAATGATTACAGTCCCATAAGTATCGTCCTGATACACCCTGACTTCATACCATTTTTCAGATTTATTTTGAACAAGTGAAAAGTATAAGTAGTCTAAGTCTGTTGCCGCATCTCCTGCATAGGTGTCATATGTGTATCCTGCTTGTTGTAGGGTTTGGGCGAGCTGGGTTTTGACTTGCTGTAGCGCTTGTTTGTTGAGCGCTATCTCGGGCTCAAAGTTACCAATGTGCGTTTCTATCCAGCGCCAATCTTGGTCATATACAGCGACATTGACTCGGTCGTGGTCGCCAACGGTAATATAGCCATTTGCGTGTTGGTAAGCATAGAGGGACATTTGATTTTGGTAGCCTGTCCTTTTTTGTGCGTCTTTGCGCTGTGTTTTCGTAAGCATTACTTCATTCATCACCTCGCTGTATAGGTCAAAAGATTGGCAACAATTTTGGCCTAAACTCTGGCTGGGTGTGGCCAGCATCAAGCAGCCTATAATGACTATAGCTTTGAGAATCAATGTGCTGTACATTTGTTCAGAATCTTAGTTCAACCATAAACCTTTTTGGTTTTGTACTCATTTGCTGTCCAATAGTTGCGGGTGTGGCCCAAAACAGGCAAAAACCTTTAAATAATGCGAATATTTTGATAACTACTTGATAACAAGCTTTCTATGAGCAAGAAAAGGGGGTAAATTTGAGCATTAACAAATAAGTGTTACTTTTTAATTGCACTATTCTAAGAAAACACTTATTCCTATATTAATTCTCAGTACTTCAAAGTTAGTAGAAATCTTCTCAAATTGTGATGATTTTGTAAAAAGCTTAGTGCAATCTCCTTTTGTTATGAGGCTGATTTCGGATAGTTAGCTGCACAATGTTGTTTGCATAAAAGCGAAATAATGGCCATATGCATCTTCTACCATCATTCTCGGGCATACGTTGTTTCAAGTGGTATTATCAGACAATCATCTTAGGGGCGTTGCGCCGTTGGTTTCCCTACGCAGCCCAGTACGCATATTTTAATCATTTAAAGAAAACTGTTTTGAAAGAATTGATGGTATACCTTGTTTTACGCGGCTTGGCAAAAAAGGGAAAGTCTTCTACGGGCTGGTTTTATGGCTTCAAGTTGCACGTTTTAATCAATCAGTGGGGGAATTGCGTATGTTTTCCAGAAGCCTCATACACCTTTGGTCAGTACAAATGATTATCAAAAAATTGTACTTTGCTAAGCTTATCGAAAATATTCACGTTAAAATAATGGGAGAGTAACCTGATAATCACACCAACAGTTAGGGAGCATTCAAAAAAACACCTCATTCATCGACTCTGTAGGGGGCACACGCCCAACGCTCTAGTGTACTTACTATAAACATTGCACCCTTCGGGATGTGGAATTTATACATCACCACTTCACCCTCTTTGGAAATAGGCAAGTTATACCAAGATTCACAAGATTTGGATATTTACAGAATTTGATTTCCTTGATTATCAAGGATTTTCAGTGCGCAGATTTCCCAAACCAATCGTGATTGGGTATATTTATTGAATGCGTCCTTACTTGATTCGAGGATGCACAGGGGCTGATTCTCTGCGTACCACCTAGAATAGTAGTGTTATTCTGCCAACACGAGCTTGGTGCTGTCGGGGAGCTTGACCAACTTGATGGCCTCATACCCGCCGGCAGCGAGGCGGCGCATTTCAAAGCTACATTTATCGCCTTCATCGAGGCCTTCTAGGGCTGTTTTTTCGACTTTGAAGGTCATCTGCATCGCCCGCATAAAATCAGGGATGGCCTCGTGGCTTATTATTACAATAAGCTGGCTGTCAGTGCTTTTTGATATTTCGACAATCTCTCCCCGTGTAGCGTAGGCTTGAGGGGCGGTAGTCTCTGCTTCGGCAGGGGCGGCGCTGTCGTGGGTGTGCTCGTGTGATTCGTGAGACCCGCCCGATTGGCAGGCAAAAAGCACGAGTAGTAGGAGGGAAGCAATAAAATTACGCATTGTTGGGAATAGTTATGAGTGGGTAGAAAGTATGTAGCAAGCTGCGTAGCCCTTCGTAAAAGCGGTTTTTGAGTGAGGCAGCGCATTGTTTTTTGGGAGAATATCCTTTACTTTGTGAATCTACGCAAAGATTTATGGAAGAGCAAACTTACGAAAACCGACCTTTAGAAACCGGCAATTCTTTTGAAGATTCTCCGCTGATGCGGGTCATCAACCAAAGCTTACAAGGCGACCGCTATGTGTGGTTGGTCGTGGTGGCGCTCTCGCTAATGAGTATCTTGGTAGTATACAGCGCTACGGGTACCTTGGCCTACAAAAAAATGCAGGGCAATACCGAGTATTACCTCCTCAAACACGGTGCATTGGTAGCCCTGAGCCTCTTGGTGATGTGGGTTGCACATCAGATCGATTATCGCTACTATGCCAAGCTCTCGCGCCTTGCGCTCTTGGCTTCTGTCCCTCTGTTGCTGATTTCGTGGCGCTTTGGGGTCAATATCAACGAGGCCAGCCGTTGGATTACCATCCCCTTGATTAACCAGTCATTTCAGCCTTCAGACTTGGCCAAGTTGGCGCTCATCTCCCACGTCGCGGCTATGTTGGCCCGCAGCCAACGCAATATGCAAGACTTCCAGCAATCTATCCAGCCCGTCCTGATTTGGATTGGGGTCATCTGTATGCTGATTGGTCTGAGCAATATCTCCAATGCCTTGTTGTTGTTCTTTATCTGTGTGGTCTTGATGTTCATTGGCCGCGTACCGATTCAATACCTCCTGATGTTGGGCTTGATTGGAGGCATTGCCGTGATGATGGCGCTGATGATGGGGCAAAGGATGGAAACCGCGCTGAGCCGTGTACAGAAATTCACCGACACAGAAGAGGTACACTTTCAGGCACAACAATCCTACATCGCCATCGCCACGGGTGGTTTTTTGGGCAAAGGCCCCGGCAACAGTGACCAGCGTAACTTCTTGCCACACCCTTACTCAGATTTTATTTATGCCATCATTATCGAAGAATACGGCTTTGTGGGCGGGGTGATGGTCTTGTTTTTATACCTGACCTTGCTTTACCGAGGCGTGATGATTGCCGCCAACAGCCGACGGGTGTTTGGCAGCCTGTTGGCCGTAGGGCTCACCTTCAGCTTGGTCTTCCAGGCCTTGCTCAATATGTGCGTGTCGGTGGGCTTAGTACCCATCACGGGTGTACCGATGCCGATGCTCAGTATGGGGGGCACTTCGTTGCTATTTACCGGCCTAGCTATCGGCATCTTGCTGAGTATCAGTAGAGGAGAGCTAGACCCCGAGATAGACCAACTCGCCCGCAGCAGTAGTGCCAATACGGAGGAGTAAAATATACTAATAGGGGGCTTGCTTGTATCAATAACCCTCCGATAACAACCCTCCAAGGGTTTCAAACCCTTGGAGGATTATTGAACCTCGTTCTTTATAAGAAAGCAAGTTTTAGATAAATATGCGCAAATTTGTAATCAGTGGTGGCGGTACAGGCGGCCATATTTTTCCGGCCATCGCCATTGCCAACCAAATCAAGGCCGTCGTACCCGATGCAGACATTCTCTTTGTGGGTGCTGAGGGGAAAATGGAGATGGAAAAAGTCCCCGCCGCAGGCTATCCCATCGAAGGCCTATGGATTAGCGGCATCCAGCGCCGCCTGACGCTCGACAACCTTAGCTTTCCTTTCAAACTACTCCACAGCCTCAATAAAGCACGGGCAATTCTGAAACGCTTCCGTCCGGATGCAGTAGTAGGGGTGGGGGGCTATGCCAGCGGCCCACTGCTGTATGCGGCTACGCAAATGGGTATCCCGGCATTGATCCAAGAACAAAACTCGTATGCCGGCCTGACCAACAAGTGGCTTTCCAAACGTGTGCAGGCGATTTGTGTGGCCTATCCGGGAATGGAGCTCTATTTTCCGGCAGATAAAATCCATCTGACGGGCAACCCCGTCCGCCAAGACATTGTGGCGCTCACCGACCAACGGGAGGAGGCGCTGCGCTTTTTCGGCCTCAGCGCCGACAAGCCCGTGCTGCTCGTGATTGGCGGAAGCCAAGGAGCACGCAGCATCAACGAAGCCATTGCCGCAGGACTGCCCCAGCTGCTCGACGCGGGGGTGCAGGTGGTATGGCAAACAGGCAAAAATAGCTTTGTAGAAAGTGAAGCCTCCCAAAATTGGCAAGCCCAAACCGGCATCCACCGGACGGTCTTCATCCAAGAAATGGCCAAGGCCTATACCACCGCCGACGTGGTTGTATCAAGAGCCGGAGCGCTATCGGTATCAGAACTGTGTATAGCCCGCAAGCCACCTATTTTTGTACCCCTGCCCACCGCTGCCGAAGACCACCAGACCAAAAATGCGCAAGCGCTTGTGCAGGCCAACGCTGCCCTGCTCGTGCCCAATGCCCGCGCTGCCACCGACCTGCTGCCCCAAACCCTTGCCCTACTCCAAGACAAAGCCCGCCAAGCCGAGCTAAGCCAAAACATCGCCCAATTGGCCCGCCCGCAAGCCGCAGAGGCCATCGTGGAGACTTTGTTGGGCTTGGGGAGGTAGAGGCTGTTTGCGTTGTTCCTGTAACAATCACCAAACCCAACACACGCTACCAGACAGGCGCCAAAAAAGTCTGAAATATGGATGATTTTTTGCGCGCTTTGTGGTTAAATATGTGTCAATAATAAGAGGATAAAAGGAGACCTGACCCACAGTAGGACTTGGAAAATGTCTGGTGGCGTTTAGTATAAAAAAAGCCCCAGAGGAGCGATACCCTTAGCCTCCCTATGGTGTCGCAACTACAGTGGGTTTAAAAAATATTGTTTTTCCCGCCTATGTTACTGCAACTATGTTGCTAAAAAAGGCCTAAAGCCTATAAAAATACCCCTCACGGAAGAAGGATAGGATTTAACCCATCGTCAGCCGGAGGGGTAAGCGTGAGGCCTAGAAGTTATAACACAGGGGCTTCTGGAAAATCAATAGGTACTTGGGTGATATTGTGAACATAGTTCATCACAATCTTATCTGCTATCAACAGCACCAAATCTATCAAATGTGCCTTGGTATATCCAGCGTCAAAAAAGCTTTGTAAAGCATCACCACTTAGGTTGCCTTTTTTCTCTGTAACCTCTTTGGCCAATCGTACGAGTGCGTCTGTTTTGCTATCCCAAGAGGCGATACCTTTGCGTAGCTCTAGAATTTGCTCATCATTGAAGCCATTCATTTTGCCCAAAGCCGTGTGTGCCGCTTGGCAATATTGACAGCCGTTGACTTGACTTACCACAAGGTTGATGGCCTCTTTTTCTTTTTTGGAAAAACTTGTAGGCGCACTCTGAAACTGTAGATAAGCTTCTAGTGCTGTGTTGGAGTAGGCGAGCGTTGCATATAAATTAGGCACAAAGCCCAAACCCTTATTGAGATTGTCAAAAATGGCTTGGTTGTTGGCCGATACGTCGGCCTTGGTAGGTACGGTGAACTGTAGCATGACAAAATAATTTTTAGGGGGTGTAAATCAACTAACACTGCAAAATTATGACAACTGTTACAGTAGAAGTTAGGCTAAATTACCCCAATCAGTCTCATTTTTTCCTTGAGTACCTTCTCGATACACCGTGGGTGCACAGCCCTCTTTATTCCTAAAAAAACGGCTAAAGGTCTGAATATCTTCAAACCCAATTTCATAGGCTATTTCTTTGACACTCTTGTCTGTATAACGTAACAGTCGCCGGGCTTCGAGCATTTTCCGTTCTTGAATAAACTGCAAGGGTGTTTTATCTGAAATTTTGGCAAATACATTTGCTAGCGTTTTGGGAGATTTATGCAATAAATCGGCATAAGCCGCTACGGTATGTTTGGTACGAAAATGCTGCTCGACTAAAAAATTAAACGCTCGAATCAAGTCGTGTTGGGCTGGTTCGAGTACTTCGGTAGAGGTTTGTTCTTTATAAGCTCTCGTACAAAGAATCAGCCACCGCTTGAGAACCATTTGCAGCATTTCGAGCTGTAGCTCGTCTCTGGACTCCATTTCCAAGCAAAATACTTTGTATACTGTTTCGAAAGTATCGCGGGAAGCCTCCAAAATCTTGAATTTTGGCAAGGTGGATGCCCCAAAAAACAGGACTCCTTTGCATCCAACTTCGCTATCGTGATGGATAATACAATAGAAAGCGCGGTTGAAGCGAATCATTCGTGCTTTTTCTATGTGTTTTACTTTTATTCTATGAAATTCTGTTAGGCAGACTACCTGTTGTGCTTCAAAGATATGCCGAACGGCATCTACCTCTAGTACATTCTCACCTCTTTCAAACCAGACAATGGTTAAGCTGCTGCTTGGGATTTCTTCTAGTAATGTACTATTGCTGGCATCAATGTTTGTAATTTCAAGATATTCTCCTGAAGAACCGCGATAAATCATATGATTACTAAATATTTTGGTGAGTGAATGATGCCAACAAGGTTATTGTGGGTACGAGGGGTTGCCTGTGTAAGTTCCGTCAAGGTACATGTCGGCAGTATGTATAGGTGTAGTCCTTTGGCTGATGTTGAAAAGATAGTAGCGTTGGTGGTTTTGCAATACCAAAACCCGCTGTGCGTGAGAGAGGTAGCCTATCTGGTAGGGCTTGCTGCTGTCGAAGTGGTATGAGCCAACATGGTAGGTCTGGCTTTCCAAAATACCTGAGGCATCAAAACGCTGTAAACGATATTCACCTTTAATTTGTGTCTCAGACAAATCATACCAAGAACCTGCGCCTTCGCCCGCAAGCCATTGGGCTGACGGAGGTACATTATCAGGCCTAAGAGGAGGGTTTAGGATGTTGTGGAGCGCTGAGTGAGGCAATACCGGCTTTATTACGGGGAAGCCGCCACCGATTGTATGGATATTTTGCCCTCCGGCGGCCTTCACCAAGCCCAAAGGGGTTGGATACCGATGGTGTGGTAGTTGTAATTGCCACCATAATTTCGACGACAGGGTTCCGGCTAACAATACCTTACGAACAAACCTTGAACAATTGGTGCCCCCGGCAATAAAAGGCCCGTAGCGTAGAGGACTATCTTGCTGGTATGTTTTGGCTACAAAATAGGCTGCTTCAAAATTAATAGGCACACAGGCCGCCATCAGTACACCCGATCCGTGGCAGGCGGAGTTTTGTTGTAGGACTTCTAACACAGGGAGCAGGTCTTGTCGATCAGGCAAGGCTGCTTGTACCAAATGCTCGATGGATAGCTCGGGATCGGTCTCTGCATCGCGCACCCGCCCATAACCCAAAGGCGAATGGTATCTGCCAAAATCAAAATAGTGGCAGCTGCCAGTGCTAGTTTTTATCAATACAATGGCCGAATGCCCTACCTGATAATAATACGCCTGATTGAAACCCACAAGGCGCATTAACCCATCGTACCAGCTGCCGGCTTGTTTGCAATAGGTTTTAGGCCAAGCCAACACAAGCGCATACCCTGTGGAGGATCGGTTGATTACTTGTGGTCTCACGAATTGCTTGTAGTTTGGTAACGAAGGGTAGCGGCAGCGACCCCAAAGGCTTCATCAATCAATAAAAGTAAGGATTGTTCGCGCAGCCCTATCTTGATGAGTGCTTGGTGGTGGACGCTGTGCTCCAAACAATAGGATAATTCTCTAAAATAGCTGGTTGAACAATACGCCTCTTCTTGCGCCTCCATAGTAGGGGCATAGCTGGCTGTCAACTGTAGATCCTGATCTTCTTGATAATATTGAAGCAAAGGCAACAGTTGCTCAAGAATATGAATCGCAAAAGAGGGGTTGTGCTCTAATCGGATATCACGATTGCGCTGATCATAGCAAATACACCCTTTAGGCATCTGCCGCAACACACAATCATAAAAAGAGAGTATATGGCGGATGTGTTGGCCAATAGTAGCTTGTGAGAGCCACTCACACGGCTGCCGGTATTGTTCAACGGTAAGCAAAGCAATCAATTGACGCAGGCGGATGAGGTCTTCTTGACAATAGGCAGGAATGTTCATAGAATAATAAAGCAATAAGTTGAATAACAAGGGATAACACCTTTGCTAACGTGTTTGTACCAATGCTTGTTGCCCAATAGAAAGCAAGGATTGTTCCCCTTGGAACCCTACCGATTTACCAACTAATTTACCCTCTGCATCAATAAAAAGTAAGGTAGGATAGGCTTGCACACCATATTGTTTAATAACTTTAGCTCCTTCGGGAGTTTCTCCATCAATGGCAATATTGATAAAATGTTGGTTGTACAGCTGTCCAACAGCAACACTGCGGAAGCTGGTTTTTTTCATCCGTATACAAGGGCCGCACCAAGTAGCATACACATCGATGAAGACCAATTTGTTGTCTTTTTTTGCTTCGGAAACTGCTTCTTTGATGCTTCCTTCAAAAAAATGGATACCTTCATCGCCTGCCAAAGCCTCAGGAATGAGCAGATAGCGATATTGAAATAAGAGCGAAGCTAGAATAATCAGCGTCAAGACACTACGTACAATGTGCATAATTTCAAGGGATTAATAGAATGATGTAATCATAATAGTATACTACAAAATTACACCAAGAGACCGCCCCGCTGTTAGTCTCAAATCCCCGGTAGATAGGCTATTTTTCCCACCCCTTATATACACAGGTGGAGCGTATCACTCCGCTGCTTTTTTGCGTCCCGATTCAGAGATGGGTTTGAGCTTGGTACGGCTAAGGGTTTTGATGTAGGCTACTTTTCGGAAGCGCAGTGCACTCCAGTTTTCGTCAATAGCTACTTGACGCACACCTTCGAGTTCGTATTGTCCCAGTACTTCCCATCCAGTATCGCGGTTGAAATCACAACGATATTTTTTGGATGTCCCCTTGGGGTAGCAAAACCACAGCACCGCGTCGCCCACTAGTTTGGGGGCTATGGCTTCTATGGTTTGGGTAATCGTCTCTTGTGTAGTGACGAATACTAGGGCAAAGGCGATTTCCTCAAGTGCAGCCACTTGGGTATGTACCGGAGTGTGGGCGCTGATAGCGGCGAGTTCTTCGCTCATCGACTCAGGAGCGTAGAGCGCCAAGATGGCGGGATGGTTTTTGAAGTTCAGTTTTTGGAACAGTGGGCTTATTGATTTTTTCATTGAGCGATGTGGGTTTATATTTCCGTCAGGTACTTGTGTACAAAGCTGATGGCCATAGAGCCTTCACCTACAGCAGAAGCCACACGGTTCATCGCCCCTGAGCGAACATCACCGGCGGCAAAAATACCCGGAGTACTGGTTTCGAGCAGGTAGGGGTCGCGGGGGTGTTTCCAAAGTTTTTTGAAGCCCGCGTGCAGTAGCAGGTCGCGCCCAGTGTAGACAAACCCCTTGGTATCTTTGAGCACCTCCTCTCCCAGCCAGTCGGTATAAGGTTTGGCACCGATGAAGATAAAAAGTGCCTTGGCCACTACTTGTTGGTTGGTGTTGGTTTGGTGGTTATAGAGTATCAGGGTTTCGAGTTGTTCTTTTCCTTCGGCCTTTGTAATCTCGGTAAAGGGGAGTACTTGGATATTTTCGGTGTTGTTGATTTGGTCTATCAAGTACGAAGACATCGTGCTGCTCAGGTCTTCGCGCCGGATGAGGATGTGAACCCTTTGGGCAAACTTAGACAGATACATCGCTGCCTGTCCGGCAGAGTTGCCACCTCCTACCACATATACCTCACTGTTTTTGCAGCTGGCAGCCTCTGTGGTGGCTGCGCCATAGTAGATGCCTGCTCCCGTAAACTGCGCAATGCCCGGGGTATCGAGCTGGCGGTAGTCTACCCCCGTAGCGATGACGATGCTCTTGGTGTAGAGCTGCTGGCCGTCGTCGAAGGTAATTTGTTTGAGGTTTTCGTGGCGCTGGATGCTGACCACTTGCCTGGGCGACAAAAACTCTGCGCCGAAGCGGGTGGCTTGGGTGATGGCGCGGCGGGCAAGGTCGGCGCCGCTCAGACCGGTGGGGAAGCCGAGGTAGTTTTCGATGCGGGAGCTTGTGCCTGCCTGCCCTCCAGGCGCACGACGGTCGATGAGCAGGGTTTGTAAGCCCTCCGATGCGCCATACACAGCAGCAGCCAAACCCGCAGGCCCCGCCCCGATGATGGCCACATCGTATACAGCCGCCGATGCATCGGGTTTGAGACCAATTTGTTGTGCTACCTGAGGCAGCGCCGGGTTGCGCAAGAATGTACCATCTTCAAAAAATATGACAGGCAGCTCCTGAGGCGCAATCCCATTGCTTTGAATGAGCGCCTGGGCATCGGGCTGGGTTTCATAGTCCAGCCAGTGGTAGGGGAAAAGGTTGGCGTGTAAGAAGTCTTTGAGCTTATGCGATTGGGGCGAAAACTGGTAGCCTACTACCTTCACACCGCTGAGTTCGGGGATGTATTGCGCCTCCCAATCGTCGAGCAAGTCTTGTAAAACGGGGTAGAGTTTTTCTTCGGGTGGATCCCAAGGTTTGAGCAAATAGTAGTCAAGCTGCACATCATTGATGGCCTTGATAGCCGCATCGGTATCGGAGTAGGCCGTTAGGAGCACACGCTTGGCTTCGGGGTAGAGGCGCTTGGCCTGTTCCAAAAAATCGATGCCTTGCATCTGTGGCATCCGCTGGTCAGAGAGTAAGAGCGCCACCTGCTCGCCTTTGTTCTTGAGGGCTTGCAGTGCTTCAAGCGCCTCTTGTGCCGAATCGGTGGCCATAATGCGGTATTTTTGGCGGTACTGGCTGCGCAAATCGCGGTTGATGGCCTGAAGTACCTGTGGGTCATCGTCGACAGAAAAAATGATGGGCTGCTTCATAGAGGTATGCCTGTGGCGGTTTTTTCAGAAAAGTACGAAATTTTACCTAAAGCCCCTAGTGTTTAGTGTCTGTATCATCTTGTGTACTCGCCTGTGGTGGAAAACAAACCTCGAAGCTGGTGTTGCCTGGCTGGGAGTGAAGCTGGATGGTGGCATCGTGTTGTTGGACTACCTTCTGGACAATATCAAGCCCAAGTCCAGTACCTTGGCCGATACCTTTGGTCGTGAAGAAGGGTTCAAACACTTGGTTTTGGATTTCGACAGGAATACCCTTGCCCGAGTCCTTTACAATCACTTTGACAACCTCCCCCTCTCGTCTAGTCTGGATTTCGAGCGTTTTTTGGGGGCTGTCTGCCATCGCATCAATGGCATTGTCGATGAGGTTGGTCCAAATTTGGTTGAGCTCTCCAGGGAACCCTCGCACAGTGTTGGCTTGAGGATCAAACCGTTCCACAACCGTAATTTGTGCGGCTTTGAGCTTATGCCCCAGCATCACCAAGGTATTGCGCAAGCCTTCCACTACGTTGACCTCCTGTACGTCAGCATCTCTGTCCATATACGAATAGCGTTTGACAGATTGTATCAGGGCAGCAATCCGCTGTGAGGCTTCGTGGATTTCGGCCACCATTTTTTCGGTGATGAGGTTGTTCTGAATCCAACGGATAACAGGGGCAAAGTAGGCGCTTCCGGTACAGGCCCAAATTTGCTCCAAGTCAGCTAATGTAAACCCAAAGTTCACTAAGTTTTCGGCCAGCTCGAAGGCATCAACTACTTGGTGTTGGCTGAGCCAGTCGGCTAGATCGTCTTCTAGGGCGTTTTTCTCAAGCAGGCTCAGCCGAGGGCGTAGCGCAGTGGGGCTGATTTTAGCAAAAAGGAGATTGTTGACTTGGTCGATGACGTTTGGCTCTAGGCGGATGGCGATGGTTTGTTTGAAACTTTCGGGCTGGGCGTGGAGGTGCTTTTGGAGCGCTTGCGCGCTACGCACAATGGCTGCAGCGGGGTTGTTGAGTTCGTGTGCAAGCCCCGCCGAGAGCTTACCCAAAGCCATCAGTTTTTCGTTCATCGTTTGTTGTTGGGCAAACTCACGCACGCGGGAGGTCATCAGATGCACGAGGCTCTGGGTGAGCTCGTGGTGGTGTTGGATCATTTCGGGGAGGTGGTCGCGGTGTAGTTGCAAGACAAGGGTCGCCTCGGCGGCTTTGAGGTCGCCAAGCGTTTCTTTGACACGAGAGTAGGGGAGTACCCCTGTGATTTTACCAACTTTGTAATTACCGACAATGCGTTGTTTGCCTCCTTGGGACAGGAAAAGGTTGAGACTACCCTGTAGTAGGCAGTACATATGTGTGGCTGCTTCTCCTTTGCGGAAGAGATAATCACCTTCGGCCAATGTGTTTAACTCCGATTTGGCTGCCAGCCAAGCCAATTGTGTATCAGGGACTTCGGTAAAAGTAGGGAAGAGCTCCCGTAGTTGTGCTTGTATTGTTTTGATATCCATTGGTTTAGTGTTATGTTACGTCAATCTATCTAAAAACCCATTAAAACACGCTGTACCAAGGCTATACCAGCTCGTAGCGAGACGCATATTTGGTACGAATACTTTGAAAAATACAAAAATTATTTCCTATAAGTGGCTTAAAATTAGCCAAAAAAGCCCAAAGGAGCTAAGTCTAAACTCTCTACAAAAAGGTCTATGCGCCGCACCACATTGTCAATTGTCAGGAGATACCAGCTCCTCAAGGGGAGCAGTAAGGCTGTAAGTAGCCCTGTTTTTACCAAGTATAAATTTCATTCCCTAAGCTATGGATTTTTCTTGGCTTTTTGCTATCTTCACCAAAACTAGTTTTTAGACAGACTGCAGAGAGTTTTTGAATTATTTGGCGCTACTGCTCAAGCACGAAGTCCACAAAATAGTGGTAGATGAATAAGAGATGGGATTTCCGGTTACGCCTGACTTATAGGATTGGGTCAATCAGTATATTTTTGATTAACTGCCCGGACACGCGGTAGCTTCGGTCATTGTACTTTTTAAAGATATGATTTCCCAATTGGCCGAATAACAATTGATTGCACCGGTAGTTTCGGCTGATAAAAACTTTGTTGTGATGTTTTTTGAGGATAAACAAGAGGCCATAGATTGGGTAATAGCTTACGAAATGGAGCGTTAGCCTAAATCTCCCCCCTTCCCAAAACAGGAGGTCTTTGGAGGAGGGGGGGGATAATCACACACCTCAGATGTCTGTTTCCCCTTGGCGCTTGTAGAGCGCCTTAACGGCCTGCTTAAACTGGCGACCTCGGTCTTCATAATTTTTAAACAAGTCGAAGCTGGCACAAGCCGGAGACAACAACACGATATCGCCGGGTTGGGCGGCGGCATAGGCCATACTGACGGCCTCGCTGATGTGGGTGGTTTGGTGTACGTGGGGAATGTGTGGGCTAAAGGTTTCTACCAGTTTCTCATTATCTAGCCCAAGACACACCAAGGTACTGACTGCCCCGCGCACTAGGGGCAGCAACGGCGCATAATCATTGCCTTTGTCAGTGCCGCCCGCTATCCAGATAATTTTGCCTTTTTGTCGGGCGAAAGCTTCCAAGGCATAATATACGGCATCAACATTGGTAGCTTTGGAGTCATTATAAAATTTGACCCCACGGATAGTAGCCACTTCTTCGAGGCGGTGCTCGATGGTACGAAAAGTTTTGAGACCCTTTACAATTTTTTCGGGTTTCACATCTAAGGCTTGGCAGGCCAAGATGGCCGCCATCGCATTGCTCAAATTGTGTTTACCCTTGATCGTTAATTCATTGACGGGGAAGCTAAATTTCGATTGCTCGGCGTGGAGGGTTACATTGGCTATAATCTGCCCATCGGCCACAAAGGCACGATTTGTAGGGCTGGCGGCCTCTGGCTTATCAATCATAAAAGGCAAGGCATAGGGTTCGAGGTCGCCACGTTGCCGTATGGTATCTACAATAGGTTTGCTTTCAAAGGAGTAGATAAAATAGTCGTCGGCCTGTTGGGCTTGGCAGATGCGGAACTTAGAATCGATATAGCGCTCAAACACATAGTCGTAGCGATCGAGGTGGTCGGGGGTGATGTTGAGCAACACGGCTACCTTGGGTCGAAACTGGAAGCAGTTGTCGAGCTGGAAACTGCTTACTTCGAGCACCCAATAAGGGTAAGGGTCGTCAATGACCTGCTTGGCAAAGCTTTCCCCGATATTACCCCCTAACCCTACTGACAGCCCAGCTTGCTGCATCAGGTGGTGAATGAGGGTGGCGGTCGTGGTTTTGCCATTGCTTCCCGTTATGGCTACGATGATGGCTTGAGTATAACGTGCCCCAAACTCTATCTCCGAAATAATGGGGATACCTATGGCCAAGGCCTGCTGTATGAGCGGCACTTTGTCAGGAATACCCGGGCTTTTGATGATTTCGAGCTGTATCTGCCCCTCTTGGGCTTGGCGCAGCCATTGTTCGGCTAGGGTGTGTGTACCCTCTTCAAACAAAATCCCGGCCTCTGCAAGCGGCTCCCGATATTTTGACTGCAAGCGCCCCTTGTCTGATAGGAGCACCTGAAACTTACGGTGGTGAGCCAGCAACGCAGCCCCAAAGCCGCTCTCGCCGCCCCCCAATACAAGGATATGGCTGGTGTTTTGATTAGTTGATGAGGTCATAACAAAAAATATGGTAAGTTTTTGAGGTAGACATCGCTCAAAAGGTTGAAACGTATATAGCTCCCCAAAGGTACGATTTTTTGAAAGGACTAGCGCCTGTAACGCCACTGGACATTTTTGGAAAAGTAGCTCGAAGCGCTAGCGCCGAGCGAGACAAGCTGAGGCCGCATTTTGGGGTACAATGAGGCTTAATCCACAGTTTTAACCTGTGAGTATCTGTCTAATAAGGACTAGCGCCCAGATAAAGGTTGTTTGCAAAGCCATCTAGCGACTACACAAAACGGCTCTGTGATAGTACAACTAACGACCCGCCAGTGGCCGTTAAAGCGAATGATAAACACACATAGAACTTATTTTAATTGATACAACTATGCAAACACACCGTCCTAAAAATTATCTCCCCCTATTCAGTGCCTTTTTTTGTTTTTGGATATTGGCCTCGGGCGCAAGTCTATATGCACAAAAAGAAACCAAGATGTTTGGTCTCGGAATCAAACCACCCGAAGGATGGAAGATAGATAAAGACAAGGAAGTGTACACCTTCTCCGCACCTCGGCTGCCCTATGGGTTCATCTCTATCCGTAGCTTTGGCGTATCTACTGATTATGATAAAACCCTAGACGCTATTGATGATTTCCTCAGAAAAGAGGTTGGCTCCAAATACCGCCACTTGGTCGCACAAGCAAAAACAGAAGGTGCAGAGGTCAACGGTATCCCTTGTATGAAAAAGGAAATCACCACGCCAGCTGATGAAGATGGTGAGAGTACGTGGGTGTGCGCATACTACCTGACTAATGCCAACTTTGAAGATGTGATTGTAGTCCTCACGCTCTACCAACAAGTAGATGAGCTTTGGCCAAGCTATTATTTTGAGGCAATAGAGGCGCTACAAACTATTCGGATGTTGTAAGTTTACCACCTTGGCGGCTTCTGTTCACCCTGTCGGTATCAAGTGATGCGGCAGGGTGTAGTTGTTTGTGCCTTGGCCACAAAGCCGGAGGTCAAAATGAGTGTAGCAGCGACAAAAACCAAAAGTGTTCAAGAGTGTGGTCTCTGGTTTTATGAACTAAGTAAGGGGATTGGTAGACAATATGGGCGCACTCATCAAGTCCCACGGTCTTTAGTACAACTCCCCCACACAACAGCTGCGCACAAATCTACAAACCAAAACGTATTTGCCCCTAAAATCAAAACATACGATGTATACACACTCCCACACCTTGACTTTAAGTCTTGTGTTATGTCTTTTTTTGACTTGGCTCAATACCGCCACCATACACGCCCAAAGAGAAATTAATGGATTTGGTGTGGAAGTGTCCAATGGCTTGTTTGGGGAATAGAAAATTCTTAATTATCAAGAAAATAAAACTCTGTAAATCCTCAAACCAAGTGAATCTTGGTATAAAATTGCAATTGCTACGAATCTTCTTTAGCTTGGGCTTGTTTTTTGGTTCAATGAATCACCCCTACCATTCATGACAGACCCCACCCTGCTCCCACGCCATTACCAAGAGCACTTTACGGTGCGTAGCTACGAAACCGACCCCTCGCGCCGCCTAAGTCCTTATCACCTGATGAACTACCTCCAAGAGGCCGCCGCCAATCATGTATGGCATTTGGGCATCGCTGTAGACCACCTACTGGAACAGGGGCTTACTTGGGTGCTCTCTCGAATGTACATGCAACTCCACGAAATGCCCCTGATGGGGACTGCCGTATGTGTAGATACCTACCCTGTCCGGCAAGACAAATACTTTTTTTACAGAGATTTTAGGGTTACCGCAGCCCATAGCGGCCAGCTCTTGGCCGAGGCCACCAGTGTCTGGGCCGTGATGGACACCCACAGCCGCAAGATGATTGCCCTACCCGAAGCCGTGATGCGCTTTGTATTTGAGCCTCCTTTTGCGCCCCTACCCCCGCTTATGCGCAAGTTGCGCCCCCTGTCCGAAGCTGCCGAAACCCCAAACAGCGCTCAATACACCGTCCATTGGCACCAACTAGACCCTAATCAACACGCCAACAACGCCTATTTTGCCCATTGGTTGCTCAACCCCATCGCTGCTACCTTTACCGATCGCCAACTCCAAACCCTTGACCTGCTTTACAAAGCTGAAGCGCTGCTTCACCAACAGATTGTCAGCACATACACCCAAACCACAACAGCCGAAGATACCACCGTATTGCACCAGCTCCAAACCGACAACCAGATCATCGGGCTTGGCTGTACGGTATGGAAATAGACGAAGGTATCCGCCTGCACTTGTGGGGATGCAGTCAGGTGTGGCAAAATACAATCCACACATTCGGGGCCAAATATCAGGCATCATATCAAGGCCTCGCGGCGGGGTAGAGCCTTGTTTTTTTGGAGAGAGATTTGTAGTATTGAAAAAGAGGGGAGACTATCATTTTCGTACAATAAATCATTTGCTATGGAAACTCAGGAACTCATCAAAGAAATTCAGAAACTACCTCTCAAAAAGCGAATTTATGTGATTGAGCGCTCAATGTACTTAATGCGAAAAGAGGAGGAGGCAGAGGAGATGAAAAAAGCAGCAGACGCACTGTATGGAGATTATCTCAACGACACCGAGCTGACTGCATTTAGCGGTCTTGATTTTGAAAGCTTTTATGAAACAAGGTGAGATATGGTTGATAAATCTTGACCCAACACTAGGAGCCGAGATTAAAAAGATAAGACCTGCTGTCATAGTGAACGACGACGCACTTGGGAGATTGCCGCTCAAAATTATTGTGCCCATAACCGATTGGAAGGATAGATATGAAATCGCCCCTTGGATGATAAAACTAGTGCCTAATCAAGAAAATGGACTCACAAAGGTCTCGGCGGCGGATAGCTTTCAAGTGCGGTCGGTTGCGCAGGAGAGGTTTGTAAAACAAGTAGGAGTTGTTGCCAAGCCCATAATGGATGAGATAAGACTTGGTCTTTCGAAGGTGCGCTCTATCAACAATGAATAATATGTTGAATTAGGTATGCATACCACCACAATCCGCACATTCGTGGCCAAATCCCTGTGGGGACGCAGTCAGTGGCGTTAGAACAAAGAACCCACGGTGTTAGCCGTGGGTTTCGGAATATCTAGTTGGGGAAAAACACCCAACATCCGCTATAGTGTGGGTAACATTTACCCTTTTTTAAGACCTATGTGTAGTTCGTCGAGTTGCTCAGGGGCTATAGGCGAGGGCGAGTTAATCATCACATCACGCCCAGCGTTATTTTTTGGGAAAGCGATAAAATCGCGGATAGAGTCTACCCCGCCCATCAAGGCACAAAGGCGGTCAAAGCCAAAGGCAATCCCCCCGTGTGGCGGCGCACCATACTCAAAAGCATCCATCAAGAAGCCAAACTGCGCCCGTGCCTCCTCGGGGCTAAAGCCAAGGAGGGCAAGCATTTTTTCTTGCAGCTCCCGCTGATAGATACGGATAGAACCACCGCCTACCTCTACCCCATTGATGACCAGGTCATACGCATTGGCGCGCACTGCGCCGGGGTCGGTATCGAGCAGGGCTTGGTCTTCGGCCTTGGGCGAGGTGAAGGGGTGGTGCATGGCGTGCCAGCGTTGCGTTTCCTCATCCCAATCGAGTAGTGGGAAGTCCGTTACCCAGAGTACGGAGTACTGGTCGCGGGGGCGCAGGCCTAGTTGGCTGCCCATTTCGAGACGCAACTCATTGAGTTGTTTGCGGGTGGCCTTGTCCTCTCCTGCAAGGATGAGCATCAGGTCGCCAGGTTGAGCCTGCATGGCCTCTGCCCAAGTGCGCAAGTCTTCAGGGTTATAAAACTTATCTACCGACGATTTGAGGCTGCCATCGGTGTTGTATTTGACATACACGAGGCCTTTAGCACCGATTTGAGGACGCTGAACAAACTTGGTCAGGTCGTCGAGCTGCTTGCGGGTGTACTCTGCCGCTCCTTGGGCACAAATCCCCACCACAAGCTCGGCCTGCTCAAACACTGGGAAGCCCTTGCCCTTGGTAAGGGCATTTAGGTTGACAAAGCGCATCCCGAAGCGCGTGTCAGGCTTGTCAGAGCCATAATATTCCATCGCTTCGCTGTAAGGCATTACGGCAAAGTCGGGCAGGTCAATGCCTTTTACCACACGGAAGAGGTGCTTGGTCAGCCCTTCAAAAGTCTGCAAAATATCGGTCTGTGTTACAAAAGCCATCTCACAGTCTATCTGGGTAAACTCAGGTTGCCGGTCGGCGCGAAGGTCTTCATCGCGGAAGCACTTTACGAGTTGGTAGTAGCGGTCGAAGCCCGATACCATCAGGAGCTGCTTGAAAGTCTGAGGCGA
The DNA here is from genome assembly GCF_000430505.1 of Eisenibacter elegans DSM 3317. NCBI lineage: Bacteria > Pseudomonadati > Bacteroidota > Cytophagia > Cytophagales > Microscillaceae > Eisenibacter > Eisenibacter elegans. The sequence goes on along the minus strand of NZ_AUMD01000019.1, from coordinate 186,909 downwards.
CTGGGGCAGTGCGTAAAACTCTCCGGGGTTCATCCGAGAGGGCACTACAAAGTCGCGAGCGCCTTCGGGTGTAGATTTGATGAGTACAGGTGTTTCTACATCTATAAAGCCCAAGCCATCTAAGTACTTGCGGGTTTCGATGTTGAGGCGGTGGCGTAGCTCTAAGTTGCGGCGGACGGCATTGCGGCGCAGGTCGAGGTAGCGGTATTGCATCCGCAGCTCATCTCCGCCGTCGGTTTCGTCTTCTATCAAAAAGGGTGGGGTTTTGGCCGCATTTAAGATTTCGATACGGCTGACCTTGATTTCGATGTCGCCGGTAGGCATGTCAGGGTTTTTGGAAATGCGCTCTATTACCGTGCCGGTAGCCGCAATGACAAACTCGCGCCCAAGGGAGCGCATTTGCGCAATGATTTCGGGGCTGCTGATGCCCTCTTCGGCTTGGAGCTGGGTAAGGCCATAGCGGTCGCGTAGATCCGCCCAAAGTACGCGGCCTTTGTCGCGCACACGCTGAACCCAGCCACAGAGCGTTACTTCTTGGCCAATATGAGTGAGGCGTAGTTCGCCGCAAGTATGAGTACGAAGCATAGAGGTCTAATTCAAACTTAAAAATGCAAAACCGATAGGTAGACAGCAAAATTAGGCAAATAATCGTATTGGCTTCAAACCTAAGCCCTTGATTTTTGAAAACCTGCTACAAAAATATCAGATGTTGGCAGGCAAATACCTCAAACAAGAAAATCAGTATCAGCCTTTGGAATTATCAAGACAAAGCAGTAACTTTATAAAAGTCAGAAAAATATCACATCCACTATACACTGTTGAGTAGGTGGAGTGGCGCTGGGATGCTGCCCAAAAAGTGCTTTTATGTACTTGGAAGCCTAATACCTAGTACAATTTTTCTCATCCATAAAAGGGGGTAGCTATGCAAAAGGGAGTAGCGAAAGTTATATAAAGCACCAAAAATCACTAATCCGAGCTTAATGATGATGAAGCCAACACCTAGTCATCCATTATTGCGATATGGAGAGCTAAACTACTCAGCTCCACAAAGGCTTATTACGCTTAAATGGTTAGCCGAGAGCGCCAGAATGACCAAGAGCGAGTTCAAACAACTTTCGTTGTTGTATGTTGATTTTGTGGAGCAATACCGCTGCCCCAATGTATTGATTGATTTGAGGGAACTAAATTACATCATCTCTCCAGAGGAGCAACAATGGTCAGCCAGTACGGTGTTCCCAAGGGTATACAAAGCAGGACAACGGAGGGTGGCTTATATTGTCAATACTGATTTGGTAACGCAACTCTCTGTAGAACAAGCGATGGAAGAACGGGAAGGCGCTTGGTTTGACACCCAATATTTTGATAATATTGCTCAAGCTTACCAATGGTTTGACAGGCCTAGAATGGACTAAAACCTTCTTAGAGCCTGTCGCGCCCTTATCTCCTCTGAATCAACATTGACCGAAACGAGTGCCCGTTTTATCGAACAAATACCGGAGTGAAGCAACATTCCTGCGAAACACAGAGTAATATTACTCAAGTATCATTGCGAATGATATGCAATACAAACAAACTACTGTATTTTCAACAACCTCAAACTTGCAAACTACTATGGGCACTCAACAAAATAACCTATCTCGATATTATGAGTTTGTGTATCTAGCTGATCAAAAGCTTTTCAAAATGCGCTGGCGTGCTGAGAGTACACAAATCACCGAAGAAGAATTCAGAAAAGTATCCATCAACTATCTGAAAGCCATAGATTTATACCGCCCAGTGAATGTAATCATAGATGCGCGCAAGCTCAAGAACTTTGTCATCAGCCCTGCCTTACGTCAATGGACTGCTGAGAATGTGCTCCGCTACGCCGTCGAAAAAGGGCAGCGCAAGGTAGGAGTTCTGGTTAGCCCAGACCTCAACACGCGGGCTTCTATGGCCAAGGCAATGAGTGGTTTGGGAAATGAAAACCTCGAAGTACACTATTTTGATGAAGAAGTAGAACTGATGTACTGGATGCACAAAGAGGAATAATACTGTTTTACAAACCACGGTGTGTTTTTGGAAAAGTAGCTCGGAGCTCCAGCTCCGAAACAAGCTGGGTGCTCTTTTGGGACTAAAATGAGACTTAGCCTATAGTTTTATACCAAGATTCACAAGATTTGGAGATTTACAGGATTTGATTTCCTTGATTATCAAAGATTTTCAGTGCGCAGATTTCCCAAACCAATTGTGATTGGGTACAGCGGTGGGATTTGAAAAATGTCCAGTGGCGTGACTGTTTCCTTAGCTATTGATTGCAGTTTTGGGTGCAAATGATTAAGTTGCTTTTTCATAATTGTTTTCTTTATGTCAAGCAATCAAGATCCAGCCTGGATATTTCCCTTATATGATTTGCGCCTTCAGCGTCGCCCCCAAGGCCTATATGTGTGGGATATAATCCGCAAGCAATATGTCTCTCTTCAGCCCGAAGAGTGGGTGCGTCAGCAAACGCTCCAATACCTAATTCAGGGCTTGGGCTACCCCCAAGGTTGGGTACAAGTAGAGCGCGGCTTGCGCTATGGCATCAAGCAATTGCGCACGGATGTGGTGCTGTATCATCCCCAAACTACCCAACCTTGGGTACTGATAGAGTGCAAAGCACCCGAAATACCTTTATCCGAAAGCACCCTGCACCAAGCACTGACCTATCAGGCCAAGTTACAAGCCCAAGTGATTTGTTTGACCAATGGGCTTCGTTGGTTAACGGCCATCCAGAATGACTCGGGCAAGTGGGTATTTGAAGAAGCGATGTTGCCCCCTTATGCTCAGATGATGTCATAATCGCCTTCACGCCTAACAGCAAAAGCCCTTGCGGCTTGGTCGGCGCGACGGATACACTCAGGCAGGCGGTAGCTGCCTTGTAGGTGCTGGAGCAAATCCAAACTTTGATCAACACTGACCAAGTGCCCAGGGCTGACAAACAGCGGTTTGACACTAGCCTGAGTACGGACTACATAACCTACCGTTGTCCCGTCTTCACTGTCGAGCAGCGGCAAGGTGCTGCCCATATCTTCGGCTAGCTGCCCCTCATAACGTAATAGTGCCCGCTTGGCTACTCCCACACAGGGCTGCCCTGTATGAATACCCAACCACGAAGCCACCCCCAGCCCACGCGGGTGTGCGATGCCGTGCCCATCTACCAACAGGATATCAGGTCGGAGGTAGCCGGCCTGCAACACACGGTCATAAAAAGCTTGGAGTACAGGCCCTTCTCGAAAGCAAAAATAGCCCGAAACATACGGAAACCCTACCGTAAGCTGTGTTACCAAGGTATAGAGCCACTGGCCGTCGTAGTACTGAAAATCACCTGCCACAAAAGCCTCATCGTCTTTGTATTGTACATCCAAGGTCAGTAATAGGCTGTCGATTTGTGGTACAAAACCCTGCCCGGCAGGGGGGATATGTACTTGGGCTTGTAGCTGGGCTTGGGCTTGAGCCAATGCGAGTAGGTCGTGTTCCAAAACAGTATAAAATTTTGATTATCAGCTGTCTAATTGTATTTAGGCACGGCAGGACTAACCCAAGGGCTACCTTTGAGGCAGAAACGCCAAGGCAATAATGCATCTTCTTGCGCATAAGCTACTCCAACTCTTGGGCCGGCCACTATTTGTTCAGGCCTGATAGGTTCGCCTTCGGCAATCCATAGTTGGACTTCTGCTTCAGGGGTAGGAGCATACATTATTTGGGCGTTTTGAGCTGTCCGGATTCCCAATGCTTGTGAGAGTATGCCGGGGCCGGCAGTCAACTTGGGGCTTATTTTAGCCAAGCCTCTACGTGCTTGCATCTGCTCCAGTCCTACAGTAGGGGCAATCGCACGGATTAGGACTGCATCGGCCTGTCCGGCAACATTAGTAACTACGTTGAGCAGGGCGTGGATGCCATAACAGAGATAAACATAACTGATACCCCCAGCTTCAAACATAGGTGCCGTACGTTTGGTACGCCGGTTAAGATGTGCGTGGCAGGCCTTGTCGCTGGCGCCACAGTAGGCTTCTGTTTCGACAATGATACCGCCGGTCAATACGCCTTCTTGGTGCGTAAAAAGTTGTTTACCCAATAATTCACGGGCAATTTGTACCACATCAGTACGGGTATAAAAAGACTGTGGAAGGGGAGGGGTTAGGATGATACTCATCTCTGTTACTTGGTGGATATATTCACTCAAACAAAACAACACAGCCGAAAAAGGTCGTAGCGCCTTGATGGTCTGTGTTGTTTTTGTCCTAGCGACTATGGCAATAGACTAGCCTTGCCGCCAATATACAGACAGGATATATTCTTTGACAGCCCCCTCAAACACCACGCTACGGTTGCTGAGTTCGACCATTTTCTTGGTTTTGTCTTGGCAAATCATGGGCAACCGTACTGGTGTGGCCGTGTCCTCTATCAAGAGTTGCTGGATGGCACGGTGGTCGGCTTCTTCAAACAAAGACAGCAAAGGCGTATCCAATAACTCTTCGCGGCCATACCCACTCAGCTCGCTGAATGTCAGGTTGATGTCGCGCACATTGCCACCTTGATGGAAGACAAATCCTTCGCGGGCTACCTCTGAGAGGGCTTCCATCCGCTGTGCTTGCCAGAGGAGTTCACGGGTTTGCGCCTCCAAGTCGCTGATATCGCGCAAGATACCGATATAGAAACGGCGATTACCTACATTACCTTCAGAGATAGAAATCTCGATGGGGAATATGGTTCCATCCTTTTTGCGAGCGTGTTCACGACGCACCTTGCCAATGATTTTCTTCACACCGGTTTCGTGATAGGTTTTCATATGGCGGTCGTGGCCTGCGGCTTGCTCATCGGGCATCAGTATCTTCACATTTTTGCCTATTAGCTCGCTTTCTTCATACCCAAACACATCCTCTAGGGCTTTGTTGATAGAGAAGATGCGCCCGCGCATGTCGATGGCTACAATACAGTCGAAGGCGGCATTGAGTATGGTCTCATTTTGCGCCATTTGCTCCAGCAGGTTTTGCTCGGCCTTCTTACGTCGGCTAATATCGCGGATGGCTCCGGCCATACGCATCGCCTTACCGTCGGCATCACGTAGGGTTGCCGCTGAAGAAGAGAACCAGAGGTATTCCCCGCTTTTGGTCAGCATGCGATACTCAACCTCGTAGGGAGTCTGCCCGCTGCGGTCGCTGATGTGGGCTGCCAACTGAGTTACGATACGTTCTTTATCTTCGGGATGCAGTAGTGAACTCCAGCTATCGATGGTATTGCCCAGCTCACGGTCTTCAAAGCCCAGCAATGATTTGCATTGGCGCGACCACCAGAACTGGTTGTCTTGGCTGAGTGGCTCATCGGCGTTTTCGACATAAATCTCCCAAAGCCCTTCGCGAGCGGCGGCAGTTACGAGGTTGAAGCGGGTGATGGCCTCTTCCAAGTCTTGTTCTTTGAGCTTACGTTCAGAAATATCCTGTGCGATGGCCGCAAAAATAGGTGGGTTTTCATCTGCGAAGAGCTGCATATTCACCTCTACATCATAGGTAGAGCCATCCTTGCGTTGGTAAACGGTTTCAAAAAGGAGGTTGGTCGTATCGCCTTCACGAAGCGGTTGTACAAATTGCTCAAAGCCTTCTTTATCAAACGATAGTTCGAGCACATAAAAAGGCATTTCTTGTAGCTCTTCGAGGGTATAGCCCAAAGCCCGTCGGCCTCGTTCGTTGACATTGACGAAGCGGTAGTCGTCAGCGCGGAACAGGTATACTTCGTTGGTGGAGTTGTCCAAGATACGGGCAGTACGCTCTACAGCACGTTGTGCTTGTTTACGGTTGCTGATATCACGGATAAACATCGAGGCACCAATCAGCTCCCCGCTCTCTGTCTGGATAGGGTTGATGACAATCTCATACCAGTAGATTTGCGTATCTTTGGGGTCTCTGATGGCGGTTTCGATGATGCTTGATTCGCCTTGGAGGGCGCTTTTCCAGAGGGGCAGGGTCTGGAGCAAGTCTTCGCCGTCGTTCTGAATTACCTCTGACCACAGTGCGCCTTCTTGGATGGTGTTTTGGTAGAATTTCTCTACAAGCTCAGCCATTTGGGTATTGTAGGAGATGACCTCGTAGGCAGGGTTGAGGGCGACCACGCCCGCCGTCGTACTCTCCATAATCCCACGCAACTGAACCAAGGTATTGGATAGTTCCTTTTCTTTTACTTGCAGCTCTTGTGTGCGGTTTTGTACTTCGGCTTCTAGGCTGTGTTTGTATTGCTCGAGGGTTTCTTGGTTGCGCTGCATCTCGTCTTGTGTGGCGGCCAAGATTTCGAGGTTTTGCTTCATTTCCTCTTCTTGTTCCTTCATCTTCTCGGCGTTCAACTCCGACTCCTCTAGGAGGCGTTTGGTGTTTTCGTTGATTTTTACGGACGAGATAGTGGAGGCGATAGTCTCACAAATCTCTGTGATAAACTTCACCTCATAGTCTTTGAAGGCTTGGAAAGAGGCGATTTCGATAGCGCCAACCACCTTTTCGTTAAAAATCAGCGGAGCTATCAACAACACACTGGGGCGTGATTCGCCGAGGCCGGAGCCTATGCGGATATAATCTTGGGGGATTTTGTCGAGATAGGTAATTTCCTTTTCCAACACAGCCTGCCCTAGCAGCCCCTGCCCCATCCGCACAGTACGGTCTTCATACTTCCGCTTGTTGTAGGCAAAAGCTGCCTGAAGCTCCAAGAAAGATTGCCCGCTGTCTTCGTCATCAATCAACAAAAACAAGCCACCTTGGTTTGCATCGATGTATTTCACAAGGTTAGAGATGATTTCGTAGCTCAGCTCCTTCATCTCTAGGCTGGTATTTCGCAAGATATTGCTAAAGAGTGTAAACCCTTCGTTGGCCCAGTTGCGTTTGTAGTCTTCTTCGGCTACGGTACGCAAGCTATCACGCATCCCGAGTAGGGCATATCCTAGGGTATCTTTTTCGCTATTGACTTTGAAGTCGGTGTCAAATTTTTCTTTACCGATATTATTAGCAAATTCTGCATACTTCTTAAAGCTCTCTACCACAAGGTTCAAGCTGTCTGCCAGTGTTCCGATTTCGTTGTTACGGTTGTAGTCTACTTTGGCATTTACGTCTCCTTGGGCAACATCTTGGGCAGTGAGAGCAAGTTTGCCCAAAGGATTGATAAAGCGGATAATGATATTGAAAGCGCCAAAGGCCAGCAAACCAAGGTTGAGCAATACGGCGATAAACTGCACTACTTGGATATTGCTCTGGCTGTCCCGAAGTTGCCCGGCGTATATTTTGGTCAGTTCGCGGCTTTTGGTCAAAAGCTCTTCAAGGTTTCCCTGAGCATATACATAAGCCCGCTGTGCACGGGGGTTGGGCACTCTGATGGTGCGGCTGTTGGCGGCTACTGCGCTCGTTGTGGCCACTTCGCCGAGGCCTAGGCTGTCGGCAGCGCTGAGGCTGTCGGGGGCTTGTACTTCTTGCACAATGGGGCGCTCCATACCCGCAATAGCCACTATACTGTCGACCTGAGCCGGTTCTTCTACAATCGTCAATAGTTGGGGCTTTAGTGCCAGCCATTGGCGATCTATTTCGCGTAGTTTCTCGGCGCTAGTGCCTCTCGACGCACTGATTTGAATCACATCTTGTTCTAGGCTTATCTGGCCACCATTGAGTAGCGCATTGAGATTCGTTTCGTATACACGCACATTTTTTTTGAGTACTTCGCGCAGCTCATCATCACCGGCGGCAATGGAGGAGATAATCAGGCCTAGCTTATCAAGAAAATACTCATTGGCCTTAGAAATATTCACATAAACTGCATCGCGCTCTGCTGCTGTATTGGACAAAAGCGTCCAACCGTAGTTGAAGACTACCAGAAAAATATTGATTGTAAAAAACAAATTAATCCAAGCGCGGATGGCTCTTCGTTGCTTTTGTTTGTTTTGTGCCATAAGGTTATGGTGTTTTTGGGTAGTCAAATCTAAGTGAAAATTGAACAAAAAAAAACATTTACCTCAAGATTCCTACATCAATGAGAGGTATCAAGCACTTGGCTTGGCTTTTTGTTGTGCTTAGAGTGCCTATTAGGTTTGTTGGGGCGGCTTTTTGAGCAGATAGTTGCAATTAAAATACCAAGTTCCCATCTTTGACCCTACCAAAGATGATTTTATGCTGCAATTAGAGGGTTTAGGGAAATATTATGAGGGCAAGGCGGTGGTGGCAGAGGTATCTACAGCGGTATCTCAAGGGCAGACCTTGGTGCTTTTGGGGACTAGTGGCAGTGGCAAAACTACCACACTCAAGATGATTAACCGCCTCATCAACCCCGACACGGGGGTAGTCAGGCTCGAAGGCAAGCCTACTGATACTTGGCCAGTTACGGACTTGCGCCGGCGGATTGGCTATGTGATGCAACACACCGGCTTGTTCCCTCACTATACCATTGCTGACAATATCGCCGTAGTGCCGCGTTTGTTGCGCTGGCCCGAAAGCCGTATCAAAGACCGTTTGGAGGAGCTGATGACTATGGTACAGATGGACGCTGACTTGCTCACACGCTACCCACACCAGCTTAGTGGTGGCCAACAGCAACGTGTGGGGATTGTCCGCGCCTTAGCCGCTGACCCAGACTTGCTGCTGATGGACGAGCCGTTTGGCGCGCTTGACCCCATCACGCGCCTAGAGCTGCGCCGGCAATTTACACAGCTCGACGCGCTCAAAGGCAAGACCATCGTCTTCGTAACCCACGATATGACCGAGGCCGTGCTCTTGGCCGACAGGCTTTGCCTGATGCACGAAGGGCGTATCCAGCAGCAGGGCAGCCCTGCAACACTACTCCAAAGCCCTGCCAACGACTTTGTCCGGCAGTTTTTTGCCGAGCAGCGGTTTACATTGCTGACACACCTATTGCAGTGGGGGGAAATAGCCGATGTCCTGCCCGAGGATGCGTTTATGCCCCAACAACACAAGGCATTGCCGATTAAGAACCCTCAACAGAGCCTTGCCCAAATCCTCGAAGAGGCGCTTTTGGCCAAGGCCACCCACTTGTCTTGGTACTCTCCTGCACTACAGTCGCCTACGTATACGCGTCTAGGAGCGCTTGCCGAAGCGCTGGGGGGGCTGCCCACTACATAAACCCAAACCTGCTATGCAAGATTTTTTGCTCTTTTTTTATACTCAACGCAACGAAATTTTACGCCAAACCTTACAACATCTATACCTTACCGGTGCATCGCTTGTGTTGGCCATCGCCCTAGGTTTGATCATTGGTATTTGGCTCAGCCGTCGGCCTAAGGCTGCGGCCTTTGTTTTGGGAGTATTGGGTGTTATTCAGACTGTGCCCAGCTTGGCGCTCTTGGGCTTTATGTTGCCATTATTGGGCATAGGGGCGATACCGGCCATTACAGCCCTGTTCTTATATAGCCTGTTGCCTATTGCGCGCAATGCATATACCGGGCTTCGGGAAGTGGATCCACACATACGCGAGGCCGCCTTAGCCATAGGAATGACCCAACGGCAGTTGCTTTGGAAAGTAACATTACCCTTGGCCTTGCCCACTATTTTTGCAGGCTTGCGCACTGCTACCGTCATCAATGTCGGAGTAGCTACTTTGTGTGCCTTGGTGGCTGCGGGTGGTTTGGGCGAATTTATTTTCAGAGGCGTAGCCCTCAACAACAGTTATATGGTACTTTCGGGCGCTATTCCGGCAGCGCTTTTGGCCATTGGCCTAGACACACTCTTGGCTTGGGCGGAGCGCCGCGTACGCCGCCCGTTACCGTGGCGGGCGTGGGGGATAGGAGCCTGCTTGGGGTTGGGGCTGTGCTTTATTTATTGGGCAATAAGCGCCCTTGGCAATCAAACTTCCAACAACGGACAGCGTTTCCGTATGGGATTCGATGCAGAGTTTGTAGCCCGTGCCGATGGATATCCGGGCCTGCAAATGCGCTATCAAATGCCCCAAGCCTTGCGTACTGTAGAGCTGGATGCAGGGTTGATGTATCAAGCACTCAAAACAGGAGAAGTAGATGTCATCGGGGGGTATTCTACTGATGGGCGCATAGAAGCCTATCAACTACAAGTGCTAGAAGATGACCTCCGCTATTTTCCGCCCTATGCGGCTGTGCCGTTGTTGCAGGCAGATTTTACACAGCGTTTTCCCGAAATAGTCGCCTTGCTTGACACCTTGCGTATCAGTGTTGAAGAAATGCGCCGCCTTAATTATGCTGTAGATGGCCAAAAACAATCGCCTCAGGCCGCCGCCAAAGCCTTTTTAGAAGCCAAGGGCTGGCTCAGAGGGCAGCCAATACCGCCTAATCTGCAAGCAGATAAGCTGCGTATCGGAGGCAAAAAATTTACCGAACAGTATATCTTAGGCCAAATCATTGCGCAGCTAGTGGCTCATCATACCCCATACCAACCCGTACTCAAAACAGGACTTGGCGGCACTCAAATCGCCTTCGAGGCCTTGAAAAACGACCAGATTGACCTTTATCCTGAATATACCGGAACGGCGCTGTTGGTACTTTTAAAAACCCCTGAAGCCACCTATCAATCCTTCATACAGCAACCCGACAGTGTGGCCAGCTATATACGTAAAACATTGGCAAGAAAACACCAAATAAAGACACTCAGCAGCCTAGGCTTTGAGAATACCTATGCCCTAATGATTCGGCAAAATGACGCGAAAACATATCATATTGCAACCATTTCAGACCTTGTACGTTATCTTAAACAATCAAATAATCGCTCGTTTAAACACTAAAGATAGGGTATATGCACACACACACCAATCGATGGCGGCTCAAAGTGGCCTGCCTGTTTGTGTTGATGACACTCAATGTTTGTAATGTGCCCACAGAGCTTGATTTTGGGCGAATTATTGAAGGTACCTATATCATCACCGAAATCAGAGACCAGAATAATGAACTGGTTACAAATACCACCGGAGAGCTGCGGGTACAGAGGATTGCGAGCAGTCGCGCTACCATCAGAGGAACAGTTCGGATACCTGTGTTGGGGCAAATGGTGGACTACAGGATTGATCCCCCAATTAGGTTACTCATAGAAAGAGACAATACTAGAGACGCTACAGAGTACCTACTCTATAATGAGGATAACCGCTGGTATGTAGGCGCTGTATTTGACCAAAATTTTATCGAACTACAGCTCCAAACCAATGACGGAACACGGTTCATTTATGGATACCGACAGTAAACCCTTTTCAATAAATGGGGCAGCAGCCCTGATGCTATTCTGAGATAAACTGGTCAATCACCGAAAACGAACGTCGGAAGATAAGCCCCAATACGAGAATATCGTCAATTTGCGCATACTGCTCTCCGTTGCGCCATTCTTTGAGGCACTCCTCCAGATACTGTGCCTGTGCTGAAGGTGCGCGCTTGAGCGCTTGTTGGAGTATATCCTGAAACTTGCCTGCCATCATCTTGCGTCCATCAGGGCCGCCAAATTGGTCGCGGTAGCCATCAGAAGCCAAATACACCGCCTCTACAGCCGCTACCGGAAGCGCTTGTTGGCCAATGGGCATATCCAAGGCCTGAAACTTGCTCCCTCCTCCAATAATGACTTTGGAGGGGGCAATGCGCTTCAGTAAGCCTCCTTCTACATAATACAAGGGAATGCCCGCACCGGCATACAGCAACTGTCGATGGGGGTTGTGTAGGTTGGTATCTATCTGACAGATAGCAATTTCAAAACCGTCGCGGTTGCCCGTTTGTGATTGTTGCAAAACACGCTCCAAAGAACTGCGCAGCTCTTGCAAAATTTTGGCCGGCTCACTGACACGGTGTGTATTGATGGTTTCGTGGAGCAAATCATTGGCTATCAGGCTCATAAATGCTCCGGGGATACCGTGTCCGGTACAATCTACTACCGCAATAAAGGCTTTCTGCTCTTCTGGCCAATGGCTAAACCAATAAAAATCGCCGCTGACAAGGTCGCGAGGTTTGAAAAATATAAAATGCTCTGGAAACACCTCCCCAATCTCTTCAGAAGTAGGCAAGATGGCCGTCTGAATTCGTTTGGCATAGTTGATACTATCCATAAGGTCTTGGTTGCGCTCTGTAAGTAGACGGGCATTGCGGCTCAACTCTTCATTGGTAATATCCAGCTCTTCTACAACCTTTTGCATCTCTTGGTTGGCATCTTGAAGGGCTTGGGTGCGTTGTTCTACCAACTGCTCCAAATGGGTATTGATGTCTTTTAGCTCAGTACTGAGCTTAGCTGTTTGGAAAAAAGCTTCTGCAAACTGCTGTGAAATAATAAAAGCCTGTGAAAATATAAAGATAAACAAACCAATGTGGACAGTCTCGGCGGTATTGACTACCAAGCTGGCATACAAAATATCATTCACCACACAGCCAAATAAAATCAGCCAGCCCAAAGTGAAGGCTATAGAACCTTTGCGGCGGCGGGTAATGGCCAATATCGAGACAAACATCACATAAGCACCCATAGCCAAAACAAACAACTGAAAATAGGCTACCAACTCTGTAAAAAACAAAGGACCGCTTAGCAAGGTCAAAGAAATCAAGACAATGCAGACACTTATGACTATGCGCAAAGCTTTGACAGAAAACTCTTTTGGGAAAGAGTAGTAGGCAAAAGAGGCAAAAAACAAGACACAGGCATAGAAGCTGATGAACTCCGCATGGACGATATTGAGCCAAGACACCCGCGACAAACCCGACAATACAATCTCCCCAACACTCAATAGACGCAAGACACAGCTTACACAAAACAGCGCAAACATCAGCGGAAGTAGCGAAGAACGTTTACGGATAAAGTACAATCCCATATGGTAGATGCCCATAATGAAAATACTTCCCAAAAGAAAAAAATCAAAAATCAACGTCCACTCCCGCTTGTTCTGAACTGTTTCTTGGGTTCCTAGATAGACACTGTACCAAATCCCCCCCTTGCGATAATGATAATTGGCCACCTCAAACAAAAGTTGGAGCGTGTCGCTGGTTTGCTCGAAGTTGACAATCTGAGGGAAGTAATGAGGTTTAGAAGAAGCCTCACTATACCCCACTACACCTACCTGAGTGGTATACACATTGTTGATATACAGGCGATAAGAAGTACTAACAGAAGGAATTTTGATAGCCAAATTTTTGGGGTGGTGTTTGGGCAACAAGATAGTCAGCGTATATAGCCCATAGCCTGTCTTACTCAAAGGCTGTGTTGGCCGGTCGACATGCTCTGTCCAAACGCCGGGAATCTCGTGTAAGAGCGCTCCAGAAGCCTGCCCCTTGCGAAATTGCTCGTAGGTCTGCATCCAGTAAAAATGCCAATGACCATCTAAAGGCAGCAAAAAGGGCTTGGCCAAGGGCCAGTCGCGCAAGTCGAGCGTACCATTCTGCACCACAGGCCTGGTGTACGTTTGCGCGCTAGACTCCAACCGCCCCAAAAAACAGATAAAAAGTAGTATATACAAAAACGTTAATCCATGGATAGGCATCATCGACGTAAGTAACTGTCGTTAGGGAAATCAACCAGCAAAGATAGTATAAAAAAACACCACGTCACCGGACATTTTTGGAAAAGTAGCTCGATGCTCTAGCTCTGGGACAAGTTGAGGCCTCATTTCACCCCATTTGAAAAGTGTCCAGTGGTGTGAAAAAACACTATAGACCACAAGATAAAATAATCAAGATAAGCAACTGGTATACAAGTGTTTAGTTATGATTGTGTTTTGTAGCGAACTTTTTTATCAAGGGGAATGTTTCTGAATATGGCTATGTAATCGGCCTCTATTTAACGCTCCAAACAACTGGTACTTGTGTCCCACCAAAGCCGTATACCCAGCTTTTTGCTGATTATTGCTATCGCTGGCTGTATGGCCTTGGGTTATTTTGGTATTACGGCCTTCCAGCATCAATCTGAGGCGGGGGATACAACACAAATCACAAGCCTTTCCAAAGCTGCGATTTCTGATTTTCAGACTATAACACCAGCGCTGCTCCAAGCTCAGGCTGTGTTCAAGTCAAGTGCCGAGGGAGCTACTACAAGCACACAAGGCCTCAAAACTAGGTACGCAAGTGCTTGGGCAAGCACTGCTACCCGAGAACGCTTGTTAGTTGCCAAACAACTACACTATCTTGGGTTTTCATTAGGCTTGTTGGTCAAGCATCGAAAGGCTGACCTTGTTTTCCCTTTCCATTATTTCTGGTAACCTCCGCTTTGGAAACAGACGGCCAATGGCTGTGTTTTTTTTAGCGCTCTATCCTAGCCTGCCTATATCAGGTTTGTAAGGTTATGGCGTAAATCAACTATTTTTTTAAAAACCAGAAACGAGTAAACAAATAATGGAACTAGATTTAGGAACGGCTTTTATTGGCGGCATTGCTACCATAGCTTTTACATTACCCTTTGTGTTGGACTATCGGAAAAACCAACATAAAATGCGCGCCCTATTGACAGGGCTGAAGGATTTGGCCGCCAAACAAGGCTGTCAAATACACAGTTATGAAGTTTGTAAAAACTTTATCGTAGGCATAGATGAGCAACAGGCTTGGTTTTTCTTTTTGGCACGAACTGCCGCCGGGCACGAAAGTCAGCAGATAGATTTAAAAACCCTAAGGGCTTGCGAAGTGGTGAAACAACGACGCTCAGCCGCTGGTAGTGGTGGCGACAACGCCGCCGGAGGATGGGCAGAAGTAGGGCTGGTATTTATCTCCAAAAACCCTCAACGACCCAGCACCAAGCTCACCTTATATGACCATACTGCCGGAAGACAGTTGACGGGGGAAATCCAGTTAGCCAACAAATGGGCAGCCCTTGCAGAGGTCTTGCGTCAAGGTAATACAAAAAATGCCAAGGCTAGCTAGACTGAAGGGTTTTGAGCAGACAAATTTCTCCAGCTGATTTCCGTCGATAATAGGGCCTCAGCTTATCTTGGAGCTCCAGCGCCGAGCTGCTCCTTCAAAAACGTGGTATCATCACTAAAAAAGCCCTGTATCCTTGTTAATACAGGGCTTTGTCGGTATATCGACCATCGGGTGGTTATTGCGGTAGCAATGCTGCCACCACTTTGGCTAGTTCGTTGAGCTGGGTTTGTTGGTCGCTGTTGAGATTGCCTTTGGCAACAATCTTGACCAAGTAAGCAGACTCAGCCCAAAACTCTACCAACCACAGTGCTTCGGTTTCGGCGGACTGCTGAACGACAAACACCCTGTGTGCAGGGTATTCCCAAACCCAAGTGGGCAGTGTCGTTGCGGCATAGTATTCTTTGAACTCAGCCTCACTATTGATGCGGGTGTAAAGCTGAGGGTCGCGCTGATTGACTAAAATCTGTAACTCACTAAAAGCCGCATCCGACGTGTTTTCGGCTTTGAGTATGCGTTTGAGTGATTGTGGTGGGGTAAAGCTACTTTCATCAGGATTGGTGATGTAGTCACTTAATCGTACCTGCTTGAAGTGAGTGAGCACCATTGGGATGCCCGGCATCTCTTCACTGCTGAGCATCGCAATGAGCTGTGCGCGCTCATCAGACGTGGCCGACTCGTGATGGTGTGCCGCACCACACGCATTCAACAACAGACTTGCCAAAATAAGGCAAGTCAGGGCTTGGGAGGTGAGTTTTTGTGTCATTTTTAATGGATTGGTGTGCGAATAATAGGTTGTAAAGCGGTAGTTATGTAGGGGAGATTGTAGAGGCAAAGATAGTAATTATGGTTAAAAAGCTAGCAATTGTTTAAGAAATTATCAATCTCTGCAATTGCATTATCCATTCGCTGTGTTTGTGTTCCACTGATGATAACGTAATTTTTATGGTATAGTTTGAGCGTTTGTTGGTAAATTTCAAAAAAGTAGGCTCTGAGTTGAGGGTGCTCACGTAGTGGGTCAGGCTCCCAAGGCAAGTCTACATCCATCAACAGATACAGGCTATATGTTTGTTTTTTGAGTTGGGCTTCTATCCAAGGGTGAGGTTTGCCGTAGGCGTGGGTGTGCCAGATGTGCATCACGGTCATATCCGTATCACAAAAAAGCAGGTTCTTGGCATTAGGCTCGGCTTCGTGTTCGGCTTTTAGTTGGCCTTGTGCGATATGGAGCAAGTCTTCGGCCACATAAGGGCGGCCAAGCGTATCGAGATAGGAGCGGGCAAACTCAGGTACGAAAGCAGTTTGGTAGTGTTTGGCCAAGGCCACGCTCAAGGTAGATTTTCCAGTAGATTCGGGGCCGGTAATAGCGATTTTGTGGAGCAAGGCTTTTCTTTTTATTGGGGTTGATATATTTTGAGGGGCTTTAGTTATTGGGCAACACAGGCTCGCTAGCCAATTCATTTCGCCAGTTGAAATATCCATAGGTAGCCAAGCCCAAGAAAATAGCATAGAGCAAGGAGGTGAGCCATAGGTCTTTGTAGGCATATACGCCTATATATACGATGTTTACGCCAATCCACACCCACCAGTTTTCGACGAACTTCTTGGCCAGCATCCATTGGGCAAAGAGGCTGACAATGGTCGTAAAGGCATCTATCCAGGCTAGCTCCCCCCGGACTTGTGTGAGCAGGTAGGCCAACCCCGCCGTAGAGGGCAGGAGCAAAACCCCCAAAACCAACCAATAGTTTGAGGGCATTTGCCGAATTTGCCGCGTACTTTTGGGCTGCCCAAAGCCCCATTGGTACAGCCCATAAATACTGGCCAGCACAAAAACACCCTGTAGGGCCATATCGCCATAAAGTTTGGCATCATAAAAAACTACCATATAAAGGCTACAGGCAATGATACCCCAAAACCAGCCAATAATTTTTTCTTGAGTATTGTACCATACACAGATAAGAGAGGTAACAAATCCTGCGATTTCCCAATAGTTCATAGCCTTTGTAATAGAGAGACAAAAAGCCCTTGCAAGCGCATAGGCGCAAGCAAAGGCTTCATAAAAAATCAACTTATGCGAAAGTGCTGATGGGCTTAGGCCAACAACCCGATGAGGAGAAGTACGAGACCTACTACGAAAATCAATCCGCCAAGACCATAAAGGGCACCAGATATGAAAATGCCAATCAGAATCAAGGCCAAACCAACAATCATCAAAATGATACCAATACGCTGCAAATCAGCCATTGTTTTTTTGATGCGTGCTTCACGCTTGGTATTGCCTTTTAGCTGCGCTTTTTCGAGGCGTTGCTCTAGCTTTGTTTGGCGCTTTTCTACGTGTTGTACGGCTTTTTTCATTACCCACTGACCCACTTTGGAAGAGGCAAACTTCTGTACTTTGGCTGCGCGCTTAGCTTCTTTGGGGCTGGTAGCTACTGGAGCAATAGTATTGGCATCGAGGCTAGGGGCGTTGCCAATGGCTCCTGCCATAGCAGCAGGGCTTACAAAAAGGCTCACGAAGAAAAGAGCGAGCACTGCGTAGTAAGTTTTGGTTGACTTCATAAAATTGGTATTTGTAAAAACTTGATAAAATAGTTTGAAATACAAACACTTTCTGGGTTTAGCAGAAAGACAAGCCAAGAAACGAACATTTGCCCAAATAAACAAATTTCGCTCTTGGCATTTTTGCAAAGTGGATCCTAGTCTGTCCAGCTCATAGGGTAATCTTTGTCCACAAAATCCAGCGCCTGCTCGGTTAGGAGCAGCGGACGGAATGTGTCTATCATCACGGCATACTCGTGTGTTTCTTTGGCACCGATGCTTTTCTCTACCGTGCCGGGGTGTGGCCCGTGGGGCAGGCCGCCTGGGTGTAGCGTAAACGAGCCTCTGTCAATTCCGCGACGGCTCATAAACTCCCCTTCGGCATAAAAGAGCACTTCATCGGAGTCGATGTTGGAGTGGTTATAAGGAGCCGGAATGGCCAGCGGGTGGTAGTCAAACAAGCGCGGTACAAACGAGCAAATCACATAACCGCCGGCCTGAAAAGTCTGATGTACTGGAGGCGGCTGGTGAATACGGCCTGTGATAGGCTCAAAATCATAGATAGAAAGCGTGTAAGGGTATAGGAAGCCATCCCAGCCTACCACGTCTAGCGGGCTGTGTTCATACACATATTGGTGCATAAAGCCTTGTTTTTTGATTTTGACGAGGTATTCGCCCTTTTCTTCTTCGACTTGCAGGGTAGTGGGAGGGTGAATATCGCGCTCGCAATAAGGCGAATGTTCCAATAGTTGCCCCAATTGATTGCGGTAGCGCTTTACAGTTTCGATGGGAGAGGCAGACTCTACCACCAAGAGGCGGACTGGATTGCCGCTGTCAAAATTGACTTTATAGATGGTAGTCCTTGGGATGACGACATAGTCTCCTTGTTTGATTGGCAGCACTCCAAACTGCGAGTAGAGCGTACCGCTGCCATCGTGAACATAAAGCAGCTCATCAGCCTCCCCATTCTTGTAATAATAGTCCATCGTCAGTTGCGAAGGATGGCAGATGGAGACCGTTACATCGCTGTTGTGCATCAACGGCAGGCGTGCATCCAGAAAGTCTGTTCCTGTCGTTCCGGTACCGGCAGTCTTGAGGTGGGTTTGGAGCAAGGAATAATCTTCTACTACTTTGACTTTGGCCGGTACTGGCTCCAACACCTTCAACACACGGGTAGGAGAGTAGATATGGTATAAGTTGGAGTAAATGCCACTAAAGCCCTTAGAGCTCACCAACTCCTCGCTGTAGAGCGTTTGGTCAGGCTGTCTAAACTGGATATGTCTTTTGGGAGGCAGTTGCCCCAGTCGGTGATAGTATGCCATAGTTTTTGTTGTTTGGTTGTGTGCAAATAGGTTAGTGAAGCGCTCAAAAGCCCTAATCACTCCTTCAAAAGTACAAAAAAAATCCCTCAAGCCGATTTTTTGAACAATAATAGTGTAGCTTCGCTCAAACAAAAACCCCGTGCCTGAGTTTTTACACTCAACTTAATCTTGGTCTATACCCAACCAAAATTGGTCTGGGAAATGTATGTACTGAAAACCCTTGCACATCAAGAAAAACAAACCAAGTGAATCCTTCAAACAAGTGAATCTTGGTATAAAAACGCAAAAACTGTCGTATCTCACCTATCTTTCCCCTATGTTATTGAGTATGTATCCCAGATTACCCTTTCTATATTTACGCTACTTGGTCTTAGCATCCTTTATGGTGCTCTTGGGTGCTTGTCAAGGGGCGGACAAACAAATACCGACCATCGGCTTTGTAGATGCCTTCGAAGACGCGACCATTGCGCAAGCCAAAGAAGGCTTTATGGCGGCGCTGCGCGAAAAAGGCTATAGTGAAGAAGCAGGAACCCTCAAGCTGATTTATAGGAATGCGCAGGGCGATGTCCCTACGCTCCATCAAGCGGTTACGTATATGGCGGCTCAAAAAGTAAGACTGATTGCCGCCAACCCTACCTTGGCTACCATCACTGCCATACAGAATACTCGGACAATTCCGGTATTTATGATGGTATCGCCGGAGCCGGAGCGTATGGGCTTGCAGAAAGCCGGAGCGGCCACCCCCAAAAACCTGTATGGCGTATACGAAACACTTGATTATATCCGCACTTCAGTAGAATTGATGCATCAGGCATTGCCCCAAGCCCAAACCATTGGCGTGGTGTATAACCAAGCCGAGCCGCAGTCGCGCAATGCCTTAGCGCTTATAGAAACTACAGCCCAATCACTGGGCCTCCGTGTGAAGGCTCTCCCGGTCAATAACTCATCTGAGACCCAGCTTGTCGTGCAGACTTTACTGGCAGAAGGAGTAGAGGCTTTTTTTGCTATCCCAGACAATGTGGTCTTTGCGTCTTTTGAAGTGATTTATAAGCTTTGCCACCGCAAAAACATCCCCATTTTCACTAGTGAGGAGGGCTTAGTGCGGCGTGGAGCTGTAGCCGCCTATGGCGCTGATATGTATGCTTGGGGGTATCAAGCGGGAGCTTTGGCTGCCAGCTACTTACAGAACCCCGACAAAGCCCAGACCCTTGAACCTGTCAGCCAACATCGGCGTGTATACAACCCCAAAGAGGCCGCGCATTACCAGCTAGATTTTGACCAAACTTATACAGCAGTAAAGCAATAGCTTGTAAACTAGGCAGATAGAGTTCGCTTCCTAAGAGCTTGTTTACAATTTCAGCGCGGCACTCAAAACAGCTGATTTTTGCGCTGATACTAGGCAAAAAGCGCAGGTGTTATACATAGCCCACGATTTTAATCGTGGGAGGGCTACGGCGAGCATTTTTAACGAAGTCGCAGCCAAAAAGCGGCGTTTTGGTATCGATGAAGAGAATTTTAGACAAGCTCTAATATTTATTTATGATTTGGGCAAAAAGCTTTTCCGCAAACGTTTGAGCGTAGGGTGCTTGCGGAGCGTTTCGTAATAAGAAGGATTGAGGTTGATGGCTTGTTGAAGACAAATTAAGACCCGTTTGTCTTGCGCATTATGCTGATAAAGCGTTTCGGCCAGCAAAAACCAAGTGTCAGGTTGGCGGTTATTTTCCCCTAGAAGCTGCTCACACAGTTGCTGTGCTTCTTGATAACGCCCTAGGCCACATAAAGCTTTGGCTTGTAGTCGTTGGAAAAACAAGCGTTCTTGTGTCCGCTCCTGCAAGGTGTCGAGATGAATCAATGCCTGTACACAGACATCCCAAAGGTCTGAGTACCAATGCGATTCTTCTAAGTTGAGTGCCTGCGAAATCCGCAGTCCTAAGTTTTGGGGAGCTAGGCCAATACCCCAAGCAAAACACTCATCGGCCTGATGATAGTGTTTGAGCGCTTGATACATCATCCCCTTGATACGGTAAGCCTCAGGGCGAATGTCGGAGTCGATACGCAGACAGCGGTCTATCTCGCGGAAAGCCTTTCCGTACGATTTTTGGCGAAACAACTCCAACGCAGCCATATAGTGTTTGCCGGCAAACAATGCCGGAAAAGACTCGCGGAGCTTTCGCAGAGCCGTGATACTCAGTGGAGTATCATCATAGTATAGGTACCGGAGTTTGGAGAGCAGGGTGATTTCGTCGGGTATTTCGGTAAAATGATTACCACGCAAATCCAAGGAAACCAACTCGGGGAAAAGCCCCACTTCCTTGGGCAGTTCATACAGCCCAAAGTAAGCCAACGACAGGTGTTGTGGGTGTGTATTTAGTAGATGTGTCAACACTTTCTCTGCGGAGAGCACCCGATGGATGAGGCAATATGAGCCTCCGCCCCCTGTGATTTGCAGACACATACGGGCAAATACCGCACGGTCTAGCGAGGCATTGTTGCTCCATTTTGTAATCATATGATAAGCTTGAGCCTCGCTAGTAGGTTTGGGCAGAGGGCGTTGTATGCCTTGCCGGCGGGCTTGTGCCCAAGCTAGCAGAGCTACATTGCCTGCTTGCCGGAATACTCTGTAGGCCACCTGGCGTATTTTTTTTGAAGGAAAAAGCAGAGACAAAGCCCACAGCTCGGTCAGAAAATGACCCGCAGCAGCATTATTTTGCAGCAACTGTAGGGCTAACAGAATATCCCCATCTTGACGGCTTTGCAACAAGGCACTAATCTTGGCCTGCTCATCGGGCAGAGTAGTCGATATATTGCTCATAACCGTGAAAAGTTGATAAAGAGGATACCCCGCTGGCTATTTTTGGAAAGCAGCCCCGACTGCGAAGCAATGCCATAGCTAACCTTCAGTTTCGGGATAGTAAGGGCGGCTATTTTGGCACAAAAATGAGGCTTTTGTGGATTGGGCTCATAGTTGAAATCGTAGGATTTCAGTAATATCCAATGGTGTATAAAGAACACAAATCTTAAAAACATTGATACTTCCATCTGCTTACAAACGTTAAAAAATACCACAACAAAACGACAACACACGCATTCGTAAGGTTTTTGATAGATGGCTAGTGTGATGATTCACCGGCTAAAAATAGGCAACCTTTAGAGGCTAAAAATATTTTGTGACTAAAAGCTATAAGTGTAAAGTTAAGTAAATTTTTTGAAATATGTTTAAAAAAATACAAAAACAAGAAATTCCCTCACACGCAAATAATAATAACACAGGTTTATCTGAGGATTAGGATTTAGAAGGGCGCATCATCATACTGGTGTTCAAACTACCAAGTAGTTTCAGATGACTAGACCGAGTATCAAATCAAAGATGTATGACCTATATAATTGCTGCGTTATAAAGTAACTTGTTTGTTGGCAAAAAGTTTAGGCTCTTGGAGTGCTTTTTGTCTCAAACTAGCCATACTAAAAGCTTGTTTTGTTGAAAACTGCAAACTACCTTGCATATCAAAATCGGGGGGTAGGATGTTAAGAAGTCTTACTTCCTTTGGCAGCGCAGCAGGTTAAGTAGTTGGCCATCAAGCATCCTGTTGTATATTATTAGACCAGTAACAGATGTTTGTATGTACAGAGACGATGGACATAGCCTTTTAATACAAACGCAAAACTAGCGTAAATAATTTGACCCAGCATAAAAAAGCAAAATACATGCGTTTTCTTTGGCTCAGCCTTTGGTGTTATGTTTGGGGCTTGGGGCTTGTGTTGAGGGCGCAGCCGGAGCCGCTGCGGTTGCAAACCGGAACGGGGCTGGTGCGGGTAGCAAACGAGGCCTTGCTCTTGGTCGACACTACCAACACCTTGAGCCTAGAAGACGTGCGCTCTCCGCAATACCAGCGGTATTTTGCACCAGTAGGCAGCAAAGGACTAAACTTTGGCTTTACCAAGCACAGCTATTGGCTACGGTTGGATATCGAAAACCTCAGCCCCAGCCTTACTGGATGGCTCTTGTGGGTAGAGTATCCTGTGATTGACGAGATACAGTATTATTATGAAGCACCAGATGCCTATGGCAAACAACGGTGGTATCAACTAACCCTAGGCGATCACTACGCCTTTGATACGCGCCCCATACGAGACAGGTTTTTTGTAATACCGCTCAACTTCCACAACCGCGCACCCCATACTTTCTATATCCGGTTTCGTACGAGTAGTTCGAGTCAGTTTCCGGCCTATATCAGTACCGAGGCTACCTACTATCAAAAGCGCCAAGTCAGAGAAATCGTCTATGGTATTTTTTATGGCATCATCCTGTTTGCGGCCTGTTATCATTTGTTTCTATTTATAGGTTTACGCGACTTGGAGTACCTCTATTTCACGCTGGCTTTCTTGTTCTTTGAGATTTACCTTGCGTCAGCCAACGGCCATACCTTCCAATATTTTTGGCCACACTCACCGTGGTTGGCCAATGTGGCCATCCCACTCACGGCGGGGCAGTGGGTCTTATGGGCCACTATATTTACCCACCATTTTTTGAGCCTCCATCAATACCGATGGTGGCTGCGTTGGATAGCCTATGTATTTATGGCTTTGGGGCTGGGTATCAGTGTCGGAGGGTTGTTCCTACCCTACGGAATGGTAGTATCTTTTGCAGCCTCCCTTGGTTTAGTGTTTATTGCGTGGCTGATTGTGGCGGGCGCTTTTGTGTGGCTACAAGGGCAGACCTCGGCACTCTTTTTTATTGGTTCTTGGATAGCACACCTAACGGGCACACTCTTTTTTGTGATGCGCAACCTAGGGTTCTTGATAGATGGATTTTGGGTAGCACATGGGGTAGAGATTGGAGCCGTGCTGCAGGCCTTGCTTTTGGCCATTGCCTTGAGCGACAAGTACAGCCGGATGCGCTTAGAGAAGGAAATACTGGAGAAGCAAAACCTCGCACAACAGCAGCATATGACCGAGCGCCTAGAGCAAACAGTGGCGCTGCGGACTGCCGAGCTACAACAAAAACAGCGCGAACTGGCCTTACAAAACGAGGAACTGACCCAGCAACAAGACCAAATCATCGCCCAGCGCAACTACATCAGCAAGCGCAACCAAGAGCTGGCCGAAATCAACCAGCAGCTCCAACAAAAAGAAATAGAACTGCGCCAAAGTATGCATACGGCCATCAAAATCCAACACGCACTCTTGCCTTACCCTGAGCGCAGCCAAGAGATTTTGGACCAACACTTTATCATCTATCAGCCCAAAGAAGAAGTCTCCGGCGATTTTTATTGGCTACACCAAAACGCCGAAGAGCGGCTCTTGTTGATAGCCGACTGCACCGGCTATGGCGTACCAGCTGCTATGATGAGTATGTTGGGCTATGCTATCATCGACAAGGTAGTACTCTCGATGGGGGTTACCAACCCACAGCAAATCCTACAGCGGGTAGACCAAGAAATCGGCAAGGCACTCAAACAAACCCAAAGCGGAGACCGCAGCACCATCGACGCTGCTGCCGTTCGCCTTGCCACACACCAAAGCCCCGCTGCCGACGGCGCCATACAGGTCGAGATAGCCGTAGCCAATATATATGTATATCACTACGAAGCTGCCACAGGACGAATACACCTCATAGAAGGGCTAGACGAGCCGCTAGGAGGGAGGGCTGACCAAACACCGCTGCCACTGACATTACAAACACGAACAGTACGCCCAAAAGACACCCTATACTTGTTTACCAACGGCCTGCCCTACCGCAGAGACCTCGACAACGAGCCCATAGGCATAGAGGTGGTGTTGCAAATTTTACAGCAAATCGCTCCGCTCCCCATCGACCAACAACCCCAAGCACTGCGGCAAGCAATCCAACAACTAACACACAACACATTATTAGAAGATGATTTGCTCGTCATCGGGTGGCAAATGATTTAAGCCCCCAGCATAACTTTTGCAAAAAATATTTCGCCTAGCTTTTGTAAAAACGCTTGAAATACATAACTTTGCAATCCGTTTTTAGCAAATCACCCAGAACTGCTTGAAAAAGAAGTAGTTCACCAAAAGTAAAATTTAATAATGTTAGGTATCATCGGTAAAAAAGTAGGAATGACAAGTATCTTTACTACCGAAGGAGCGGTAGTAAAGCAGATTCCTTGTACCCTCATCGAGGCCGGTCCCTGCGTCGTAACACAAATTAAGACGCTAGAGAAAGACGGCTATGAGGCAATACAGTTGGGCTACGGCGAAGCTAAGGAGAAAAACACTCCCAAAGCAATGCAAGGCCACTTCAATAAGGCCAACACTACGCCCAAGCGTAAGTTGGTGGAGTTCAAGGACTTTGCCAAAGACTTGGCTGAAGATTTCAGCAAAGAAGTAGCTCTAGGTGACCAAGTAACTATCTCAGATGTATTCGTAGAAGGCGAATTCATCGACGTAGTCGGCCTTTCTAAAGGTAAAGGTTTTCAGGGCGTTGTGAAACGCCACGGATTTGGCGGGGTAGGCGGCCAGACACACGGCCAGCACAACCGTCAGCGCCACCCCGGTTCACTCGGTGCTTCATCATACCCCTCACGTGTATTCAAAGGGATACGCATGGCGGGTCGTACAGGCAACGGACGTGTGAAAGTACAAAACTTGCGCGTGGTGAAGCTTATCCCCGAGAAAAATTTGATCTTAGTAAGCGGTTCAATACCGGGTGCTAAAAACTCTTACGTAATTATAGAAAAATAAGCCATGCAAGTTCAAGTTATCAATACATCGGGAGAAAGCACCGGACGTACAGTAGAGCTTTCTGAGGCGATTTTTAACATTGCCCCCAATGACCACGCCATTTACCTCGACGTAAAGCAGTATTTGGCCAACCAACGCCAAGGTACTCACAAGGCCAAGGAGCGCAACGAAATCGCCGGTTCAACCCGCAAATTGAAGCGCCAAAAAGGCACTGGTACTGCCCGTGCAGGTAGCATCAAGTCGCCTCTCTTCCGTGGTGGTGGCCGCGTATTCGGTCCACGCCCCCGCAGCTACAGCTTCAAGCTCAACCGCAAACTCAAGTCTTTAGCCCGTAAATCTGCCCTTACTTACAAAGCAAAAGAGGCAGCTATCGCCGTTATTGAAGACTTCCGCTTTGAGCAACCAAGCACCAAGGCTTACCTCAACCTGTTGGCACAGCTTCAGGCCGACCAACAAAAGACCCTGCTCATCACGCCCGAGACGGACAACAACCTCTATCTCTCAGGCCGCAACTTGAAAAAAGCGAAAGTGTTGCCTTGCGCGCAACTCAGCACCTACGAGATCATCAATGCCGACCGCGTGTTCTTCTTGGAAAGCGCTGTGGCTAAGATTGAAAGCTTGTTGAACAAATAACCGCCGTCAGAGCAATTACAATGAACCCATTCGATATTCTCAAAAAACCGGTAGTAACCGAAAAAGCCAACGCACTTAATGAGCAAGGGAAATACAGCTTTATTGTACACCCTAAGGCCAATAAAATTCAAATCAAACGTGCCGTTGAAGCCGCCTATGGTGTTACCGTAGAAGACGTGAAGACCCTCAACTATCAAGGGAAAGCCAAAACGCGCTACACGGCTTCTAAAATCGTTCAAGGAAGAACCCCTTCGTACAAAAAAGCCATCGTTACCTTGGCTGAGGGCGACTTTATTGATTTTTATAGCGGTGTTTAATGCGTACGAAGTAATTTAAAAGCATCAACTCATGTCAGTTAGAAAGTTAAAACCAAATACCCCCGGGCAACGATTCAGAGTAGTCAATACCTTTGAAGAAATTACCAAGGGCAAACCTGAAAAGTCGCTCCTAGCGCCCATCAAAAAAAGCGGCGGGCGTAACAACCAAGGTAAAATGACCATGCGCTACCTAGGTGGTGGCCACAAAAAGCAATACCGTATCATCGACTTCAAACGCAACAAGTTTGATATCCCTGCTACCGTAAAAGCTATTGAATACGACCCGAACCGTACGGCTCGTATTGCTTTGTTGTTTTATGCAGATGGCGAGAAGCGCTACATCATCGCCCCCCAAGGCTTGAAAGTAGGGCAGACCGTAATCGCAGGCGAAAAAGTAGCCCCAGAAGTAGGCAACACCCTGCCTTTGGCCAATATCCCCCTCGGTACTGTTGTTCACAACATCGAATTGCGCCCCGGAGCAGGAGCCGTTTTGGCTCGTAGCGCCGGCTCTTATGCACAGCTGATGGCTCGTGAAGGCAAATATGCAACGCTCAAAATGCCTTCAGGCGAGTCACGCCTCGTTTTGCTTACTTGTTTGGCTACTGTCGGTACAGTTTCCAATGGCGATCACATGAACATCGTCTATGGAAAAGCCGGAGCCAAACGCTGGTTGGGCCGCCGCCCACGCACTCGTGGTGTAGCGATGAACCCTGTCGATCACCCAATGGGTGGTGGTGAAGGCCGCGCATCTGGTGGACACCCACGCTCACGTAATGGCTTGTACGCAAAAGGACAAAAAACCCGTAGAGCCAATAAGTATTCTGATCGTTTAATCAAAAGCAAAAGGAAATAAGTAAATGGCGCGTTCATTAAAAAAAGGACCATATATCGAGCACCACTTGGCCAAAAAAGTGGAAGCTATGAACGAATCAGGCAAGAAGACCGTCATCAAGACTTGGTCTCGCCGTTCGATGATTTCTCCTGATTTTGTCGGACTGACCTTCGCAGTACATAACGGCAACAAACACATCCCCGTCTATGTAACTGAAAACATGGTAGGCCACCGCTTAGGCGAATTTGCTCCTACCCGTAACTTTAGAGGGCACATCGCCAAAAAAGACAAGAAGAAGAAATAAGCCTAAGTAAATACACTTATGGAACAGAAACTAAAAAAGTCAGTCCGCATCAGACTGCAAAAAGAAGCGCTAGCACAATATAAAGAAACCAACGCAGGCCAACTTGGTGCCGTAATGGCTCACCTGCGCAATGTGCCAACTTCACCCCGCAAAATGCGCCTCGTAGCCGACTTGGTACGTGGCATGCGCGTAGAAAACGCCCTCAACGTGCTCCGTTTTGAGTCTAAAATTGGTGCCAAATATATCGAGAGCCTCTTGGTATCGGCCATCAACAACTGGAAAAACCAAAACGAGAACCTCGACGAAACCGAAGCCCGTCTGTTTGTCAAAGAAATATTTGTCAATGAAGGCCGTATGCTAAAGCGCCTGCGCCCCGCCCCACAAGGCCGTGGACACCGCATCCGCAAACGCTCTAACCACATCACCCTTGTGGTAGATAGCCTCAACGCCATTTCAGACAATAACAACAACTAAAGACAAACACAAACATGGGACAAAAAGTCAATCCAATTGGTTTAAGATTAGGCATCGTCAGAGGTTGGGACTCTAACTGGTACGGTGGCAAAGACTTTTCGGACAAACTCGTAGAAGACGAAAAAATCCGTAACTATATCTTCGCCCGTATCTCTAAAGGTGCTATCTCTAAGATCATCATCGAGCGCACGCTCAAGCGTATCACCCTTACTATCAAGACTGCCCGCCCCGGCGTAGTCATCGGTAAAGGTGGCGCAGAGGTCGATAACATCAAGGAAGAGCTCAAAAAGCTCACCAACAAGGATGTACAAATCAATATCTTCGAAATCAAACGCGCCGAAGCCGATGCCCAACTCATCGCCGACGGTATCGCACAACAACTCGAAGCCCGTATCTCTTACCGCCGTGCTATGAAGCAAGCCATTGCCAACGCAATGCGTGTAGGGGTACAAGGAATCAAAATCAAGCTTTCAGGCCGCTTGGGCGGTGCCGAAATGGCACGCACCGAAATGTACAAAGAAGGCCGTATTCCTTTGCACACACTCCGTGCTGACATCGACTATGCCGTTTCTGAAGCCAATACCACTTACGGAATCATCGGTATCAAAGTATGGGTCTTCAAGAAAGAAGTGTTTGGCAAGCAAGACCTCTCTCCTGTTACAGCCGCTGCCTCAGGCAACACCGGAGGAGTAGGTAACAACAACGAAGGTGGTCGCCAACAAAACAACCGCCGCCGTCGTGGTGAAGGAGGAGGAGACAACAAAGGTGGTAAACCCGCCCGTCGCCGCCGTTCATAATTTGGTTTCAACATTAACGCGAAACAGTCATGTTACAGCCTAAAAAAGTAAAATACAGAAAAATGCAGAAAGGCCGCGTGCGTGGTATCGCCCAGCGTGGTCATAATATCGACTTCGGCTCTTTCGGCCTCAAGTCTCTCGAAATCGGTTGGATTACCAGCCGCCAAATCGAAGCCTGCCGTATTACCATCTCACGTACAATGAAACGTGAAGGTAAAATTTGGATTCGTATTTTTCCTGATAAGCCCATCACCAAAAAACCCGCAGAGGTTCGTATGGGTAAGGGTAAAGGTGCCCCTGAGTATTGGGTAGCCACTATCAAGCCAGGCACAATTATGTTTGAGATTGACGGTGTGCCCCGCGAAGTAGCCGAAAAGGCCCTATACCTCGCCGCACAAAAGCTGCCCGTCAGAACTAAGTTTGTAGTACGTAGAGATTACGTTGAATAAGCACTAAAAAGTCATGAAAAACGAAGAAATCAAAGCCCTGAGCCAAGAGGAGTTGGAGAGCCAGTTGCGCAGCGAAAAAGAGCGCCTCTTCAAACTTAAGTTTGCACACGCAATATCGCCCATCGAAAACCCGATGCAGATTCGCCATGTCCGCCGTGACATTGCCCGCTTAGCCGGCGAGCTGAGCGCTCGTAAAAAACTTGCGAACAAACAATAACCACGACTTAATTACTTATCATCATGCAAGTAGAACGTAAAGCCCGCAAAGAACGAGTGGGCAAAGTAGTGAGCAATAAGATGGACAAATCTATCGCCGTATTGGTAGAGCGCCGTGTAAAGCACCCTATCTACGGTAAATTTGTAACCAAATCTAAAAAGTTCATCGCCCACGACGAGACTGAGCAGGCCAATATCGGCGATATTGTCAAAATTATGGAATGCCGCCCCTTGAGCAAAAACAAGACCTGGCGACTCGTCTCTATTATTGAAAGAGCCAAATAACGTGCTCCGGCACTTCAAAATTTCGAGATACTATGATACAGCAAGAATCAAGACTCAACGTAGCCGATAACAGCGGAGCCAAAGAAGTGCTCTGCATCCGCGTGCTTGGCGGCACCAAAAAACGCTATGCTAGCGTAGGCGACAAAATCGTCGTAACCGTAAAATCGGCCCTCTCGTCAAGCAATATGAAGAAAGGAACGGTATCCAAGGCCGTAGTCGTACGTACTAAAAAAGAAGTACGTCGCAGCGACGGTTCTTATATCCGCTTCGAAGACAATGCCGCCGTATTGCTCAACAACAACGACGAGCCAAGAGGCACACGCATTTTTGGACCTGTAGCGCGTGAACTACGCGAAAAGCAGTTTATGAAAATCGTTTCATTAGCGCCAGAAGTACTTTAAGACAATGGAGAACAAAAGCAATAAAAAACCAAAACTTCACCTGAAAAAAGGTGATAAAGTGCGTGTTATCGCCGGTAACGCCAAAGGCGAAGAGGGTGTGGTGATGCAGGTATTCCCCGAAAAGCTTCGCGCCACCGTAGAGGGAATCAACATCCAATACAAGCACCGCAAACCCAGCGCTGCCAACCCTCAAGCCGGAGAGCGTATCGAAAAGGAAGGGCCTATCCACATCAGTAACTTGATGGTCATTGACCCCGCCTCAGGAGAGCCGCGCCGCGTAGGCCGCCGCCGCAACGAAAACGGTAAGTTAGAACGATACTTTAAGACTCACTCGTCAAAGCAGAATAAGTAATGGATATGCCCAGACTGAAATCCAAATATAACAACGAAGTCGTACCCGCATTGAAGGAAAAATTCGGGTACAAGTCTATCATGCAAGTACCCCGATTGACCAAAATCGTCATCAACAAGGGTATTGGCGCTGCCGTCTCTGACAAAAAGTTGGTAGACGCAGGGGTAGAGGAGCTTACCCTCATCGCCGGCCAAAAGGCCGTCCCTACCTATGCCAAGCAATCAATCTCTAACTTCAAACTGCGTGAAGAAATGCCTATCGGAGCCAAAGTAACTCTCCGTGGCGAGCGCATGTTCGAGTTTGTGGATCGCCTCTTTACCATCGCCCTCCCCCGTGTGCGTGACTTCAAAGGCGTAAACGACAAGAGCTTTGACGGACGCGGTAACTATACCCTCGGCGTAAAAGAGCAAATCATCTTCCCAGAAATCAGCATCGAAAAAGTATCGCGTATCTCAGGGATGGACATCACTTTCGTAACTACGGCCAACACCGATGAAGAAGCACTCGCCCTGCTCAAAGCGCTCGGAATGCCGTTTGCCAATCAACAACAAAATAATCAATAACCATGGCTAAGAAATCACTTATCGCAAGAGAGCGCAAACGCGAAAAACTCGTAGCCCGCTATGCCGAAAAACGCCAGCGCCTCAAAGAAGCCGGCGATTATGAAGCACTTGATAAACTGCCCCGTAATGCCTCCCCTGTACGTCTGCACAACCGCTGCAAACTAACCGGCCGCCCTAAAGGCTATATGCGCAAGTTCGGCATCTGCCGAAATATGTTCCGCAAAATGGCCTCTGAAGGAAAAATCCCCGGCGTTACCAAAGCAAGTTGGTAATACATTTGTTTTTGCCAATCATTCAAGCTATCTTTGCGTCCTTATTTTTGGGAATATTCATAATCCAAGAAAACAATGTTAACAGATCCCATAGCAGATTACTTAACAAGACTTCGTAATGCCATCAAAGCTCGCCACAGAATTGTAGAAATTCCTGCGTCGAATTTAAAGAAGGAAATTACAAAAGTACTGCACGATAAAGGGTATATCCAAAGCTACAAATTTGATGACGAAGCCACTGTGCAAGGAGTTATCAAAATCGCTTTGAAATACAACCCCCTCACCAAAGAATCGGCCATCACCCACCTAGAGCGAGTGAGCCGCCCCGGTTTGCGCAAATATGTCAGTGCCGACCAACTTCCGCGCGTACTCAATGGTTTGGGTGTCGCTGTGTTGTCAACCTCTAAAGGTGTAATCACCGAGAAAGAAGCCCGACAACTCAACGTAGGCGGTGAAGTTTTGTGTTATGTATACTAAGAATTAAAAACCATGTCACGAATCGGTAAAAAGCCCATTCAACTCCCCAACGGCGTAAGTGTAACAGTAGATGCTGCCAACACCGTAACTGTAAAAGGACCTAAGGGCACACTCACACAGCAAGTCGATCCAGACATCCAAGTAACCGTAGAAGGCAATACGCTCACCGTAGAGCGCCCTACGGACGAAAAGCGCCACAAATCGCTCCACGGCCTCTACCGTGCGCTGATTAATAATATGGTGCAAGGAGTTAACGACGGCTTCAAGAAAGAACTCGAAATCGTAGGGGTAGGGTACAAAGCCACCGCCACCAACAATGTGTTGGAGCTATCGCTAGGCTACTCTCACGCCATCTTCTTGGCACTACCTGCCGAAGTAACCGCCAACGCCGTTACCGAAAGAGGTAAAAACCCTATCATTACCCTCGAAAGTATCGATAAGCAACTCTTGGGGCAAGTAGCGGCCAAAATCCGCTCACTACGTAAAGTAGAGCCTTACAAAGGTAAAGGTATCCGCTTCGTAGGAGAGGAAATCCGCCGTAAAGCCGGTAAAACTGCTTCTAAGAAATAATTAAAAAGTTATGTCTATCGCAACTAAAATATCTCGCAGACAACGCATCAAGCGAGGCATTCGGAAAAAAATCTCCGGAACTGCCCAGCGCCCTCGCATGTCGGTGTTCCGCTCCAACAGCCGCATTTATGTGCAGTTGATTGATGATGTTGCCGGTCGTACATTGGCCAGCGCCTCTTCTATCGAATTGAAAGATACCAAAGGCTTTACCCTAGATGTCGCCAAAGCCGTAGGCCAATTGGCAGCCAAAAAAGCCCTCGAACAAGGTATCGACAATGTTATATTTGACCGCAACGGATACCTCTACCACGGCAAAGTAAAAGCCTTGGCCGAAGGTGCACGAGAAGCCGGACTAAAATTCTAAGAAAAGTATCAGCATCATGCATAAAGAACTTATTCGAGCAAGCGATTTAGACCTGAAAGAAAGAGTCGTAGCTATCAACCGCGTAGCCAAAGTAGTAAAAGGCGGGCGACGCTTCAGCTTCTCAGCTATCGTAGTGGTAGGTGACGGTAAAGGAGTCGTAGGATACGGACTTGGCAAAGCCAACGAAGTAACAGATGCCATTACCAAAGGCGTAGAAGATGCCAAGAAAAACCTCATCCGTGTGCCGGTAATCAAAAATACCATCCCCCACGAAATGATTGGTAAATACAGCGGCGGCCTTGTATTGCTTAAGCCAGCTTCAGCCGGTACAGGTGTTATCGCCGGTGGTGCAATGCGTGCCGTACTCGAAAGTGCCGGTATCAAAGACGTATTGGCCAAGTCAAAAGGCTCTTCTAACCCCCACAACGTAGTAAAGGCGACTTTTAACGCTCTGAGCAAAATGCGCGCCCCACACGAAGTAGCCCAACAACGCGGCGTGAAGTTAGAAAAAGTATTTAACGGCTAAGAAACTCATGGCAAAAGTAAAAATCACCCAAGTAAGAAGTGTCATCAAGCGTACACAACGCCAAAAAGATACTATTCAAGCCCTTGGCTTAGGTAAAATCGGTCGCAGCAAAGAACACGAATTCACCCCAGTAATCGCCGGGATGATCGAAAAGGTACAACACCTCGTTCGCGTAGAGCAACTCTAAGCCCAAAAGACGGTATAAATTTGTATGGCAAGCGAAAAAGACTTATTTTTGAGGCTTGCAATCAAATGTACTACCGTGCAGAGATAGACAATCACCTCACCGTGATGTAAACTAAGGACGTGTACGCCATACGTTCTGACCAACACAAACAACTTTGTAGTGCCCGCTATCTCTTTTTGTTCCCAATGGCGCACCATTACATGATAAGAAACAAGTAAGACCCATGAAACTGCATACACTGAAACCTGCATCAGGTTCCGTCAAAAAAAGCAAGCGTGTAGGGCGTGGCCCCGGCTCCGGCAAAGGCGGTACATCTACACGTGGGCACAAAGGCGCGAAGTCTCGCTCAGGATACAGCAAGAAAAGAGGTTTTGAAGGCGGGCAAATGCCTTTGCAACGTCGCTTACCTAAGTTTGGCTTCAATAACCCAAACCGTGTAGACTACAAAGCCATCAACTTGGATGCCCTCCAAGCCCTGGCCGAAAAAACCAATGCCTCACAAGTTGACTTAGCCTTGCTGGCCGCCAACGGCCTCATCTCTAAGAACGACACCATCAAGGTATTGGGTAGGGGAGAAGTAAGCGCTGCCATCGAGGTACATGCACACGCCTTCTCAGCAAGCGCTATCGCCGCTATCGAAAAAGCCGGCGGCAAGGCGGTTGTGATTCAAAAAGCCCATGGTAACACCTCCGTAGACGCGCAATAAGCTCGCCTGCTCCATTCGCAAGGTCATGAAAAAGTTTATCACCACCATACGCAACATCTTTTCAATAGAAGAACTCAGGACTCGCATCCTGACAACAGTCTATCTATTGCTCATCTTCCGATTGGGGTCTTTTATCGTACTTCCCGGTATAGACCCTGTCGTGCTCCAAAAAGCCGATATTGCCCAACAAGGTATCTTCGGCCTCTTGGATACGTTCTTAGGTGGCGCATTCTCCAAGGCATCTATTTTTGCCTTGGGGATTATGCCGTATATATCTGCCTCTATCGTAGTGCAGCTATTGACGGTAGCAATGCCTTATTTTCAGAAGATGCAAAAAGAAGGTGAATCAGGCCGTAACAAAATCAATCAGATTACCCGCCTGCTGACCATTGTCATCACCTTTGCGCAAGCCCTAGGCTACCTCACCACCACTATCCCCACAGAGGCTATCTTGGTCGATCTGTGGTTCTTCCGTGTTTCCTCAGTAATCATCATTACTGCCGGAACCATCTTTACGATGTGGATTGGTGAGCGCATTACTGACAAGGGTATCGGCAACGGTATCTCGATGCTGATTATGATCGGAATCATCTCCCGCCTACCGGCAGCACTCGTGCAAGAGGTATCTTCTCGATTTGCCGCCAGCCAAGCGCTCCTGCTGATTCTTGAGCTAATCGCCCTGTTCTTTGTGGTAATGGCCGTCGTACTCTTTACGCAAGCCACCCGCAAAGTGCCCGTACAGTATGCCAAGCAAGTGGTGGGTAACAAAGTATACGGTGGTCAGCGTCAGTACATCCCCCTCAAAGTGAATGCTGCCGGTGTGATGCCTATCATCTTTGCTCAATCAATGATGTTCTTACCCGGCATGACCGCCGGATATTTTGCTGCATCGAGCGATTTTGCCGCCTCTATCGCGACAACCTTCCAAGACTATACCTCTTGGCAGTACAATCTACTCTTTGTGTTGCTCATCATTGTGTTTACTTATTTCTACACAGCCATTTCTATCAACCCCAACCAAATAGCAGACGATATGAAGCGTAGCGGTGGGTTCATCCCAGGCGTAAAGCCCGGCGCACCTACCTCAGAACATATCGACTCTATCTTGTCAAAGATTACTTTGCCGGGGTCTATATTCTTGGCTATTGTAGCGATTTTGCCTGCTTTAGCAGTTTTGTTCAACGTAAAAATCGAATTTTCACAATTCTATGGTGGTACTTCGCTACTCATTATGGTGGGCGTAGTATTGGATACACTCCAGCAAATCAATAGCTACTTGCTGATGAAACGCTACGAGGGTATGATGAAATCAGGAAAAGTGAAAGGTCGTTCTCAAGATATTGCAGTAGCCTAGCGTTGGCGTAGGAACTATTTATGGTATATTACAAAACAGAAGAAGAGATTGCTATCATCAAAGCCAGCGCCCAAATCTTGGGCAAGGCTCACGGCGAAGTAGCCAAGATGGTCAAGCCCGGAGTCCGTACAATAGATCTCGACCGCCGTGCGGAAGAGTTCATTCGCGACCACCAGGGCAAGCCTTCTTTCAAAGGATACAACAGCTTCCCCGCCTCGCTTTGCATCTCCGTAAACGAGGCCGTAGTACACGGTATCCCTAACAACTACGAACTTCGTGATGGTGATATTGTCTCGATAGACTGTGGTGTGTTTTACCAAGGCTTTCATAGCGATAGCGCCTATACTTATGCCGTAGGAGAGGTCAGCGAAGAAGTGCAGACCCTCCTGCGGGTTACCAAAGAGTCGCTCTATGTAGGCATAGAGCAAGTCGCTTCAGGAGCCCGCATTGGCGATATTGGCTACGCTATCCAACAGTATGTTGAGAAGCACCGCTTCTCTGTCGTACGCGAATTGGTAGGCCACGGCCTCGGCAAAGACTTGCACGAAAGCCCCGAAGTACCCAACTTTGGCAAACGCGGTCGTGGAGCCAAAATGCACGAAGGCTTGGTAATTGCCATAGAGCCGATGGTGAACCTTGGCCGGCGCAATGTCCTTACTCAACGCGATGGATGGACAATTGTAACGGCAGACAAAAAACCCTCGGCACACTACGAACACACCGTGGCCGTCCGGAATGGCGGTTATGAAATACTGACAACATTTGAGTATATCGAACAAAACTTAGCATCGTAATAACAAGTATGGCAAAGCAGAAATCTATCGAACAAGACGGCACTATCAAGGAGGCACTCTCCAACGCCATGTTCCGGGTAGAATTACAAAATGGGCACGAAGTGATTGCCCATATCTCGGGTAAGATGCGGATGAACTACATCAAAATCCTCCCCGGTGATAAGGTCAAGCTCGAAATGTCGCCCTATGACTTAACCAAAGCAAGAATAGTATATCGCTATAAATAAACAACAGAACCATGAAAGTAAAGGCTTCTATCAAGAAACGTAGCGCCGACTGCAAGGTAATCCGCCGCAAAGGTAAAGTCTACGTAATCAACAAGAAAAACCCTAAATTCAAACAAAGACAAGGTTAAACTATGGCACGTATTGCAGGTGTAGATATTCCGGATAAAAAGCGTGGCGAAATTGCCCTCACCTATATCTACGGAATAGGCCGTAGCACGGCTCAAAAAATCTTGCTCAAGGCAGGAATCAGCTCAGACAAGAAAGTAATCGATTGGACCGATGAGGAATCGAACGCCGTTCGTAACATCATCGCCACTGAGTTTAAGGTAGAAGGCGCGCTCAAGTCAGAAGTGCAGTTACACATCAAACGTTTGATGGATATTGCTTGCTACCGAGGACTACGCCACCGCAAAGGGCTTCCCTTGCGCGGTCAAAGAACTAAAAATAACTCTCGTACCCGTAAAGGAAAACGTAAGACTGTAGCCAACAAGAAAAAAGCTACTAAATAATGTGTGCTGAGCGCTCCGCCGCGAGGCATAGCGCCAAGCCTTAAATTATAAGCGATATGAGCAATAAGAGAAAAGATAAAGCCAAAAAGAGAGTTGTTGTCGTAGAGCCGGTAGGTCAAGTACACATCCGCGCCTCATTCAACAACATCATCATTTCTATTACCAATAGCACCGGCCAGGTAATTTCTTGGGCTTCAGCCGGTAAAATGGGCTTCAAAGGCTCTAAGAAAAATACGCCCTATGCCGCTCAGGTAGCCGCAGCAGATTGCGCCCAGGTAGCTTATGACCTCGGTATGCGCAAAGCGGAAGTATTTGTGAAAGGCCCCGGCTCAGGCCGCGAATCAGCAATTCGTACTATTCAAAGCAAAGGTATCGAAGTTACGCAAATTCGTGATGTAACGCCGCTGCCCCACAACGGCTGCCGCCCCCCCAAGCGCCGTCGCGTATAACGCCACAGCGCTCGGCAATAACTAAAAGCGGGTATACTGATACGGACAGGTTACCCGGCTTTTATCTTATTGTAAAACCTAATTCACCATTTTTATTCCACTCATTATCTTTAATTACACACAATGGCAAGATACACAGGTCCGAAATCAAAAATTTCCCGCCGCTTTGGCGAAGCTATCCTCGGCCCCAGCAAGGCACTTACTAAGAAGAATTATGGTCCCGGGCAACACGGACGCGGCAGAAGAAGAAAACCTTCTGAATATGCCGTACAGTTGGCAGAAAAGCAGAAAGTAAAGTACATTTATGGCGTATTGGAGCGCCAATTTGCCAAAACTTTTGACAAGGCCGCCCGCCGCCAAGGCATCACCGGCGAAATCTTGCTCCAACTCTTAGAAGCTCGCTTAGACAATACCGTTTATCGTTTGGGCATTGCCCCTACTCGCCGCGCAGCACGTCAGCTGGTTTCTCACAAACACATCACTGTCAACGGTGAAATTGCCAACATCCCTTCTATGGAGTTGCGCCCCGGCGACATTATCGGTGTACGCGAAAAGTCAAAATCACTCGAAGTAATCGCCAATAGCCTCGGCGCTCGCAGCAGCAAACGCTACCCCTGGCTAGAATGGGAAACTTCTACACTTCAAGGTAAATTTGTAACGTATCCAGAGCGCGACCAAATCCCTGAGAAAATCCAAGAGCAGCTCATCGTCGAGTTGTACTCTAAATAATTGACCTTTTTCTTTGTTATCACCCAAACTACTTTGAAGCATGTCGCTATTATCATTTCAGACGCCTGAAAAGATTATGATGGAGAAGACCAACGACTTCAACGGGGTCTTCGAATTCCAACCGCTTGAGCGCGGCTATGGTCTCACCATCGGCCACGCCCTGCGCCGCGTGCTGCTCTCCTCGCTAGAGGGATATGCCATTACGTGCATGAAAATCCCCGGCGTGTTGCACGAATTCTCTTCCATCAAAGGGGTCGTACAGGATGTATCTGAAATCATCCTGAACCTCAAACAGGTGCGCGTGAAAAAAATCGCCGATGTGCCTGATAACAAGATTGTTGCGGTCATCAAAAACCAAAGCACCCTCACGGCAGGAGACCTAGGCAAGTTCAGTACTGCCTTCCAAATCCTGAACCCTGAGCTGGTTATCTGCAATCTCGATGAGTCGGTAGACCTTGAGCTAGAGGTAATCATCGAAAAGGGGAGGGGCTACCTGCCGGCTGAAGAGCAAAAGAATGTAGAGCAATTATCAGGATACATCGCCGTGGATGCGATATTCACGCCCATCCGTAATGTAAAGTATATCGTAGAAAATACCCGCGTAGAGCAACGTACGGACTACGAAAAACTTATTCTTGACATTACTACAGATGGCTCTATCCACCCCGAAGAAGCACTCAAAGGCGCTGCCAATATCTTGATTCAGCACTTTATGCTCTTCACTGACAAGAACATCGTACTCGATACCGGCGACAAAGAAGAGGTAGAGCAGGTCGATGAGCACTTCCTACACATGCGCAAGCTGCTCAAAACCCCTATCAGCGACCTAGACCTCTCGGTTCGGGCTTACAACTGCCTCAAGTCTGCCGAAATTAAAAACCTTGGCGATTTGGTAAAGCTTGAAATCTCAGATATGATGAAGTTCCGAAACTTCGGAAAAAAATCATTGACTGAGCTTGAGCAGCTCGTCGCTGAAAAAGGCTTGACCTTCGGGATGGACGTTACTAAGTACAAATTAGAAGAAGAATAATCACCGCCTAGGCACGGGCTAAAGGTCTCGCCGCCTATAAACATCACAACTCATGAGACACGGAAAGTCATTCAATCACCTCGGACGTACCGCTTCGCACCGCCAAGCGATGCTCTCCAATATGGCTTCTTCGCTTATCATCCATAAGCGTATCAAGACTACAGTTGCCAAAGCAAAGGCTTTACGCGGCTATGTAGAGCCACTTTTGACTAAGGCAAAAGAAGATACGACGCACAACCGTCGTACGGTATTTGCCTACCTGCAAAACAAAGAATCTGTAAAAGAACTTTTTGATACTGTTGCCAATAAAATCGCCAATCGTCCTGGGGGATACACCCGCATCATCCGATTGGGAACGCGTTTGGGCGATAACGCCGAAATGTGCTTGATCGAATTGGTTGACTTCAACGAATTGCTCTTGCAAGAGGATACTGCTGCTCAGACCAAAACGCGTCGTAGCCGCCGTGGTGGCAAGAAAAAAGCTGATTCTACTGAATCTGCTGCCCCTGAAGCCCCTGAGTCGACTCAGGAATAATCCTAAGCCCTACAACAGTAGGAACGACTTCTCAATTAGAGGTACGCCACGCGTACCTCTTTTTTTTGGCTGCTGTGATGGTATCAACTAGGTGACGTAAGTCTAGCTATGTTGTCGCAACTACGTCGCTCAACAAGTTTGTCTCGTAGCTGGAGCTACGAGCTACTTTTCCAAAAATGTCCAGTGGTGTGTTCGTTCCGATAATCTAAGGGGTTGCGCCCCGTATTTTTTTTGAAAAAATGACTCAACTGCGCTTGGTCTTTGAAGTGATAAGCAGCGGCCAACTGCCCCATAGATGTTTGGCTATGGCGCAAGACTGTTTTTAGTTCAGACACCAACATATCTTGCAGGTGTGCTTTGGGAGGCTTGCCGGTGATGGCCGACACAAGCTCCACAAGGTACTTGGGGCTGATATGCAGCATGGCCGCGTAGTCTTCTACTTTGCGGGTTTGCTGGATGTATTGGGGAATGAGTTGTTTGAACTGATAGACAAGATGGGTTTTTCGTGCCGAAAATGCCGTACTGAGCGTAGGGCTTTTGTGCCAACGTGGTTCGAGCTTATGGAGTAAAATCTGAATATACAAAGACAACACAGTGAGCGCCTCGGGGGCAGACTGTTCGTAAGCAGCAATCATTTGCTCATATACTTGGGCCAGCTCTGCAAAAACAGCCTCTGTTACGGGCGCAAAAGAAGGCGTACAAGGGTCTAAGACAGAAAAGGCTAGTCCGGCACTTTGCTCGCTGCCCACAACAGCCGAGACAAAGCTATCCCTAAAAAGCAGTACATAACCTTCCCAAGCGGGGTCGCTCTCAAACTGAATCAGCTGCCCCGGCTTAAACATCACCACCGCACATTGCCGATTGAGCGCATACTCTTGCTCATAAATATGCAGCCGGAAATTGGCACGACGCATCAGGCCAATTTGGTAAAAATTAGTGCGG
The DNA here is from genome assembly GCF_000430505.1 of Eisenibacter elegans DSM 3317. Classification (NCBI taxonomy): domain Bacteria; kingdom Pseudomonadati; phylum Bacteroidota; class Cytophagia; order Cytophagales; family Microscillaceae; genus Eisenibacter; species Eisenibacter elegans. Next base: position 146,217 of record NZ_AUMD01000019.1, on the reverse strand, counting down.
AAAAGCGGCATCCGAGGCAAGACCCGCTCACCGATATCTTCATACCGAAATACCTGCACTTCTTGGTGTGTGCTGCGTACCTTAGAGCCAATGGTTTGGTGTAAGGCATCAAAGTCTGAGAAGGTGAGGACGTGTTGAGGAGGCATTGGCTTGGAGAAAATATGGAAACAGCAACCGAAGTTTTGACAAATATAACCGAATTATCCTATCGACTATTCGTTGGGCAGATTGTTTTATATACAAATGATTGCTCACCGTATCACGTTTGTTTTATGAACAATACTATCACCGGACTGCATCACGTAACCGCACTGGCTTCGGATGCACAAAAGAACCTTGATTTTTATGCCGGGCTGCTCGGCCTCCGAATGGTCAAGAAAACCATCAACTTTGACGCGCCTGATGTATACCACCTCTACTATGGGAATGAGGCCGGAGATCCGGGCACGATTATGACGTTTTTCCCTTACCAAGGCCTGCCACGAGGGCGTAAAGGCAAGGGGCAAATGACTGTAACGGCTTTCTCTATTCCGGCCAACTCCTTAGACTATTGGCTGAAGCGCTTGCAGAAGTTTGGTATCCCACATACCACACCCCAGCAACGGTTTGACGGAGAGGTGTTTGTGTATTTTGAGGACAATGACGGCCTCGGGGTTGAGCTGGTAGCCAATACTACCGATACCCGCCCAGGGTTTTCGTATGGTCAAATACCATTGGAGTATGCCGTGAAGGGTTTTTATGGTGTTTCGCTCACCGAAGATGGCTATGAGCGTACTGGTGGACTGCTTACCGAAAAAATGCAACACCAACTTGTGGCCGAGAAGGGCAACCGATTTCGGTTTTCGCCTACAGGCAAAGCCGGCGACTTTGTCGATATCGTATGTGCGCCAGAGGTGGCCAAAGGACTAGGAGGAAGCGGTACGATACACCACCTGGCCTTTGCTACGCCTGATGACAATACACAAGTCGAAATCCGAGAAACACTGCTCAGTACGGGCTATAACGTAACGCCAGTGCTCGATCGACAGTATTTCCACTCTATCTACTTCCGCGAGCCGGGAGGGGTGTTGTTCGAAATCGCTACTAGCGACATTGGCTTTACTTTTGACGAGCCGCTCGAAACCCTCGGACAAGGGCTAAAGCTCCCGCCTTGGCAAGAACAAAACCGAGAGCAGATAGCCCAAGGTTTGGTAGACATCGAGCTGAATGTCGATAAGTTTATGGACTAAAGGCCCTGAATGGCCTTGTAATCAGCTAGTTGTGGGCGAATGAAAATTATTTTGTAATAAATAATATGTTAATAAAATTAATTCCCCATACACGCCATTGAACATTTTTCAAACCCCACTGTGGGCTCAGGCTCATTTTACCCCCAAAATGAGGCCTCAGCTTGCCTCGGCGCTGGAGTTTCCAGAGCTATTTTTCCAAAAATGTCCGGTGGCGTATTCCCCATAGCGACCAGACCCCGACAATTCATACAGACTACGAATACGACACTTTCAAAATCAAAAAAATATGCATCCATACGATTTACATACCCAAGGAACGCCGCTAGCAGAAGCCCAACGTGCCCTTGTCTGTCTACACGGCAGGGGAGCCAGCGCAGAGAGCATCCTTTCATTAGGGGCGTATTTTGCCCGCCCCGGCGATCACCTAGTGGCACCACAAGCGGCGCAACATACTTGGTATCCTTACAGCTTTATGGCTCCCGAAGCACAGAACGAACCTTGGCTGAGCAGCGCCATCGAAACGGTAAGCCGTTTATTGACCGACTTGCAGGCGCACATTCCGGCGCGGCAGATTTATTTGCTGGGCTTTTCGCAAGGGGCCTGCCTGAGTCTGGAAGTTGCCGCCCGACAGGCACAGCCGCTCGGAGGCGTTGTAGCCTTCATTGGCGGCCTGATAGGGGAGCAGCTGGTGCCCGAGCGCTACCAAGGTAGTTTTGAGCAAACCCCCGTGCTGATGGTCAATAGCGACCGCGACCCACACGTGCCCCTAGAGCGCACCCAAGCCTCCAAAGCCATTTATGAGCAGTTGGGCGCAAATGTACAGTTGGCAGTCAAACAAGGAATGCCCCATACAATTCTCGAAGAGCATTTAGTACAGGCACAACACTGGGTGTTTGCGACAAAGAACGGATAATACGCCCCCAGCATAAAATCAATCCTTATATGCCCCCCTTGGTGTTCTTTGCGCATACTTTGCGTCCTTTGCGGTTAAATAGGAGGTGTCAAGAACAAGGGGGGATAAGCACAACAAGGACGAAAGCCAATATGTCCAGTCGTGTGCAGTCATATATACGTCTATAATTCCCTTTCGATGATTTGTGTCTTCAGCCCTAAGTGTGTATCTTTAATCACAAGCCACAACCAACGCAGGGAGCTATCGCAGAGCTGGCGCTCGGATGTTTCTAAGCCGCTTGCGCCTGAGTGGCGTACACACGATGGCTCCGCACTCCGCAGCCTTCAGGCCAAAGTGATATTTGTTTTTATGAACAGAGGTTTGTATTATTAGTACCATATCTGCAAATAAACAAAAATGCGAACTAAAGTGCGTATAATAAGTAGATGTTAGCGGTCAGGCAAATGAGAAAGTCTATAAACGACAATAAAACGAATTGAAAAAACAAATACAATGACAAAAAAAATCTGTTTATTCAATCATAAAGGTGGGGTTAGCAAGACAACAACATCATACAATCTTGCTTGGAAACTTGCAAGAAACGGGAAAAAAGTAATAATGGTTGATGCTGATCCTCAATGCAACTTGACGGGATTGGTATTAGGTGATGATTTTGACAATTTTTATATCACCAGACCAAATGACAATTTAAAAGCGGGAATTTCCCCTGCATTTGAAGCGACACCAATTCCATTAGCACCAATAGATTGTTATCAAATACCTGAAAACGAAAATTTGTATTTAGTTGCAGGGCACATTGCTTTATCTGAATACGAAGTGCCCCTAAGTATTGCGCATCAACTTTCAAATACTATACCGACATTGAAGAATTTGCCTGGCGCAATGAATAGCTTTTTTGAATCGGTATCTGCCAAATACAATGCAGATTATTTAATTATTGATATGAACCCAAGCTTGAGTTCAATAAATCAAAACCTATTTTGCCTTTCTGATTATTTTTTGGTTCCAACTTCACCCGATTATTTTTCAGTAATGGCAATTAACTCGTTAAGTGGAGTTTTGCCGAAATGGGAAAAATGGGCGAAAATGGCGAGGGTTGCGTTTAGCGATAGTTCATATCCGTTCCCCTCAACTTCAACAAAGTTCTTAGGAACAATTGTGCAAAATTTTACCATTAGAAATGGAGAACCATCTGAAGCATTTCAAAAATGGATTGACGAAGTTGCAACCGCAGTTACCACATCACTTATTCCCGCTATTTCTCCAGAGGGAATGTTGTTAGATGCAAGTAAATACAAAGCAGACCAAGCAACTGAAGGTTACTGTTTAGCAAAAATCCCAAGCTTTTCAGGACTTATTCCGCGTTCACAAATAGGAAGAATTCCTGTTTATGAAGTCCCTGACAATTTGCTTGGTGTTGGAACTGTATTAGAACAATACAAAATTATTCGTGATAGATTTTTAGTGGTGTTCAACACTCTTGCAGATGACGTTGAAAATATGACGAATTAATGAATCAGGCATTTTTACAATTTTTGACGAACATAGAAGAAGTAAGAAAAACTCACCTTATTTCTACAAGCATTAATGTGCCTTCATCTTCTCTTGTTGACACAAGCCCAATTCTCCGTTCTTGTATCGTATTAAGCGTAAGTGCCATTGACCACTTAATTCACGAGCTTGCAATAATTGGAATGTGCGAAATTTTTAATGGAACAAGAGTTGTAACAACCAAGTATAATGACTTCAATGTTACATTAGGATTTATGAGTTCAATTACCGCTGTTCCACCTCTTGTTACATTTGAATCAGAAATTAGAAGAAGACTTGGGTGGCAAACATTTCAAAGACCTGACAAAATTAAAGAAGCTATTGCTTTATTCAACTCAATACAACTTTGGCAACAAGTTTCAGTATCAATGGCAGAAACAGAACAAAATATTAAAAACCGTTTAAATCTAATTGTAGATAGACGAAATATGATTGCTCACGAAGCGGATATTGAACCTATTTATAAAACAAAAAGAACAATAACTAATGCAGACGTTACGGGAACTATAGGTTTTATTGAAAACTTAGGAACAACAATTTACAACTTAGTGAAATAAATGCCCGAACCGCTAACAGGCGTTTGGCTCAATGGCTGGTGAAGTGGTTAATTGAACATTCTACCTCGCATCAACTTTTGTGGTGTATTGACAGTTTTGTGCTCCGAAATCCGCCACTGCGCCAAGCCCCAAAACGTCAATCTGTCTAAAAACCCATTAAAACACGCTGTACCAAGGCTATACAAGCCCGTAGCGAGACGCATATTGGGTACGAATACTTTGAAAAGCACAAAATATCTTTCCTATAAGTGGCTTAAAATTAGCCAAAAAAACCCAAAGGAGCTAAGTCTAAACTTTCTACAAAAAGGTCTATCCGTCGCACTACATTGTCAGGTGAAACGAGTGCTTCAAGTGGGTCTGTGAGGCTGTAAGTAGCCCTGTTTTTGCCGAGTATAAATTTCATTCCCTAAGCTATGGATTTTTCTTGGCTTTTTGCTATCTTCACAAGAGTTGGTTTTTGGACAGACTGACGTTAGTGGTCAGCTTAAAAAGACACACCACATATGACAAAAAAGGACGTTAAAACAAATCTGCTAAACCATTCAGAAGCAAAAGTAAGACTTCTTGGAGAGTATCTAAAAAGATACCTGAACATTATTTGCAATGACGGATATACAAAACGCATTAAAATTTATGACTTGTTCTGCGGTGAAGGACTTTATGAAAATGGTGGTGAAGGAAGTCCACTGGTAACAATGCGACAAATTAAAGACATTCATTCTGTAAACGTTGCTAAGGCTTCCAGCATACCTAAAATTGATTGCCATTTCAATGACATTGAAGAAAGCAAAGTCAAGAAAGTTGCGCAGTCCTTAAAAGACAAGTCATTATATTATCCCGAATTTGGCGACTTGTATTTTTCAACAGAAGATTATCAACTACAATATGAAAATCTTCTTTCTCAACTTCCTAAACTAAAAGCGCTTAATCAAAAAGCATTTATTTTCATTGACCCTTACGAATACAAACATATCAAAGCAAGTCAGATAAAAAACTTAATGTCAAAAGGAAGTTCAGAAGTTCTTCTATGGCTTCCGACACAGTTTATGTATCGCTTTGCAAATAACGGAACACCAGAAGCGTTAAAGGATTTTATAACTGAGATAATTCCAAATTTCAGCGAATGGAGACCAGGAAATGTTTGGAGCTTCATTTCAGAATTAAAACAAGGTTTCCAAGACTTTTTAGGAAATAACTTTTTTGTTGACACATTTACTATTCAGAAAGACACGAACACAGTCTTTTGTTTGTTCTTTTTCACTTCTCACATAAAAGGATTTGAGAAAATGTTAGAAGCCAAATGGGAAATAGACACTGAATACGGTAAAGGTTGGGATTACGCAGGTAATACACCCAGCCTATTCCACGAACGCAAAACAAATCCACTTGAAACTAAACTGAAAGAATTTTTAAAATCTAAAAAGCGTTATAACGGAGAAGTATATGAGTTTACATTGAGACAAGGCTTTTTACCGAAGCACACAAACGAAATTTTTTACAATTGGCAAAACAATGGTGACTTGGAAGTCTTGACTGCAAATGGTGAAAAAGCAAGAAAAAAATCATTTTACATTGCATACAACTACTTCAAGAAAGACAATAAAAAAGTTACCTTTAACCTAAGATAATTATGGCACAATCAAGCATAGAATGGACTGAAATGACTTGGAACCCAACAACTGGTTGCGAAAAGATTTCAGCAGGATGTAAATTCTGTTATGCAGAAGTTATGTCAAAGCGGTTGCAAGCAATGGGTGTTGAGAAATACAAGAACAATTTTGAAATAACCATTCACGAAGACGAATTACAAACGCCATATACTTGGAAAAAACCAAAAGTTGTTTTCGTAAACTCTATGAGCGACCTTTTTCACAAAGACGTTCCGATTGACTTTATTAGGAAGGTTTTCAAAGTAATGAAAGATAATCCTCAACACGTTTTTCAGGTATTGACTAAGAGAGCCGACCTTTTACGGTATTATGATAGTGAAGGTTGGTTGGATTGGACACACAATATTTGGATGGGCGTTTCAGTAGAGAACAATAAAGTAACCAAAAGAATTGACTTGCTTCGTGAGACAGGTGCAAGAGTTAAATTCCTTTCTTGTGAACCTTTAATCGGTGCAATTCCCAATATGAACTTGACAGGAATAGATTGGGTAATTGTGGGTGGTGAAAGCGGACGAAAGCCAAGACCTATGAAAGAAGAATGGGTTACAGACATAAAAAATCAATGTTTGGACGCAGACGTAGCCTTCTTTTTCAAACAATGGGGCGGGACAAACAAAAAGAAAACTGGACGACTTTTGGAAGGCAAAACTTGGGATGAAATGCCAGAAATTGAACTACATAAAAATGTATAGAAAAGAAAGCCGAACGCACAACAGCACCTACCCAAAAGTGGCGGTTCAGTGGTTAAATCAAGTTTTGTGCTTCTATCAAAGTTTGTGCTTGGTTGACAGTGAAGTGCTTCGAAACCCGCCCGAACGCAAAGCCCGAAAACGTTAGCGGGCATGGCAAAAAGACAATCAACACATGAAAATAGAATCAGTAAGAATTGAAAATTTCAGGTCATACAAGGACGAAACAATAATCCTTGATGACTACTCTTGTTTTGTTGGTCCAAACGGAGCAGGCAAGTCGACCGTTTTTTATGCACTTAACTTATTTTTTCGTCAGTTTAAAGACAGTAAGACTGACCTGAGTAAACTTACTGAAAGTGACTTTCATCATAAAGACACTTCAAAAGATATCAGAATTACAGTTACTTTCAAAGACTTATCGGAACAAGCAAAGGAAGATTTAAAAGACTATGTTAGACAAGATAAATTAATCGTAACAGCTGTTGCAAAATATGACCAATCGACCGAAAGAGCAGAAGTAAAACAATTTGGTAATAGATTAGGAATAGAAGATTTTCGTAAATTCTTTGAAGCTGACAAGGAACAAAAGAAAGTAGCAGAACTAAAGGAAATTTATACAGGTTTTCAATCAAAATACTCTGATTTAAGAAGTGCAACGTCAAAGGCTGACATGATTGAAGCTTTACAAGAATATGAAAGCTCAAATCCTGACAAATGCATTTTAATTCCAAGCGAAGACCAGTTTTATGGAGCATCACGTGGAGCGAACAGATTGGCACCTCATATTCAATGGGTATTTGTTCCAGCAGTTAAAGACGCTACGGAAGAAGGCGAAGAATCAAAAACTTCAGCATTAGGACAACTGCTTGCAAGGACAGTTAGATCAAAAATTAATTTTGATGAAAAAGTTAATGAATTAAGAGCTAAAGCAAGAGAACAATATCAAGCTCTACTTGATGCTGAACAATCGGCTTTAGACGACATTTCATCGTCATTACAAAATCGTCTTACTGCTTGGGCACATCCAAACCTCAGTGCAAAAGTTCTATGGAAACAAGACCCCGAAAAATCAGTGAAGGTTGAAGAACCAGCTGCATATATCAAGATTGGCGAAAGGGGCTTTGAAGGTGATTTGGCAAGATTTGGCCACGGCTTACAAAGGTCTTATATGCTGGCACTTTTGCAAGAGTTGGCTTTATTGGAAGAGGAGAATGCACCAACAACATTAATTATGGGGATTGAAGAACCTGAGTTATATCAACATCCACCTCAGGCAAGATATTTAGCAGAGACTCTTATTGACCTTTCAGATAAAGGTTCTCAAATCCTTGTTTGCACACATAATCCATTATTCATTCCTGGAGACAATTTTGATAAAATCAGAATCGTTAGAGAGTGTGGCAATCCAAGCTTTACTAAAATCACATCAGTATCATATGACGACCTTTCGAAGGAATTAGCAACTGTTGGAGAAAGACATTTAAGGGAGACTGGAATGGTTGCCAAACTTTATCCCTCACTAAGTCCTACGATAAATGAAATGTTTTTTTGCAAAGTTCTTTATCTAGTTGAAGGACAAGAAGACATTGCGTATATTACTTCATATTTGATGCTAACAGGTAAAATCATTGATTTTAGAAAGAATGGTTGCCACCTTGTTCCTGTTGATGGCAAGAACAGACTAATTAAACCTCTAGCAATGGCAAAACTTTTAGGGATACCTGTTAAAGTGATTTTTGACGCTGATACCAACAAAACTAGACCTGATGAAATTACAAAGCACAAGAAAGACAATAAAGCCATTCTAACAATTCAGGGACACGGCACTGAAAGTGAGTGGCCTACAGCAAATATTTTCAAAGATAACTTAAGCTGCTGGCAGACAAACTTAACTGAAACAATCAAAGCCGAATTTGGAGCAGATTGGCAAACTTACCGAGATAAAGCTTCAGCATTTTACGACAATGCAGGAGACTTAGAAAAAAATCCTTTAGCAGTTGCAAAGACACTTGAACTTGCTTGGGCTGACGGAAAAAAATCCCAAATATTTATAGACTTAGTTGATAGAATTATTGAGTATGCAGACAAGGCCACGACCCGCTAACATCGGCTTGCCGCAATGGGGGCTGACCGCCTTCTATGATAGTTTAGTGCTTAAGCAAACTGCGGTGCTTCGATTGAACTTTAGTGCTGAAAATCCCCGCCTTCGCAAAGCTGCCAAACGTCAATCTGTCTAAAAACCCATTAAAATACGCTGTACCAAGGCGATACAAGCTCGTAGCGAGATGCACATTGGGTACGAATACTTTGAAAAACACAAAATATCTTTCCTATAAGTGGTTTAAAATTAGCCACAAAAGCCCAAAGGAGCTAAGTCTAAACTTTCTACAAAAAGGTCTATCCGTCGCACTACATTGTCAGGCGAAATGAGTGCTTCCAGCGGATCTGTGAGGCTGTAAGTAGCCCTGTTTTTGCCGAGTATAAATTTCATTCCCTAAGCTATGGATTTTTCTTGGCTTTTTGCTATCTTCACAAGAGTTGGTTTTTGGACAGATTGACGTTAGCTGATATAACAAAAAAATAAAACATTTTACTCAAACAAAAAATATGTTAGTATATTTGCGGCTGAAAAATGAAGAAACAAAAATCACATATTGCCAAACAATTCCAACTCATCAAGCTGACTAAAACCTTAGTAGTCTGTTTGTTGGGTTTGTCGTTTGTATTAGAATTTGTGATGCTTAACTTTATTTCGGCTTGTAAAGAGCAAAAAGTGATTGTTACGGTTTCCTACGACCAAGTTACGGGAGATTTAATTGCCGTTACCGATACGATTGGTACAACAGTTAGTCAAGAGTATCAAGAATTTATAGATTACATCAAGAAGAAACACGAAGAAAAAAACCGCAATACAACTGAAAATCACCAATTTACCGCTTTTAACCTATTTTTTGTAGATAAATTCGCTTTCCAATTTAAAAATGGCTTTTGCCTAGGAAAACAAGGCTTAAACGCTTTTTATCAAGAGCCTTTTACCCAAAAAGCACTTTCAGAAATCTTCCACCCGCCCAAAGTTTAAATTCGTTGTTTGTTGCTAAACCAAAGTTTTTGTCGGTTTAGCTCTATGGCTTTCGTTTTCAAACGATTAGCTAAGGATTGTTGTGCCTTTTCACAACTTAAAATCATTTCAACGAATTTAAAATTTCTAAAAATATGGACTTTCCAATCTTTGATTTAGGTTGGGTTGGTAATCGCTTCTTATTTATAGTGATAGCCATTACTCACGTATTAATCAATCACGCCCTTGCTGTTGGGCTTATTCCCGTAATTGTGGGAATGGAATTTTTGGGCATTAAGCAAAACTTTCCTGATTGGGATAAACTTGCCTATAAAATTATGAAAACCGCCTTTATTGTAACCACTACCGTTGGGGCAATGACAGGCGTAGGGATTTGGTTTTCGGCTGCTTTGGTCAATCCAAACTCTATTGGTTCGCTTATCAGGGTGTTCTTTTCCGCATGGTTTATTGAGTGGATTGTTTTTGTTACCGAAGTAGTTTTGATAATGCTTTATTATTTAACTTGGCAAAAATGGACAAAAGGGCGTGCCAAATTAAACCATTTTAAAGTGGGTTACGGCTTGGCGGTTTTCTCTTGGATAACAATGGCAATTATCGTGGCCATTTTGGGTTTTATGATGGACCCAGGAAATTGGCACAATGACCAAAGTCTTTTAATGGGTTTTGCCAATCCTATTTACTTGCCACAACTCCTATTCCGTACCTTTTTGGCGGGAATGATGGGAGCTTCTTTTGCTTTGGCAATGACGTACTTTTTTACCGAAAAAGGTTCTGAAATTCGTTTCAAAGCCACTCGTTTTACTTCCGCTTGGATATTGATTTGTGCCTTACCAACGATTGTAGGCGGCTTGTGGTATTGGAATGTGATACCTGATATGATGGTCAATAATATGTCGGTTGCGGTAGGTATGCAGCAGTTTCAAAGTTGGTACGACACGCTTTCCAAATTGCTGATTGGTGGTGTGTTAGGTGTGATTGCCTTTGCCTTGTTCGCCTACCTTCGTCCTCGCCTAAACTACCCCAAATTGGCTTTTGTAGCCCCTATTGTGGTGCTTTTTGCTACTTTGGGAATGTTTGAGCGGGTGAGAGAGTTTGTCAGAAAACCTTATGTGATAGGTGGTTATATGTACTCCAACACGATGCGTGTGGAGGACTACCCACTTTTCAAACAGGACGGTATTTTGAAACACGCATCTTTTGTAAGTACCAAAGAAGTAACAGAAGATAACTTGGTAGAAGCAGGGAAAAATGTGTTTATGCTTTCTTGCAGCCGTTGCCACACAACAAATGGTGCCAATGCCATTACCGACAAATTCCGAAATATGTACGGAACGGTAGATGAACCTTGGAGTGCAGATGCTATGAAAAGATACATCAAAAATATGCACAATGCCCGCTATTATATGCCGCCTTTTCCGGGTAATGAAAAGGAATTGGATGCCTTGGTGAATTATATTAAGGTCTTGCAATATTTTCCTGACCCAGAAACTCATACTTTTGGACAAACGGCTATTTCAAAGGAAGAAAATGCACGACTGTTGGCTTTTGTGAAAGAAATGGAACAAAAGCAAGAGGAATTGGCACGTAAAAAACAAGAAGTAGATGTCAAACTTTCGGCAAGGTAAGATGAAACCAAGAGCCAAAAATAAGCCAAAAAGCCAAGCGCCTACCGAACAAGACGTACAGAATGAAGCCAGAAGTTTACAAGAACTTTTACGGCTCGCTATGCTGGTTATCTTGTCTTTAATCTTGCTATTGCTCTTGTTTTGGGCATTTTCTTAAAAAAGGATTGGGCAAAATGCGTTTTGCCTAATCCTAATTTTCTAACATTCTAAGTTAAATTTTCAATCGTGATTTCTCGTAAAGAATTTCTTATAAAAAGTTTGGGTTTGATGGGGGCTGCTATTGCCGTACCAAGCCTATTGTCAAGTTGTGCAGAAGCCAAAAAAGAATTGGCGGCTGATGCTTGTGATGATTTGTCTGGTTTAAGCGAAACCGAAATCAAAAAGCGGGAAAGCCTAAAATACGTTTCGCAAACGCCTGACGCAGCCAAAAACTGTGCAAACTGTCGTTTTTACAAAGCCCCTGCCCAAGAAGGTGAGTGTGGTGGTTGTCAGCTTTTTGCAGGCATAGTACACCCTAACGGTTATTGTCAATCTTGGTTTGCAGTGGAAGCCTAAACAGTTTTTCCCCAAATCAATTTGGTTTGGGGTTTTTCTAACATTCTAAATTAAATTCTCAATGACTTCTATATTTGGATTTATATTGCTACAAACGGTTGATATTGGTAGAGATATTCCGTTGCCTTTGCCACTTCCCGAATGGCTGTTGGTGGTACTTTTGATAGTGAGCTTCTTAGCACACATCTTGTTTATCAACTTGATGGTAGGGGGTACGCTTTTGTGCCTATTTTTTGAAGCCTTAGGTATCAAAAATGATGATTACTACAAACTTTCTAAGGAAATAGCCGCTACCATAACGGTCAATAAAAGTTTGGCTATCGTAATGGGTGTTGCTCCCCTTTTGATTATCAATACGCTTTATACTAAGTTTTTTTATTCCGCCAATGCCCTTACAGGTTTGGTTTGGATAATGGTGATTCCGTTGGTAAGTATTGCCTTATTGGTCTTGTATTTGCACAAATATACTTATGAAAAATTGGAAAATAACCGCCCTTTGCACGTCGCTATTTTGACTTTGCCGATGGCTATTTTCTTGTTTATTCCACTGGTATTTTTGACAAATATTAACCTAATGCTTTTCCCCGACAAATGGTCGGTAGTGGGTGGTTTTCTTGATGCGTTGTTGTTGCCCAATGTTTTTCCACGCTATTTTCACTTTTTTAATGCTTCGCTGACGGTAACCGCCTTGTTTCTTTTTTATTGGATAAGCCGAAAATCGTTTCCTTTTGAGGAGTATTTTAAAAAGTACACCCGTTACGATTTTCAAAAGCGTTTTTACAGCATTGCTTTTGCGTGTTCTATTGCCCAATTCCTTTTCGGACCGGTTATTTTGTTTACCTTACCCAATCAAGGTTTGGGAATGGATATGATTTTGACTATCTTAACAGGTGCAGGCATTGCCATTATTCCGACTTGGTATTTGTGGAAAGAAGTTACTGCTAAAGCCGAAGAAATTGGCAAATATTTCACCCGAATAGCGGTTTTGCTTTCCTTAACGGTTGTTTTTATGGGAACAGGACGGCATTTGTACCGCGCCAATGCCCTTGCACCACACCGCGCGGCAATGGAAAAGAACACCGAAGCCTATTTAGCGCAAGTGGAGCAAGCCAAAAATAACCCTGATGCAAAAAAAGAGGAAGTCTTAGAAGTTACGGGGGCAAGTATTTGGGATACGAAATGCTCGGTTTGCCACGCCAAAGACAAAAAATTAGTGGGTCCGCCTGTGTTGGAAATGCAAGAAATCTACGCTTCGGACAAAGCAGGGCTTATCAAATGGATAAAAGTACCAGGTAGAAAGCGTGAAGGCTACCCACCAATGCCCGGTTTTGAAGGACAAATTTCTGATGCTGATTTGGAAAAGTTAGCCGATTTTATCTTACAAATGAAATAATTTTTAACCCAACCAATAAGGTTTATAAAAACCTTATTGGTTTTAAAATTTCTGATAATCAATGGAAAACACTTTAAAAATATATTTTTTGCAAAAATTAATGCAAAAATGGCAACTCAAAAGCACCTTTCAAGTGATAATGGTTTTGCTTGTTTTTACGCTTACAGGCTCAACCGTTGTTCTGTTGCGAAAAACTTTATTTGGCATATTGGGTTTTACTGATGAAACTTCTTTTTGGCTGAAAAGCCTTGTTTATATCTTGTTTGTTTTTCCTGCTTACCAAATTTTGATTTTGGTGTATGGATTTTTGTTGGGACAATTTGATTTTTTTTGGCAAAAGGAAAAAAAATTGCTGCAAAAAATGCGTATTTTGAGCAAGAAAGAATAGTTACATCAGCCAACATTCTATTTGCGAATTGAAAATCGGCGTAGCCAAAAGGCGGGTGATATGCGTAATTTTTGCTTTTGTACTTTCTATAAACCTTGTGGAAAGTGCTATTAAATCCCACCCTTCGCAAACATTTTTACGTTATATGCTATTTTAGGACGACCGCAAACCAACGGACTTACTGACAAAAAACAAGCATTTTGACAAGGATACCACGACATAAAGAATTACTTTTGCACCCGAATTGAAACAGGCAACGACAATCATATTAGCCCTTCTCATTTTCTTGCAACCTTTTAGCAAGATATGGATTGTCGTTTCCTTTAAATTCAATCAAGAAAGCATCGCTAAGACACTTTGCGTAAAGAAAGAAATCAAGAACAATACTTGCCAAGGTAAATGTTATTTGAAAAAGCAACTCGACAAAGCAGACGAAAAGGAACAAAAACAAGCCCCGACAAATCAGAAGGAAAAATACGAAGTTCTTTATTGCTATTTTTCAAAGCCTTATGACTTTATAAAGTATGCAGACATCTATTTGAGTAAACTCAACGCTGCATACGACAATAGTTTTCATACTTCTTCGTACATCAAAGACATCTTCCGACCACCAAAACTCAATTTGATTTAATGTTTTTTTTGGACTTTGCCCAAACAAAAAGCAAAGCAACTGCCTTCGGCAGCTTGCTTTTGGGGTATGTTATGTACATATGCCAAGTTCATAATTTCTAACATTTAATCAGATTCAAAAATGAGTTTCAAAAACATCATTGCAGTAATGTTATGCCTTTGGGCAACGAGCAGTTTTGCTCAAAACATAAAAGGGACAATTAAATCTCAAACAGGCGAAGCAGTTGCTTTTGCCAATATTGCTGTCTTAAATAGTTCAGGCGGAACAGTTTCAGACAAAGATGGTAATTTTAGCCTAGACCTAAATAAAGGCACTTATCAAATTCAATTCAGTGCTATTGGTTACGCTTCCAAAATTCAAAAAATAGAAGTAACCGACCAATCCTTAACAGTTGATGTAACGCTGTCAGAAAATACTCAAACACTGGGTGAAGTGGTTGTAACTGCCAACAAGCGTGAAGAAGACATTGTAAAGGTTTCTACTTCTATCACTTCACTTTCTGCCCAAAAAATTGAAGATACAAGAACTTGGGGGCTTGGCGGATTGACGGCATTAGTTCCCAACTACACGTATCAGGAATTAGGTGTACCATTTCAACAAGTACAATCCATTCGTGGTATTCAGGTATTCAGTGAAAACCCTGCCGTTTCAACTTATATTGACGATGTAAACAATATTGACATTTTAGCCAATGGTTTTGCTTTTACTGACATTGAAAGAATAGAAGTGTTGCGTGGGCCACAAGGAACTTTGTTTGGACGAAATGCAATGGGCGGTGTAGTAAACATCATCACTAAAGAACCGACCAACAGAACCACTGGATTTGCAGAAGTTGGCGCAGGCAATTTGGGCTTGCAACGCCATAGTATTGGCTTTAAAACACCCATCATCAAGGATAAATTATTCTTTGGTGTGAATGGACTTTTCCAAACCCAAGACGGCTATTGGAAAAACGATACCACAGGAACAGGTGCAACAGACGCTTCAGCCAACGGCAGAACAGTAGGTGGAGAAAAAAATCTTTATGGCAATATGTATTTAAAATGGTTGCCAACCAAAAGACTAAGCCTAACACTAAACCTTAAAGGACAAAGAGATTGGAGCAATAACACAGGCTTTTTTGTTTCACAAGCGGATAGAGATTTAGCATTGGCAAATCCTGACAAAATCAATTTGGCAAGAGTAGGCGAACACGAACGTAATATTTTGAACTCATCTTTGGTAGCAAAATACTTTGGGAATAAGTTTACCTTGACTTCAATTACTGCCTATCAAACCATTGACTTATCTTTTAAAGATATTGACTTTCCGGGTTTTTACCATTCATTTTACAAAAGTGCTATTGGCGAAAAATTGCCACCGCAACAAGTGTATAGCCAAGAATTGCGTATCAATTCAAATTCCGAAAGCAAATTGCAATACACGGCAGGGTTTTATGGTTTTTCACAAGTGGGTTATGAACCATCAACCAACCTAGCCTTTGAAAGCCCATTTTTTCCTGATACTTATTCTATTTTCAGAAACAAGGCAAATAACTTTGGGCTTGCAGGTTTTGGAGAGTTGAGTTATCAGTTTACACAAAAATTGAAAGCAACAGCGGGTTTACGCTATGACTATGAAAAACGTGAAGCTACCTTTAACGGTTTTGGTGATGCCGTATTTACAGGTGGAGTTTTTACTCAAATCAACCCCGACACAACCGTAAGTGGGAATTATTCAGCCATCTCACCAAAATTTGCTTTGAGTTATGCCCTTAATGACCGTTCAAATATTTATGTTACATACACTCGTGGGTTTCGTGCAGGTGGCGTAAATGCTCAAAAAGTTCCAGCTAATGTTCGCCAAACTTTTGACCCTGAATATTCTAATAATTACGAAGTAGGCTACAAAACTTTCTTGGCAAACAATAAATTGAGTATTGGAGCATCTGCTTTTTTAATCCAGTGGCAAAATTTGCAATTCTTTAATTTGGTTGCTCCATTTACTTATGCTCGTGAAAACGTAGGTGATGCACAATCAATGGGCTTGGAATTGGAAGTTTCGGCTATTCCAGTAAAAGGCTTACAACTTGACGGAAGTTTTGGTTTGAACCAAACAGAGTACAAAAGCTTTGATTTAAAGCGGGTAAACTTCGGAACAGGTGTTGAAACCACAACTGCAATTGGTGGCAATAGTCTATCTAATGCACCAAGCCACACTATTTTCTTTGGTGCTCAATATGAATATGCTATCAGCACAAACTTGAAAGCAGTTGTTCGTGGCGAAGTTCGGAATATTGGCAGTTACTATACCGATATTCAAAACCAAATACAACAGCCAAGTTATACACTAATCAATTCAAGAATTGGTTTGAATTACGACAATTACAGCTTATTCTTTTGGGGGCAAAACCTGAACAATGAAAGGTATTTAGCCTTTGGAAACCCTGACAGTAGTTTTGGAAGAAGTGTAAGAACAGCAGCTCCAAGAACATTTGGTGTTACGCTTAATGCAAAATTTTAAAACCACTTTTTTATGAAAACGCAAAAAAGTAAACTTTCACGTACTTACATCAATCAGTATGGACAAATTCGCAAAGACTATAATACGCTTGAAAAAGTAGGTTTGCGTATTAGCCAAATTTTCAAAGTCTTACCTTTTATAGTAAGTGTTATTCTTTGTTCTTTGCTTGTCGTGCAAGTTTTTTGCTTGTTCGGATTGCTCAAAACCTTATTTTATCCTACCAATGTGGATGATTTGGCTGTGTATATGTTTTTGTTTATTGCTATTAGCGTCATTTGTTCATTGGGTTTTGGGATAGCTTGGTTTTTGGTAGAAGAAAAAGAAGATAAAACTACTATTTTGTCTAATCAATCTCATCAAAAATACCTCAATGATGAATTAGACGCTTGGCAAAACTAAATTTTCATTGTTCAATTTTAAATTTCTTTTTTATGAAAAAAATTACAATATTCTTTTTTTGTTTTGCTTATATGGCATTTCAACAAGTTTCGGCTCAATCTATTTTTGACAAATGGACAGAACTCAAAACCTTTCACGGCGTAATGTCCGAAACTTTTCATCCTTCCGAAGAGGGCAATTTAGACCCTATCAAAACTCGAAGCGGTGAAATGGCTAAAAAAGCCAATGTTTTGGCGAAATCGACTATTCCGACCGAATTCAAATCGGAAAAAATCCAAAAAGCCGTCAAAAAATTGCAGAAAGACAGCAAAGCACTCGACAAATTGGTGAAAAATAAAAAAAGCACCGATGAGCAAATCAAAAAGGATTTGGCAAGTTTGCATGACGTTTTCCACGAAATTGTCGGTTTGTGCAAAAACGAAAAACACTAATTTTCTAAGGACTAACAGTTTTCAAAAACTGTTAGTCTTTCTCACTAAAAAACTACTAAAATGAAATTATTTCTAATTATTTTTTTGGCTTTGTCCTTTGCGGCTTGCCAATCGGAAAGCAAACAAAATCGGCAAGACCATAGCCAACATACTCAAAGTCAAGCAGTTTCGGATACCGCCAAAGGCAGTCCGCAACGTGTATCGATGGCAAATATTGGCAATGCCCACGTACATATCGAGTACAATTCGCCTGCGGTTCGCAAACGAATGATTTGGGGCGGTTTGGTTGCCTTAGGCGAAGTTTGGGTTACAGGGGCACACAATGCTACCTCAATTTCTTTTTCTGAAAATGTCAAAATAGCAGGCAAAACCATCGAAAAAGGAAAATACGCCTTTTTTACCATTCCTAATAAAGACGAATGGACGTTGATTTTGAACAAAAATTGGGAACAACACCTGACCGATGAATATTCGGAAAAAGAAGACGTTTTGCGTTGGAAAGCAAAGCCCGATAGCACCGAACACACCGAAAGGCTTAGTTTTAAAGTTGTTCCAAAAGACGAAAAAAGTGGCTTCATAGAATTCGCTTGGGAAAAAGTAAAAATTACTATTCCAATACAACAAATACAATGATAAGCAAAGCAAAATTACAACGCTACGTCCGAAAAGCACACCGTTATTTAGGCTTTTTTTTGGGCATACAATTTTTGGCTTGGACAGTCGGCGGGTTGTATTTCAGTTGGACAAACATAGCCGAAATTAGGGGCGAAAACCTGCGGGCCGACAAAAAAAGTTTGCCTATTCAGGCTCAAAATGCCTCTTTATCGGTTTTGTTGGATAGTTTGCAAAAAAAAGAAGCACAAATTGCGTTCAAAAATATTCAGGTGGTCGAGATTTTGGACAAGGCTTTTTATCAAATTCATTTGGAAAAACCTCAAAAAAAAGTGCTTTTGTTTGAAATGAAAAACCTTTCGCCCAAAGCGGCTTTAAACGAACAAGAGGCAAAAGAAGTAGCCAAAAAAAGTTTGAAAAATCCTTCGGAAATCTTAAAAACCGAATATTTGACCACAACCAACGGGCATCACGAATACCGAGAAAAGCCTTTGCCTGCTTATGCCATCACGTTTGACAAACCCAATAATACAACGGTTTATGTTTCTGCGGAATTGGGAACGGTGCAAACTTATCGAAACAATGCTTGGCGAATTTTTGATTTTTTGTGGATGTTGCACGTCATGGATTATGAAAATCGAGACAATATCAATAATTGGCTTTTGCGAGGTTTTTCTATTTTAGGCTTGATAACTATTTTATCAGGCTTTTTATTATTTTTTCTCACATCAAAATTTAAAAATCAAAAAAAATGAAACATATAATTTTAATAATCACAATAGCTTCCTTGCTATTTGCTTGTAATAATCAGGCAAAGGAAGAAGTCAAACAACAACCCGAAAAAGTCGTAATGAGTAAAGAAGATTCTCTAAAACTTGCCAAAGAAATTGAGAATTTTACACCCGAGAGCCATATCAATACAATGGAATTGTTTTTCGGCAAACCCAAACACGACATTAGAACCATTGGCATTTTGGTTTATGATGGAGTAAACGACTTAGACCTTATGGGTCCAAGATACATTTTAGGACAAGCAATGGGTGTAGAGACAAAACTTATTGCTATTAAACAAGGAAATATCAAAACCGTGATGGGTGTAGAAATTGTGCCGAATACAGTTATTGACTCGGTTTCGCAATTAGACATTTTAATAATTCCTGGCGGTTTTACTGGAACTATTGAAGCAGCATACAACAACAGCCTACACGATTGGATTAGGAAAATTGACAAGACAACCAAATATACAGGTGCAGTTTGCACAGGTGTTTGGGTGCTAGGTGCAACAGGACTTTTGGAAAACAAAAAGGCTTCTACAAATTGGTACAGAGAAGAAGAATTTTTGAAAAAGTACAAAGCAATTCCGGCCAATCAAAGATACACACAAGACGGCAAGTATTGGACAAGTGCAGGAGTAACAGCAGGTATGGATATGTCATTAGCAATAATGAAAGATATTTATGGTGACAAGTATGCACAAGCCATTATGCTTGATATGGAGTACGACCCGCATCCACCCATTGAAGGCGGAACACCCGAAAAGACAAATTGGGCAGTAAACTGGATGATGAAAGCAATGTATGACGGTGGAGTAAATCCCTTGATTGACAGCTTAGAACGAAAGAAATAAAAACGGCATATACCAGCGGTTTGGCGTAATGGCGGGTGCAGTGCTTCGTATGACAGTTTTGTGGTAGCCGAAAGTTCAGTTCTCCGAATGAAGTTTAGTGGTAAAAGTCCCGCCCTTCGGGTAGCTGCAAAACGTCAATCTGTCTAAAAACTCATTAAAATACGCTGTACCAAGGCGATACAAGCTCGTAGCGAGATGCCTGTTGGGTGTGAATACTTTGAAAAGTACAAAATATCTTTGCTGTAAGTGGTTTAAAGTTAGCCACAAAAGTCCAAAGGAGCTAGGGCTAAACTTTCTACAAAAAGGTCTATCCGTCGCACTACATTGTCAGGTGAAACGAGTGCTTCAAGTGGGTCTGTGAGGCTGTAAGTAGCCCTGTTTTTGCCGAGTATAAATTTCATTCCCTAAGCTATGGATTTTTCTTGGCTTTTTGCTATCTTCGCAGGAGTTGGTTTTTGGACAGACTGACGTTAGCGGTTATTAGTGACCCGGTATAGAATTAGCATATAAAATTAAATGAAAAAAAGATTATTAAATCAAAAAACAGTCTTTATTTTTTATTCATTTATTGCTATTATTATAGCTTTGCAACAATACTTTATAGGACAGTATAATAACTTTATAATATTTAGAGAAGCAGTGTTTCACTTCTTCGAACATAAAAATCTTTATCTTGAATACCCGGATAAATTTTTTGATGTTTTTTTATACAACCCTTCTTTTGCCATTTTTTTCATTCCTTTTGCATATTTGCCTATTATGATAGGTATGATTCTCTGGACTTTATTTGTTACACTCACCTATTACAAAAGTATCATCAGTTTAGATTTTAAGACAAATGAAAAAATATTTTTATTATATTTAATCATACCTGAACTAAACACTTCTATTGGAAATTTACAAACAAACCCTTTGATAGTTGCTTTTATTATATTTACAATGGTGTCCGTAGAAAAAAATAAAATGCAAAAAGCTTCTTTTTATTCTGCCATAAACTTTTTTATTAAAGGATATGGGGGGATAGGTTATGTGTTCTTTCTATTTAAAAAATTTAGAATAAAAACCTATTTGACTATTCTTGCGTCATTCATCATTATTTTCTCATTACCTCTATTATTTTATTCTTTGTCAGAATTTTTAATCCTTTATAAACAATGGTTTTGGTCGTTAAAGCAAGACTATTCCATTAATACGGGGGTATCCATTATGGGAATCATAAAAAGTTTGATTTACAAAGAAGCCTCGATACCTTTAATTCAATTAGTAGGTATTTTTGTTATGCTTAGTGCTATAATAAAAATTTTAATAAATAATAATTATGAAAATATTAAACATATCTTTTTAGCTAACATTTTAATATGGGTAATAATTTTTAATCAGGCATCTGAATCTCCAACATATATTATCGCTTCTACCGGTGTATTTATATGGTTTTTAAAAACACCAAAAAGTTGGACTAGCATTTTGTTATTTAGTATATTTTACATACTCACGGTTTTATCTCCAACTGATATTTTTCCTACATATATAAGAGAACATTTTGTAAAACCCTATTCATTAAAAGCACTTCCTTGTGTTTTGATATGGGTTTTCATACAATTCCAAATCTTTTTCCCTAATTTAAAATCAAAGCTAATTATTATATGGAACAAAAGACTGATTTAGCCATAGTTTTACCATTATACAATCCCCATAAAGATTGGGAAAAACAGTTGTCTGAGTCAATAAATATAATAAAAGAATTATTTATTGATATTACAATTGTGATTTTAATTGTGAATGATGGATCTACAACTAATATTTCACAAGAAATCAATGTTTTAAAACAAAATTTCGGTTGTGTTAGATATATTCACAATCATCAAAATAAGGGAAAAGGAGATGCTATTAGAACTGGATTAAAAAACGTTTCTGCCACTCATTACATATATACTGATTTGGATTTCCCCTTCGGAGAAAAAATCTTGTATGATTTTTATAAAAAACTAAAAGATGGTAATTATGACATTATTTTAAGTAACAGGGATAATAAATATTATAATATTTTACCTAAAGAAAGAAAAATTATATCAAAACTTCTAAAATTGACGAGTTACTTTTTATTAGGTTTTAATGCTTATGATACCCAAGCTGGATTAAAAGCAATTAATGAAAATGCAAAAAGGTTATTAATAGACACTCAATTAAATAGCTTTTTGTTTGAATTAGAGTTTATCAAAAAAGCGATAAAAAACAAATTGCACCTTACAACAATTGAAGTTATGCCGAAATCTAATATTAAATTCACTAATTTCGGTTTCAAAACAGTTATAAATGAGATAAAAAGTTTACTAAAAATAATTTTCAATGTCAAAAAAAAATAAAATATTACTCACTTTTGATTTGGAAGAATTCGATTTACCCATAGAATACGGTAATCAAATTGATGAAAAAGAAATGTTTAAAGTTACCAGTGATGGGTTAGAAAATTTACTCAAAATATTGAGTGAATATAAAATAAGAGCTACTTTTTTTACAACAGCAAATTATGCAGAAAAACACCCCAAAATAATTGAGAGAATAGTGTCTGAAAATAACGAATTAGCTTCTCATATGTATTATCATTCTGATTATGATGAAAGTCATATCTTAAAATCGAAGAAGAAACTTGAAGAAATTTCTAATACTAGTATCAATGGTATTCGTATGCCAAGGTTAAAAAGAGTTAATCTGGATAAGATAAAAGAAGCGGGTTATCTTTATGATTCATCTTTAAATCCCACTTTTATACCTGGAAGATACAATAACCTTAGAAAACAAAGAGTATTATTTACAGACCCTAACACAGATTTAAAAGTTTTGCCTTTTTCTACAAGTATTTTTCGAATTCCCTTATTCTGGTTAAGTTTTAAAAATTTTAACTTACAACTTTATATTTTATTATGTAATTACGCATTAAAGAGAGATAGTTATTTGCATTTGTATTTTCACCCTTGGGAGTTTGCAAATTTAAGCAAATATAAAATTCCATTTTATATAAAAAGAAATTCAGGTCATATAATGTCTACACGGTTTAAATACTTATTAAATAAATTATCACCAACAAATGAATACTTAACGATTACTGAGTTTTTAACCAAGTAGTATAAAAACTTAATACTGTCGGGTAACCTCACCTAAATCCTCTCCACAGGAGAGGACTTGAAAGCCCCCTTTCTCCACAGGAGAAAGGGGGTTGGGGGATAGAGGTTTACCGACAGTATTAATGTGAAGGACTACTAAGAGTAAAACTGCAAGTAGCAATGTATAATAAAATTAAGCGAAATAGTTCTAAATTCAAGACTTTTGGCACGTATTAAACTTCGTGCTTAACCGAAAGCCTCGTGTTTCGTAATCGCCTACTTTTCATAACGAACCGTTAGCGGTCATTGTAAAGCGACACTGTAAAAGTAAAATGACAAATAAAAAAAATTTAAAATATTAAAGTACATACCTGTTGACAAATCCAATTGGACTGACTTAGAAAAATTATTTGAATCCAAAGGCGGACCTCATAATTGTTGGTGTATGGTTTGGCGAAATATGGAAAAAGGTACAGACAGAGTAAATAAAAGTGACAAAAAAGAATCTTTGAAAAATTATATTGAGAATGAATTTCCAATAGGACTACTTTGTTATGACATTTCTGAACCCTTTGCTTGGTGTTCAATTGCACCGAGAGATAGTTATAGAGAATTACAAGGCGACAGTACATTAGACAATGTTTGGTCATTGGTCTGTTTCTATATCAAACGGGAGTACAGACAAAAAGGTATAACGGAAGACTTAATTAAAGAGGCAATAAATTATGCAAAAGACAACGGTGCAAAATATGTAGAAGCATATCCTGTTGACCCCGACTCACCGAGTTATAGATTTATGGGATTCAAACCAACATTTGCCAATATGGGATTTGACTTTAAACACAAAGCAGGACAGCGTAGAAATGAAATGACGATAACGCTATGAAAAACAGCGAACCGCTAACAGGTATTGGCAAAAGCAGGGTTGAAGTACTAAATTCAACATTTGTAATTATATTGAAATTTTGTAGTAATTTTGAGCTGATGTGTTTCAAATCCCTGCCTTCGCCAATACCCAAACCGTCAGTCTGTCCAAAAACTCATTAAAATACGCTGTACCAAGGCGATACAAGCTCGTAGCGAGATGCACATTGGGTACGAATACTTTGAAAACACAGAATATCTTTCCTATAAGTGGTTTAAAATTAGCCAAAAAAACCCAAAGGAGCTAAGTCTAAACTTTCTACAAAAAGGTCTATGCGCCGCACCACACTGTCAGGCGAAATGAGTGCTTCCAGCGGATCTGTGAGGCTGTAAGTAGCCCTGTTTTTGCCGAGTATAAATTTCATTCCCTAAGCTATGGATTTTTCTTGGCTTTTTGCCATCTTCACAAGAGTTGGTTTTTGGACAGACTGACGCCGTGCCTCACTGTAAAGAAAAAAACGAGAAATTGAAACCAAATCATAAGTAATTACGTTGTAAATACATAAAACGTAAAATCTGATGAATATGCAAGTTTCAGTAATTCAAGTGGGCAACTCAAAAGGGATTAGATTAAGCAAAACCCTTTTAGACAAGTACCAAATCACCGACAAGGTAGAACTTGTTTTGGAGAAAGATTATATTGTGCTAAAACCTGTTGCCGAACCCCGAAAAAATTGGGAAGAAGCCTTTGCCGAAATGCACCGCAACGGCGATGACAAATTGCTTATTGACAGTGTGTTTGAAAACGAAAATTGGGACTAAAAATGACGACTTTTTTGCAGTACGAAATTGTTGTTGTCAATTTAGACCCAACAATAGGGAGTGAAATCAAGAAAAAACGACCTTGCCTCATTGTTTCACCTAACGAAATGAATAAACACTTGGCAACAGTTGTAGTTTGCCCAATAACTTCTCAGTCAAAAAACTATCCGACAAGAGTGAGTTTTGAGTTAGAAGGACAAACGAATTGGATAGTGATAGACCAAATTCGCACCATAGACAAAAGCCGAGTAACCAAAACCATAGGACACTTAGAAGACGAAATCATTGAGCAAGTGAAAGAAATCATCAAAGAAGCTTATGTGGACTAAAAAAACAGCGAAGGCACAACATTGGCTTGGCGAAAAGCGGGGTTGATGTGCTAATTTTTAGTGAAGTGCTTTTTATTTACACTTGTGCTTATGTGAAGCGAGGTGCTTTTAATCCCCGCCTTCGCCAAGCGGCAAAACGTTATGCCTCACCCTAGAAGACGACAGTGCTAACAATAAACGAACAGAAAAATGAAAGACAAAATGCCAACGCTTCAGCAAAATCAAAAGAGCTGCATCCCAACGCACAAAGCCGACCCGCAAATAGCACATTTGCTTTTGCCCGACACACAAGCCGAACCTTCGCAAAACCAAAAGAGCCGTTTTTTACCAACGCACGGACAGACGACAAGACATAAAAAAGTAACTTAGACGACTGAAGATATCAAAATAAAAAGTGACTAAATTGACAGAAGATATAAAGACAGAAAACCAAGTAAAATCTAAAAAGCGGGTTACTGACCACGGGGAAGTGTTTACTAACCCACGTGAAGTAAACGCTATGCTTGACTTGGTAAAACACGAAACCGAAAGAATTGACTCCCGTTTCTTAGAACCTGCTTGCGGAAACGGCAACTTTTTAGCCGAAGTACTTCGTAGAAAATTAGCAGTTGTGGACAGCCGATACAGCAAAAGCCAAATTGAGTGGGAACGCTATGCGGTTATTGCTGTATCGAGCATTTACGGAGTGGACATTTTAGAGGATAACGCCCAAGAATGTAGAGAACGCTTATTTAGAATTTTTGATGAGCGTTATGCTGCCCTATTCAAAGACAAATGCAAAGAAGAGTGCAGAAGAAGCATAAAGTTTTTGTTCAGTAGAAATATACTTTGGGGTGACGCTTTAGACTTTACCAATCCCGTAACCAAACAACCGATTGTGTTTTCTGAATGGAGTGCTGTAAATGGCTCTATGCTAAAACGCAGAGATTATATGTTCAAATTTTTGGTGGAGAAAACACACCAGTTTTCAATGTTCAATGACCAAGGCAATGCCGCAGCCATTGACGAGCCTGTAAAAGATTTTCCATTGGTGCATTTTTTAAAATTGGGTGAAGATGTCTGAGCTATGATTTTTTTGATTAAATGATTGACTATGATTAAAGAAGAATATAAATATTCAGAACTTACAGCTAAAATCATTGGCTGTGCAATGACTGTTCACAAAACATTAGGTAATGGTTTTCAAGAAGTAATTTATCAGCGGGCTCTGGAAATAGAAATGAGGCTGGCGGGTATTAGCTTCAACAGAGAATTTGAAATGCCCATTTTCTACAGAGAAGAACAAATAGGAACACGGAGGGTTGATTTTTTGGTAGAAAATGTTGTTTCTGTTGAATTGAAAGCCATCACAAAATTAGAAGATGTTCATTTCGCCCAAGCGATAAACTATTTAGAAGCCTACAACTTAGAAATTGGTTTACTCATTAATTTTGGTGAAACGAGTTTGAACTTCAAAAGATTGACGAACAAAAAATTCAAGGCAATCAGATGAATCAAAAAAATCATAGTGCTGACATTAATTACAACCCAGACGTACTCACTTGCCTTGCCAATTTGAGCAACGATGAAGTATTTACGCCACCCAATTTGGTAAACGATATCTTGGACTTGCTCCCCGCCGAATTGTGGAGCAACCCCAACGCCAAGTTTTTAGACCCTGTTGCTAAAAGTGGTGTCTTTTTGCGGGAAATGGCCAAGCGATTGATGAAAGGGTTAGAAAAGAAAATACCCGATAAACAAAAACGCATCAACCACATTTTTAGCCAACAGTTATACGGCATCGCCATTACCGAACTCACCAGTTTATTAAGCCGTAGAAGCGTGTATGGCTCTAAAACAGCCAACGGCAAGTATAGTTTTTGCGAAACCTTTACTGATGAGCAAGGCAACATACGCTATGAGCGTATGCAACATACTTGGCAAAACGGTAAATGCACCTACTGCGGAGCCAGCCAAGAAGTGTACGACCGTGGCGAGGAAGCCGAAACCTATGCTTACAATTTTATTCACACAGATAATCCAGAAAAAATATTCAATATGAAGTTTGATGTAATTATTGGAAACCCGCCTTATCAGTTGAGTGATGGGGGGTTTGGTAAAAGTGCAGCACCACTATATCACAAGTTTGTTCAGCAAGCCAAAAAGTTGAATCCCAAGTATTTAACGATGATTATTCCATCAAGATGGTTTGCAGGCGGAAAGGGTTTGGATGATTTTAGAAAAGAGATGCTGAACGATAATAGGATTAAAAAAGTAGTAGATTTTGAAAATGCGGGAGATTGTTTTCCTGGAGTTGATATAGCAGGGGGTATTTGTTATTTCTTGTGGGATAAAGATTATAAAGGTGCTTGTGATGTTGTGAATGTAGTCAATGGTAAAGAAACCCATTCAGAAAGAGCCTTAAACGAATTTCCAACCTTTATCAGAAATAGCAAGGCGGTACCCATTATTCGGAAAGTGCTTTCCGTTAAAGAAAAGCGAATGAACGAAATGGTTTCAAGTTCAAAACCATTCGGCTTGAGAACTTTTGTTCGTCCTCAAATGGAAGGAGATTTAATTCTCCGGTGGCAAAATGGCGAAGGCCCTTACAAGCGCAGTGATATAACAACAGGCGTAGATATTATAGACGATTGGAAAGTCATTACATCTTATGTGGGGTATGACCACGCTGGAAATCCAGGGAAAGATGGCAAAAGAAAGGTATTTTCAAAAATAGATATTCTGCCGCCCGGCACGATTTGCACCGAAACCTATTTGGTTATTGGTGCTTTTAAATCAGAAATTGAAGCCAAAAACTTGATGAGATATATGAAAACGAAGTTTTTCAGATTCTTGGTTTCACAGTTTATGTATTCTCATCATATCACAAAAGACTCCTATCAATTCGTCCCCATCCAAGACTTCACCGAACCTTGGACAGACGAAAAACTCTACAAAAAATACGGTTTAACAGAGGAAGAGATAGCTTTTATAGAAAGTATGATACGTCCAATGGAAAACAGTGAGAACGGTGATTCCTCTGATGTGGGTGATTACGATAATGAAAATCACGGCAATCAAATCAATCACAATAATCATAGTTCAGACGATGAGTAAAAAAGAATTTTTTCCACCCCGCCCATCCACCAATCCTACCATTTATGCGTATGAATTGGTGGGTTTGGCTACGCACAAGGGTTTACTCAAAATCGGCTATACCGACCGTGATGCACAGACACGTATCAAAGAACAGTTAGGAACGGCTGCCATTCCATACAAAATTGTGTTTGAAGAATCGGCTATGAAGCGTGATGGCAGTTCTTTTACAGACCACGATATCCACCGCCATTTGCGCAAGCAGGGTTTTGCCAATCCCGAAGGCGAATGGTTCAAATGCACGTTAAACGATTTACGAAAAGCCATTTGGGAAATCAAAACAGGCGAACGGACAGAAGCCAATCGAACACTCACTTTCGGTATGCGACCAGAACAGGAAGAAGCGGTAAATAAATCTATCACTTATTTCAAGAGTTTCAAAAAAGAAAACCCTGATAGAACTCCCCATTTCCTTTGGAACGCCAAAATGCGTTTCGGCAAAACCTTTGCCAGTTATCAGTTGGCTAAAAAAATGGGCTGGACAAAAATTTTGGTACTTACTTTCAAACCTGCCGTTCAAAGCGCTTGGGACGAAGATTTGATGACCCACGTGGACTTTGAAGGTTGGCAGTTTATCTCCCGAAACGGCCTAACCTTTGAAGAAGCCAACCCCAAAAAGCCAATCGTTTGTTTTGGTTCGTTTCAGGATTATTTAGGCAAAAACACCAGTACAGGCGGTATCAAAACCAAAAATGAGTGGGTACACGCCACGAATTGGGATTGTGTGATTTTTGACGAATACCACTATGGAGCCTGGAGAGAAAATGCCAAAGAATTGTTTGAAGCAGAAGGTAAAAAAGAATTGGAATTTGGCGAAGGTGAAGGCATAGCATACTTTGACGAAGAATCAATGCCCATTACCACCAACCATTATTTGTATTTATCAGGTACACCATTCCGAGCCATCGCTTCGGGTGAGTTTATCGAAGAGCAAATTTTCAATTGGACCTATTCAGACGAGCAAAGGGCAAAATCAGAATGGGATAATTCCAAAGGAAATAATCCGTATGCTTCCTTGCCCCGAATGGTGATGATGACCTACCAACTGCCTGACTCCATCAGGCAAATAGCAGAATTGGGTCAATTTGATGGCTTTGATTTGAATGTATTCTTTTCAGCCGAAGGCGAAGGCTCAAAAGCCCGTTTCAAATACGAAGATGAAGTTCAAAAATGGTTGGACTTGATTCGGGGCTCATTCAGCGAAACGACCGTTGACAACTTAAAAATGGGAGCCAAAAAACCACCACTTCCCTTTTCACACGCTCCCTTGCTCAATGTATTAAATCATACCTTTTGGTTTTTGCCAACC
The DNA here is from genome assembly GCF_000430505.1 of Eisenibacter elegans DSM 3317. NCBI lineage: Bacteria > Pseudomonadati > Bacteroidota > Cytophagia > Cytophagales > Microscillaceae > Eisenibacter > Eisenibacter elegans. Next base: position 116,803 of record NZ_AUMD01000019.1, on the reverse strand, counting down.
GTAGCAGCTTGTCACGCTATGGCAAATCTACTCAAACAGCGACAAAACAAGTTTTACCACGACTACACCGTGGTAGTGGCAGCAGGTACACAAGCGGGCATTGGCGTTCAAGCCTTACCACCTGTTTTGGATGCAATGACCGATAATCCATTGGAATCGAAAACGATAACGCTTTCTTGTGGTAAACTCACCACAGGCGTTTCCGTAAAACCGTGGACAGGAATTTTTATGCTGCGCAATTCTTCCAGTCCAGAAACCTATTTTCAAGCAGCGTTCCGTGTGCAAACGCCTTGGGTCATTAAAAACCCTGACAGCAAATCGCCCAACAAAGAAGAAATTCTAAAAGAAGAATGTTATGTGTTTGACTTTGCCCCGAACAGAGCATTAAGACAAATTGCTGATTATGCTTGCCGACTGAACGTCAATGAATCAAACCCTGAAAAGAACGTAGAAGATTTTATCAACTTCCTGCCTGTATTGGCTTATGACGGAAGTTCAATGAAACAAGTGGATGCCGCAGGGATATTGGATATGGCTATGAGTGGCACAACCGCTACGCTTTTAGCAAGACGCTGGGAAAGTGCGTTGCTTGTCAACGTAGACAACAACACGCTTGCCCGATTGATGGCAAACAAAGACGCAATGAAAGCCTTGAGGAACATAGAAGGCTTTAGAAATTTGAATCAAGACATTGAAACGATAATCAACAAATCAGAAGCCGTTAAAAAAGCCAAGAAAGAAGCCAACGACCGAGAACTAACCAAAAAAGAGAAAAAGGAACTTTCAGACGCGGAAAAAGAATACAAGAGCCTCAGAAAGCAAATCCAAGAAAAGCTCATCAAGTTCGCTACTCGTATTCCCGTGTTTATGTACCTGACAGACTATAGAGAGAGAAGTTTGAAAGACGTAATCACGCAGTTAGAGCCGGGACTATTCAAAAAAGTAACGGGACTTTCGGTAAAAGACTTTGAATTATTGGTAAGCCTTGGCGTGTTTAACTCAGCTCTAATGAATGATGCTGTTTACAAATTCAAACGCTACGAAGACGCAAGTTTAGAGTATATCGGAATCAACAGACACGAAGGCGAAGATGTTGGATTATTTGACACAGTATTAAGCCGACAAGATTATGAAGAGAGTTTTGTAAACGAACCCGAATAGACAAATGCCAACGCTTCACAGCCACACACGATAGCCCATCAAGACGGAAGAAGAACACCGAACCGATAACAGGCGCTTGGCGACAATGGCGGGTAACGTGATTAATTGAACATTCTGCCTCGCATCAACTTTTAGCTTCGCTGCTACTTCGTGGTGTGGTGTATTATGATGATTTTGAAATACATATTACTCTCTTTTGACTTGTAAAGCCATATGTTTTTGTATGGACTGCCAACGAAAAAAATTTGATAACAGAGGTTTTGACCAATCAGCATACCAGCGATACTTTCGTCATCATCAGGCCGAGTAGATACACACAAAAAATTATGTGTGCTGAAGTGCTATAAATTATAAAAATATCAATAATTAATGATAATTTTATGTATAAAAAATCAGACGAATGTGATTTGAGCTATGATATCTACAAAGATAAGTACTGGCAATCATTTGAAAGGTTTAGACCATACTAGTAAGAACCTATCCCGCGCCACTGGACATTTTTCAAACCCCTTGTAGTTCCGATTCACAGATGAAGGGGAGGCCATTGCCTACCTAAAAACAGTCTCTGCAAGTGCTTAATACTGTGTGATTTCTATAATGACCATAGTACAAGCACACTACTGCGATGATGGCAATCACCAACAGCAGTGTCTATAAGTAAGCCCACCATACAACATACAGTAGCGTGTATTGTGGGCTATCAGATACAAGAACCTGTCTAAATTTTCAGCGTGGCACTCAAAACAGCTGATTTTTGTGCGGATACTAGGCAAAAGGCGCAGGCCTTATGTTCAGCCCACGATTTTAATCGTGGGAGGGCTAGGGCGAGCATTTTTAACGAAGTAGCAGCCAAAAATCGGCGTTTTGGTGTCGATGAAGAGAATTTTAGACAAGCTCTAAGACCACAGAGGCGATTAATTGGGATCTAGCTCTAGGGTAATGTCATTGCGTTGGTTTTCGATAATGTCTACCTGAAAAGCTTGGCCACGGTATTTGAGCGCGCAAACCTGAATGAGGGCCAGGCCCGCCGGCACATCTTGGATGCTAAACTCTCCGCGCTCGTTGGTGGTAGCACGACCAAAGCCTTGGATGTTTACTTCTGCCCCTACAACGGGCTGGCGCGAGGCTTGGTCAATGATTTTGCCTACGGCTGTTCCCTTATGTTGCAAAGCTTTGGGGTTAATCAACACCTTCACAAAGTCAAGCGCGAAGCCATCATGAGCACCAGTAGTGCGGTCATCGATGAGCAACTCGACCTTGTTTTTCTTAAATTCCCCCCAAAAATCAGGCGGCACCTGTACCGTAATCAGTTTGCCGATAGGTCCTGTTTGTGTTACTTGGTTGAGTAAGGTTTCTAAAAACACCGCACGGCGACCGTTGAGATAGGCCTCAAACTGACTGCAAAATACAGGCGACTGAAAATCGTCAATAAACAACATCATCGTTATCCCGTTGATGTTCATACTGGCAGTGCCTTCCATTGGGATTTCGATGGGCAGGGTAGTAGCCCTAAATTTTTCCATCAGGTACTCGTAGCTGTCGCTGTAGCCGTCGCCCCCACACGGAGAGCCTTTTTCTCTGCTCATACTCGATGGCAGCATAATCATATCCAGCCCGGGAGCTTCGCCAGCTTCTTGTTCCCAAGGAAAACTATGTGGAGGGGTCTCTTTGCCGGAGAAGGGGTCATAGCCCGCCGGCCAGCCAAAGCCGAGGTTGTCAATATCGCCCACGCGAATCATCAGTTCGGCCTCGGCGGTGTTGCGCAACACGACCTTGCGCTGTTTCCAATCGCCATCGAGGGCGGTATTTTGTGCAAACAAAGGCGTACACAATAGGCAGAGGCCTGCCAGTAGCCAAGAGAAGTAAGTAACTCTCATAACGGTTTGGTTATTAGGGTTTAGCAAAATAAAGAGAGGCTCAAAAAGCCCCCACTTTTTTACGTAAACAAATACAGATAGTTGGGACTTGGAGCTTTTTTATCGAGCATGGCGCTTGCTTGTACAGCCAGCTAAGACAAAAGCCGCGAAAAGTGTAACCTAGTACTCAGGGCATCGTTTAGAATTAGGAACCAAATTTATGCCACTGGACATTTTTGGAAAAGTAGCTCGAAGACAAGTTGAGGCTTCATTTCACCCCCAAAATGAGCCTTAGCCCACATTTATAACTGTGGGATTTGAAAATGTCTAGTGGTGTATCCAAATCCAAACATAATGATACAAAAATACGCTTTTAGTGGCTTATGGATAAGCTTGCTCTTGAGCTTGTCAGGCATTGGGGCGCAAGCGCAACACAGGCCGGAGCTTGTCATTATCGACACCCTGATAGCTGATTTGGGTTTGTCTGGAACGGTAGCGCTACAGCTCAATGTAGATGCTGGTGAGCTCAAAGGAGCAGTCTATCAGGCCAAATCCGCGACTTTAGCACAGCTGCGCCGTGTTGAGCAGTTATTGCAAGAGTCGCCCTATGACCGCCAGCTTCAAAGCCAGTACCACACATTGCTACAAAAAGTTTACCCCGAAGACAGCGAGCGTATAGCCGCTTATGCCACACAGCGTGTCTTATTTTTGGATAGCTTAATCCAACACAGCGGAGCGCAAAGGGGCGAGGCTTGTTATGATTTGGCCATTCTTTACCTGTACCTTGGCCCACAAGAACTCAATAAAGCCTACAACGCCGCCCGCTGTGCTACAGAGCTAATGCCTGATAGTGCCAAAGCCTGGGAAACCTACGGGATGGTATTTTTGTATGCCGGACAATATGCTATGGCCACAGAGATGTTTCGGACAGCCCTTAGGAAAGAACAAACCGACCTCAACGCGTTGACAGGGCTTATGCTAGTGCAGATTTTCGAGCAGCTGCAAAGCCTAGCGCTAGACCAGATGAAAGCCTTCGCCATAGACAAAAGCCATATCCAGCACGCCCTAAACCAAAAACCCAGTTTTGCATTAGAGCAACTCCTGCATTTTAGCGAATTGATGGAGTTATTTTATCGACAGATGGCACAGATGGCCGAGATGTTCGACAAAGACAGCCTTGATGGCTTTGTGCCCGACCAACAGTATGCAGCTGATTTGAAACGGTTGAAAACCTTTTTTACACAAGCCCTCAAACAACATAAAGCCTATGATGCCAGCCACCTCCATAATGCCCTCGGAATTATAGAAGTGCTCCAAGACAATCAGAAGAAGGCTAGTGCAGCTTTTCTCAAAGCAATCCAACAAAACCCCGCCAGAATAGGGCCATATGACAACTTGGTATTTGTCTATGTAAGACAAAAAGACTACCAAAAGGCTATAAAGCTGATGTACCAAAAGTTGGAAAATACCCAAAAGACTCCCACCGACTACAGTACTTTGGCGCAGCTATATCATTATCAGGACAATATCTCTGCGGGTATCGAAGCCCTTCAAAAAGGCATAAACAGCTTCCAAGAAGGCGCATCCACCTCCAAGTTGCACTATGACTTGGCCTTGTTGTATGCTGAAGCCAAACAAGACGACCAAGCATTGTCTGAAGCCAAAACCGCCTACAATCTCAACCCCGAAGACACAGACACCGCCTTGCTCTATGCCGCCTTGGCTTTGAGGGCGGGGCAGCCTGAACGAGCAGCGCCCATCCTGAGGCGCTTGGAAAGCAGTACAAAAGAAGCCAAACAGCTGTTGAAGTATTGTGAGTAACCAACGCCCCTAGATATTTGTGATAGGGGCGTTGAGGGCTTCCCCCACGTTTGTATACCTGACGGCGGCTGACATACAAGTTGCCGTTGTTTTTCAAAACACCCTCTCAATGCATTTAAATGCACAAAAAAGACGTATTTTGGTCTAAAACCTATCACATATTTGCCCAAATATTTGGAACTCCACACCAGTACCCCTACCTTTGAAATATCAAAGCAAACGCGCTTGAACATTCACTTGCTTCCTTAACAAAGGAGTGGATGATGCTTCGTCATTCGATGCCACGCATGATACCTCACATCACTACCAACTATTTTTATTTGGATAGCACGGTAGGTATTGCGTTTGGCAGATAGTTTTGCCAAGCAAAACAAAACACAATACCTACCGTGCTATTGGGGAGTTAATAGTGCTAGTCCTGAGCGTGTTCGAAGTGAGTGTTCAAGCCCGAATGCTTTGTGTAAAGTTGGGTAACTAACTGATTGCAAAAGAGCAATTTGAGTTATGATTTAGATATAAGTTTGAAAAAAACAACCTTATATTTGGTATTTACTCTAAGTTACCATAGTTTTAGCAAACCGTTACAAGAGCGTTAAAAATACCTTGCGTTCCCGTTAGAGGGAAAGGATGATGTTTCGTCATCCGCGCTTCATTACTGCACATGCTTCACTACGTGCTATCTTTATTTGGCAGATAGGGGGATAGTGAAGCTTTTACGGACAATTTTGCCGAGCAAAATAAAAGCTCCACTATCCCCCTATCTGTGGAGTTGACAGACCTAGTCCGGAGAGCATACGAAGTTATTTTTATCACGCTGATTACACCCTTAAAAATATGTCCTGATGAAGGTCTGTTTTTAAGGGTTTTTTTGTAAACTACCGTTCAAAAACTTACTAACCCTGCGTTTATGTCTCAACACCCAACCCGACAACAACTTTACGACCGCATCCGGGCTTCCAGCAAAGACTCGGTGATTTTGGCCGAGATGAAGCGCCTTGGTTTTTGGGAAGATAGCCCCCAGCCAACCCTACCCGAAACCCTGATAGCGCGAGAGGCCACCCTTCAGAAAGAGCTCAACGACCTACTCACTACAGAACGTCGCTTCCAAAACAGCGAGCAGGTGTTGGTAGATATGCGCAAAGACCGTATGCGCAAATCGAAAGAAAAACAGGCCGAAAACAAAGCCCGCCGCCTGGAGGAGCGCCGCCAAAAAGCCGAACAGTGGCAACAAACCAAAACGCAGGATATCATCTACCTTGGTGAGGGAGTTTCGGCAGGTTTGCAGGCAGCCCCCTCAGATTTGGAGCGCTTACAAAGTCTAGGGCTACCCATATTTGAAAACGTACTCGACCTTGCCCAACAAATGGGCATCCCGCTACCTAAGCTTCGGTTTTTGGCTTTCGAACGCAAAATAGCCAAGGTCTGCCATTACAGTTATTTCCAACTGCCCAAAAAAAGCGGAGGCCTGCGCCGTATTGCCGCTCCCAAGCCCTTGCTCAAGCAAGCCCAGCAGTGGATTATGACCCATATTCTCTACCAAATCCCCAACAAAGACTGTGTACACGGCTTTGTGCCTGAGCGTTCTATCCTGAGCAATGCCCAGCCCCACCTTGGACAGGAGGTAGTCATCAACCTAGACCTAAAGGATTTTTTCCCTTCTATCAGTTATGCCCGAGTGAAAGGGTTATTTGTAAAATTAGGTTATTCTGAGCAATTAGCCACCATCTTGGCCCTGCTCTGTACCCACGCCGAAACAAAGGCAGTTACCGTAGACGGAGAGCAGTTTTTTGTACAAGAAGGCGAGCGCCGCTTGGTACAAGGCAGCCCGGCCAGCCCGGCATTGAGCAACCTCATTGCCCACAAACTCGACAAGCGACTCGAAGGCCTCGCGGCCAAATATGGCTTTACCTATACCCGCTATGCCGACGACTTGACCTTCTCTGCCCCTAAGGCTGACGAGCCTGCCATCAGTGCCTTGTTGGCCTATGTCAAGCGTGTGGTTCGTGAAGAAGGTTTTGCCCTACACCCCGACAAAACGCACCTCATGCGCAAAGGCGCGCAGCACAAGGTTACGGGTGTAGTCGTAAACGAAAAGCCCTCCGTAGACCGCAAACAACTGCATAAGTTTAGAGCGCTGCTTCACCAGATAGACCAAACCGGCTGGGAGGGCAAACAGTGGGGCAACACCCCCAATATCGTACACAGTGTACAGGGCTATGCCAATTTTGTGGCGATGGTCAATCCTGAAAAGGGGCAAAAGTTTGTGGCGATGGTCAAGGCCTTGATTGCCAAACACCCCGCGCCGCCATTGGTGCTGCGCTACACGCCCGCCCCCGAGCAGCCACCAGCTGATGAAACCCATTCAACACAGCCCGCAGCCCCAACATCGCCGGCCAGCCCACAGAAGCCCGAAAGCGACTGGTGGGATGTATTAGACCTATAATCACTACTAGACCAAGCAACACGATGAAAGTCATTCAACAGATAAGCCTTTTCTTTCAGGAAGGCAATTCAGATAAAGTATACGAAGTCGAGCTGTGTGAGGTAGGCCCCGAAGGTTATATCGTCAATGTACGTTATGGCCGCCGTGGAGGCACCATGGTTACCAACAGCAAAACACCCCGCGCTACAAGCCTCGACAAAGCCACCAAGATTTATGATAAGCTCGTACAAGAGAAGGTCAAGAAAGGGTATCTGGAAGCAGGAGCACCCGCGCCAGAGCGCCCGGCGGCGCCTCAAGAAATGCCTGATTTTGCATACAACGCCGATACAGCCCTCTTGCGCCGCCTGCAAGATGGTGTAGAAGGGGGCAAGACCTTCAGAACCAACTGGAAACTCAGCCGGGTGATGTGGACTGCCGGAGAGCGCAAGCTACAAGAGGCTGTGCCCTTAGTAATCCAGATTTTGAACAAACTCCTAGCAGAGAACAAGCCTATTTATGTCCTCACTCGCAAAGAGGCAACCACCCTCACCAAAGAACAGGCAGAGTTTAGCGCACAGCTCTACTCGGGGCTATGGATGCTCGCGCGCTGCGGAGATACACAGGCGGTAGAAGTGTTTCAAAAGGTGTTAGAAATCCAAGGAGTGCCTCGGTATATCCGCCGATTGGCCGCCGAAGGAGCCTTTCGTTGTGCGCCTGCCAACATACAGCAGCAAGGCTATCAGCAGATTCTGGAAAACCTAGAGGCTGACTTTCGTGAGCCTATCCAAGCCCAAAATCCGGAGCGATTACGCACCAAATTGCAAGAAAGGCTGGAAGAGAAGCAGACCAAGTACCATTTTATAGAGCAGGTTTATGCCCTTGCGCCAGCCTATCCTTGGATTAGCAAGGTGTTTGCCGAAGTGATTCAGGCTTTGCCCTTGCGCCCACCTTATTGGAGACATTTGCGGGCATTATTCAAAACAGCCGAACTACGTGATGACCACCGCATCCTAGGGGTGTTGCATTACCATATCGAAAAAACGCCCGCCTTGTTTACGAAAACCAACTATTGGCATCACCAATGGATTGGGTCTTTGGGCAGGTCTTTTGAAGTAGATGAGGAGCTTGCTCGTGAAAATTCAGAGCTTGCCTTTTCTTTGCAGACCAAGACCTACTTTCAACGCCGTGCAGCGCGACAACTGTCTACATTGGGCAAGCACGACGGCAAGGGGTATGTCCAATTGGCTACCGCCATCTTGCTGCAATACCAGCCCGAAGATGAGCGGCAGGCGACATACTACCGCCCGGGTGGTTTTTATCCCAAGTACAACAAGGACGATGGCAAGTATTACCATACAATGGCCTTCAGACCGGAGCATTACCAGTGTCATTTGTTGCATCATATCCTATCAGGCAATAACCCACACCTCAAAGCCCCTTCTGGCACCATGCTTCAGTGGAGCTTGGTAGAGGAGCGCAAACAACAAGCAGAGCGCCGTTGGGATTACCAATATAACCTCTTGACGAAGGTAGAGCAAGCACAGCTGGGGGCTGTCAAGTTTGACCGCGTTTCGGAGCGCGCCCAATGGCTGCTCGAAGAGCCTCAACGCTACAAAGCTGGCCTCACCCTGCATACCTTGAGCGAAGCTCCCGAAGCCTTTGCACAGCACTGGCAGCAAATGCCCGAAGCCTTTGTGCAACTGCTCCTGCAAAGCAAAATGAGCGCAGTGGTAGATTTTGCCTATCGCAACTTCAAAAAACACCCAGCCTACCCTGACCTTGTGCAGCGCCTCAATGCCCCAATGGTCTATCAACTGCTGCAAAGCCCGGTGGCGCTGGCGGCTTGGTTCGGCTGGGAGCTGGTGCGAGCGCGCCAAACCCTACAAACACAGCTCGACACGGTATTTGCCCTGTTGTTGAGTCGGCATAGCTTTGCCCAAGAAGCCGGTGTAACCCTGCTCGAACAAAATGCGGCGGCGCTTGTACAAGATACCGAAGGACTGTGGCGCTTGCTCTATGGCAGCCCTATCAAGCACTTGCCTCGTGTGTTGGCCTTGGTGAAGACACAGCCTTTACAAAGCGCTCAAACCGAAGTCTTGTGGGGCAAGCTCATCAGTGGGGTACTCCAGCAAGACCAGCAGCTTGATTTAGAACGCGTTCAGCTGCTCCTAGAGCTACTACGTGAAGTAGCCCCCGAAAAAATTGCCCAAATCAGTTGGGATACCCTCATTGACCTGATACAGCTTTCTAGCAACGCGGCCAAAATATTGGTGGGGACAGTATTGGTGGGCAAGCTGGCGAGCTTTCAGATACACGAAATCCCTTTCTCGCTCATCGAAACCCTGCTCGACAGCACCGAAGAAGGCGTATTGGCCAATGGGCAGGCTCTGCTCGAAGCGTATCCTTTGGCCGATAACGAGGCTCTCTGGCCACGGCTCTGGCCATTGCTGGAACACGAAGTGCTCAGCCTGCGCCAAAGCGTACAGACTACCTGTCAGCGCTTAGTTGCGCAAAGTGAGGTGTTTGGCCTAAAGCTTCGTGAGCAGGTTTTGAAGTTGTTGCTCCGCAAAGAAGCTGTCGAAGGGCTGCACGAAGAGCTTTGCCAGTTCTTGCAAGAGGGGCCGCCGCAGCTATTGTCCGGCATTTCACGCAAGCAAGTGCTCAATCTCATTTATGGCCACTACCGCACGCCGCAGTTATTGGGAACATTCTTACTCAAAACCTATCTTGAGGCCAATGACCTGACCATCCGTCAGATAGTGGCGCTTGGCAACCACGAGCTGAAAGAGCTGCGCGATTGGGTAATAGCATACTACCACAACAACCCCGCCCGCATCCGCTACGAGCGCGAAGAGGCTTTGCGTCTGCTCGATGCCAAATGGGACGACACCCGCGAGGCTGCCACGGCCTTCTTCAGTACGGTATTCGGAGAAGAAGACTGGGATTTGGATTGCCTTATCAGCATTGCCGACTCCGTACGCCCGGATATCGAAGCCTTGGGACAGTCTCTCATCAGTCGGTATTTCAAAGAAGAAGACGGGGCTACCTACTTGCTCAAACTCAGCCAACACCCCAGCGTACGAATGCAACTCTTTGCAAGCAATTACCTAGAGCGTTATGCTTCAGGACATTGGGAGCGTATTCAGTCACTCGATTTCTACTTCCGCTCTGTGCTGACTAGGGTCAACAAAGGACGTGTAGCCAAAACCCGTGTGTTGGCGTTCTTGCACAAAGAAGCCCTACAGTCTGCTAAAGTGGCGCAATGGGTAGCGCAGTTATTCAACGAATTGGTCGTTACGAACGCCGTAGAAGACAAGGCCCGCTTTATTGGCTTGCTCTACGAACTGCAACAGATGTATCCAGAGCTGGAAGTAGCCCTCAAGCCCACAGATGTGGCCTAAGCAGTACGGTGGGCTGAGGAACATCCGAGCACGAGCGTGCGAAGGATGCGAGCGCAAGCTCTCCCATAGCTCCCCACGCTCGACAGGATGGGTGAAATGCCCCTCAACGTTCAGCGCGGGGGCAACCTCAAGAAAATAAACGCCGAAACTAGATTAGCAACCCCCTAAACTGACAAGACTATGGAATTTAACTATAAATACGGCGGCAGTACGCAAGTAGTGAGCAATGCCAAGAGCGTCGAAATGTCTTTTGCGCCCGATACCTTGCGCCCGCCTACCTTTTTTGTGGGCAAATTAGCACGCAAAATCCACTTCCGAGAGGCCATATCCGCCTTACACGATGTGGTGGTGTCAGATTTGCGCTTCAAACCCAAGGACAAAGCTGCCTACAAAGAATGGGCCGCCCAACAAGAAGCGCTGTGGCTGGCCGAGTATATGGCTTCTTTTGACATAGGTGCCGTCCGGGAGAAAATCGCCTCCCTCAGAGCCGAGCTCAAAACAGTAGGAGATGAAAAAAGCCGCGTGCTGGGGCCCTTTAACAAAGCCAAGCGGGCATACTTCGACTATCTTTATGAAAAGGACAAGGAGGCTTGGTTTGTACTCGACCCCGTCATCACGGTACACCCCGACGAGGTTTTTTTTGAATGCTTCAGCCAAGATGAGTCTACCTATGGCAAACTGAGCGCAAGCTACAATGTGTTTAAGGAAATCAGCACCTTCGAATGCGGAACAACCAATATCGACTATTCCTCTGCGCTCTACAATGAGTTTCAGAAAATCAGAGACTACAAGGAGACTGACTTTACCATAGACCCCAGCGGCTTCGAAGTGCAAACCAGCAACGAAGAGGTCTACAAAGAGGTAAAAATAGACCTCCCCGACAGTTGGGTGCGCGGCTTTTTGCAGGTAAGTTCGGCGATGACACTGCCCGCTACGAGTTTTTGGCTACACCCGATGGATGTGTTCAGCATCTGCCAGCTCTTACGGCGCTTCAAAGAGAAAACCAGTCCACGTTCACTGCGCTTTATCTTGGAGCCGGGCAAACCAGTAAGGGCTATTTTTGAGCCTTGGAACAAGGAACTCGTCTTCCACCGCTCGATATTTGAAGGTGCCAAAGCCCAAGAGGTACGCCTATGGGGGCGACGACGACTGCTGATTTTGGAGCGCCTTATTCCGATTGCGCAGTGCTTCAGGGTGGTTTTGCTTGGTACGGGAATGCCCTCCTTTTACATCGCAGAGTTGGAAGGGGAAATGAGCTTTACACTGGGGCTTTCGGGCTGGACGGCCAACGACTGGTCGCGGGCAGGTAACTTTGACCTCCTCGCTCCTAGAGCAGAAGTAGATGCCCACACCCAACAGCGTGTGTTTGAAGCCCTAAAAGCCAACTGGCTAGCCACGCCCGAAGCGCTTGCCCAAAAGCTAGGGCTCGACGCGGCCACCGTCAGCGCCGCCCTAGCGGCTTATACCCAAGCCGGGCGAGTCATCTATGACCTCAACCTAGGGCTGTATCGCGCCAGAGAGTTGAGCCGCGACCCGCTAGATATGACCCTGCTGCGGTTTGCCAGCCCACAAGAGGAGCAAGCAGCGCAACTGCTCGCACAGGGCAAGGTCAAAATAAAGTCTACGGATGCTGTAGAGGGCAAGGTCATCATCTCGGGAAGGGTAGAAGACGGGCGACACATCTACCACACACGCATTGTCTTGGATGCAGACGAGCGGATGGTCGAGGGCGAGTGCCAATGTTATCACTTCCAGCAAAACCAACTCCGAAAAGGCCCTTGCGAGCACCTGCTCGCCACTCGTATGTACTGGACAGCCACAAAGCAGTAAGGTTGCGTTTCGTTGGGGCTTCCCCCGTGCCGCACGTTGAGGGCTGTGTTCCACAGACCCAAGGGGGCGCGGGGTCGCGCTTTCGGCTTTAGTCCCCGCGCTTGCGCTCGGATGTCGCTAAACCGCTTGTGCCTATGTAGCTTCGCGTTTCGGTTGTATACCCACAACAAAAGGCATCACATACGCAATTTGTAAACCAAAACAACATAAACGCTACGGCTTGCATCCCACTTGGAGGGCTTCAGATGATGCTGACTTATAAGCTGTAAAGCATATTTCCGAATATTTCAAAAACAAAGCCGATGAATATCTCCCAAAGACTCTCCCAAATTGACTGGAAAAGCCTCCAACACGCTTATGGTGATGCCGAAGCGGCAGGCGATGCCCTAGCAAAAATACTCCAAATAGCGGACGATGAGGCTTTTGCAGAGGGGATGGATTACATCTGGAGCAATCTCTACCACCAAGGGACGATTTATGACAGTACTACGGAGGCTGTCCCTTTTCTGTTAGAGGCCTTGCGCATACATCCTGAGGCAAGGCAGGAGCTGCTTTTAGCGTTCTTGTTGGCCGTATCACGGGGGAGTACCTACTATGTCCAGCACTATGACCTGATGGAAGAATGGGGCAGAGATGTAACCGGAGAAGCCTACCAACAGATATTGGCAACAGAAAAAAAGTATTGGACTCGTTGTCAAACGTTGCTTTGGGAGGGTTGGGAGCTATATGAGCAGTTGTTGGATAGTCAGAACGAAGGCATACAAGTAGCGATACCATACCTAATGGCAGTGCTTTTGTCTAAAGAAGCGGAACTACGGCCACAGCAGTGGCGTGCACAAAATTTGGCACAGGATGTTGCCGAACGTATGTGGCAAACTTGGGAGCAACCTACTCCGCTAAGTGTGGAAGGAGAATGCAGCAGGGTGTTTTTTTTGGCTCACCTGTTGCAAGACCAACCGGATATACCACAGCGTTTGACGGCTATTTTGGTCAAAACGCCCCACCTAGCAGTGCGGCTTTCTGTGGCCTTACACCTGCCATTGTTACAGGAGTATGAAAAAGCATTACCCATTTTGCTGGATGCGTTGGCGCAGGGCGAAGCGCTAGAAAATTGGTTTTCGAGCTATTTTCCTTGGTTGTGGGGCGATATTCGAGGGGTAATTGTCGAGACCTTGTGTCTTTTCCCTAAGGAATATCTGCCCCACCTAGCACCTAGTTTTTTACAAATCGTCCAAAAGGCCTCGCCTTATATGGCCGATACAGAGGTGGTTAGTATTTTGGCCTATGTGTTTGATGGTAAGAAGTTAACACAGCCTTACCACAACAACAAACTAACCGACTTAGAGCGAAAGCTGGCGCAGGCTATCTACGACAATGAAAATATCTTGTCTACAGACAATGTATCGCGTAATGCCACGAGGGCATTTGAAGCCCTGCTGGGTATTTCGGACAAGCGCCAAGATTGGGCGGCGTTGTTGGGTGGCTAAAGCTGTATCATAGCTTAATGCCTACAATCAGCCAATCGTCCGTTTGGGGGGTGTCGCCTTGCCACTCCTGCATGGTTTGTAGGAGTATGCTTTCTTGTGTGGGCATGGGGTAATGGGCAATATCTTGAATAAGCTGCCGAAACTGCTTGACCATAAACTTGCGCTGTGCGTGTCCAAATTGGTCGGGGTAGCCGTCGCTGAAGAGGTACAGACTGTCGCCCTCGTGATAAGGGATGATAGTTTCTTCAAAGACTTTCTGTTCTGTCAAGCCGCCTCCGATAGCACTTCGCGAGGCTTTGTAATGCATTAGCTGCCCGTTATGGATGCGCCACAAGGGGCGATTTGCCGTAGCAAAAGCAATCTCCTTGCGTTTGGGGTTGAGGCGCAAGAGTACCAAGTCCATCCCATCAGCAATGATTGTTTTGGTATCGGCGGCCTGCCCCAATATTTGAAGTAGGCGCTCATCAAGAAGTTGTAAAATCTTACCCGTATCGCGGTGTTTTTCGTGTACGATGAGTTGGTTGAGCGTACTTTGACCGATGACTGTCAGGAAACCACCCGGGATACCGTGGCCGGTACAATCGGCCACAGCCAAGAAAAAGGCCTCCTCATCTACTTGTTTGAGCCAATAAAAATCACCGCTGACGATATCCTTCGGCCTATAAATCACAAATCGTTCTTGCCCTAGCTGCCCCAGCTCTATGGAGTTGGGCAACATCGCCCGCTGGAGGCGTTTGGCATAATTGACACTGTCAGTGATTTGTTGGTAGGCATCCGAAAGGGCGCGGTTGTTGGTCTCTATTAGTTGGTTTTGGGTCAGCAACTCCTCACGTTGTTGGCTGATTTCCTCGTTTTTTTCTAATAAATTAAGCTTGAGCACAATCTCCCGCTTAGCCAAGAGATAACGATAGCGCACTACTGCAATCACTACCAAGGGAGTCAACAAATACCAAGTGCCGTGCATATGCCGGATAAAGTCTGTGAAACTCATTTGCTGTAGGCTGAAGCTGAGTTGTGCCCCAATGACCACACAGGCAATGACAAGGGTGTGTTGCCAATGCCACAATACGATGAAACCCGACACGACATAGAACACAATCTGGGCAAAAACGACTCCCCCAATCTCCTCCAAAGGAGTATGGAGCGAGACATATATCATATATCCCGAAATACCCAATACCAGCCCATAGCCCAGGACAATAGGCGATATTTTTTGGCGGTATGTCAAGAATGTCAGCACAGCAATCCCCAAGGCCACGGCCAAACGCAGCAAGGTGAAATGTACAAATACCTCCCAAGTACGGCCCATATAATCGGCTAAGGCAAATATTACAAATCCAACATTGAGCCATAAGGCCGACGTAAGGTGGTAGCGCAGTGTTTGTTTGTCAAGTTCTAGTTGCCAAGTTTGCATATATGGAGCAGTTACAGAAGTGAAGGCACGAGGTGCTATGATAGAAGTTTTGAGCCTCAATTTGGGAAGCGGCCAACAAAAATCAAAGATATGCAAAAAGCCCTCGAAATATACTTGCCGAGGGCTTTAGTCAGACATTTTCTACAATACAAGGCAGGCTTTTTAGGCCAATTTGGCACTGTTGCGGAGGCGCTGAGGGTAATAATAAAACACAAAACCCAAGAAAGCGACAAAGCCAATCACCAGACACGACAAGGTTTGAAGTACAATATCCCAACCAAACAAAGGGCAGCAAAAAATGAAAACAATCATCAATCCGCCCAAATATCGCCAATAATGACTTTCGGCAATGGGTAGTTTTTGCGGTTCGAGGAGTGTTGTGGTGTCATATTTTTTGAAGAAAAACTGCCACAACTCCACCTCCCAGAGCAACAAATACACGGCGGCCAAGAGCATCAGCCCGGTGATGATAGGGGTACCCCTAAAATCAAACGCAATGGTAATCAGGAAAATATTGAGCATCATCCCAAAAAAGAGACAAGCGCCCAAAAAGCTGTAGCGTTGAGTCATCAGCAAGGCTCCGGCCAAAACTTGAGACCATCCGATAAACTGCCAATAAATACCAGAAGTAACCATTACCCTAAAAAACAGCTGAATAGGTTCGAGCTGATCCAATGGCTCGTTGATGGCTGCCAATTTGATGGTGGTTAGATCTCCCGAAAGTTTGCCCATACTGATAGCGGCCATAATAAAGCCGCCACCGACCAGCAGGCGCAGGTATACAGTAAATACCTGTAAGGCAGGCCACTGTCTAAAGTAGCGTACCAAGTTGATGAGTAGTTTCATAATGATAGTTTTTTTGATGAATATACAAAAAAATTGCTCGGTTGGTAACCAAGCAACTTAAATTTGTATTATACTCAATCAAAATTGGTTTGGGAAATGTGTGTGCTGAAAATCCCCAAATCAAGTGAATAGGGGCATATTTTGATACAGCCCCAGTTTATGCAGGCTTAAATACCCGCTCAAAGTAGCTGCCCAACTCTTCGACCACGGCGGCTTTGTCGGCGGGTAGCTCAATTCCGGCCAAGACGGTAGCGAGGCGCTTTTTATACTCCAACTGCATCAGACGAGCTATCTGTACGCGCTGGGCTTGTGGCGAACCGGCTCCGTGCAGGCTTTCGGTCAGATAGCCTACCGCATTGCGGCCAAGGGTCAGGTTTTCGATCAGGCGCAGCATCCGCATACGGTCTTCGGTAGGTACAGAGGCCTTTCCTTTGAGGTATTTGCGGATGAGCTGGCCTATTTCGGGGTGGTTTAGGTCTTGCTCAGAGGGCATGGTTGCGACCATGCCCCCAGCCAAGTCTTGCGCCAAGCGACTGATTTCATAAGGCATCTTGGTTACGTGGTGCTTGCAGGTATTGGCCAGCATCGAGTCACACAAAAAGCACCCCGACTTGGTCGCATACCCCTGATAAGAGGCCGCAATTCCCGTTGCATAGACGGTCTCGTTGAGGTGGGTCATCTCTACCAGCTTGTCTTTGATGTGGGAAGCTTTCTCTACGCCGTTCATCTCTGCCACCGCCGCCGCCGCGCCAATGACTACATCGCCCACACCGCTCTTGCAGACATAGCTGCGGCGGTGATAGGCCGTAAACCGATCTACAAGCAGGGCGGCAAAATCATATTCCCCATCCATAAAAATCCACTCATTGGGGATAAAGGCATTGTCAAAAATCACCATCGCCTCTTGTCCGCCATATTGGGCATTGCCTACATCTATCGAGCCGGGCTCAAGGCTGCGCGTATCGCAAGACTGCCGCCCGTAGATATAGGTAATGCCTTCTGCATCGACAGGGATTGCGCCGATGATGGCATAGTCGCGGTCGTGCTCCCCAAGGCGCATCGTTGGCATGACGAGCATATAGTGTGCGTTGAGGCAGCCCGTTTGGTGGGCTTTGGCACCGCTGATATACACCCCCTCGGCAGTACGGCGGGTAATGCGCACAAACAAGTCCGGGTCGGCCTGCTCGTGGGGGGCTAAGCTGCGGTCGCCCTTGACATCCGTCATCGCGCCGCCAATCACACAGTTTTGGAGGTGCATCTCTTTCAGGAAAGCCAAAAACCGCTGGTGATAGGAGGTTTGGTAGGCCTCATCGATTTCGTAGCTCACCGAGTAGAGGGCATTGATGGCATCCATCCCTACGCAGCGCTGAAAACAAGTGCCGGTGAGCTGCCCCAGGCGGCGTTGCATCTTGTTTTGCATCACTAGGTCATCTGCGCTCTGGCATACGTGCAGAAAACGGCTGATTCGCTCCCCCGTCAAGGGTGAGACGACTGTGGCCAGCTCTGGAGCCTCTTCGGCTAGGCGGTAGGTGGCCGCCATGGCATTGATAGAGGGCAAGATGATGGGATGGGTCGTGATGTCGTCTACCGGTTCGCCCATAAGGTAAAGCTTGAGTTTGCGCCCACGGAGCGAGTCGAGGTAGTCTTGGGCAGAATTAATCTTGGCAATAGTGAGGTTAGTCATCAGTATACTTATTAGTTTTATAAAAATCCCAAAAACACCTTAATTATAGGGCTTTGGGGTCAATAATAGCTTAAAAATACTGAGAAATATCGAGTTTATACCAAGATTCACCTAATTTAAGGCTTCACAGGGTTTGATTTTCTGCGCATATATTTCTCAAACGTACCACTGGATATTTTTCAAATCCCATAGTTATACCAAGATTCACAAGATTTTAGGACTTACAGGATTTGATTTCCTTGATTATCAAGGGTTTTCAGTGTGCAGATTTCCCAAACCAATTGTGATTGGGTATAAAACCGTGGGCTGAGTCTACGCCACTGGATATATTGCCTTTCGTCGTTATTGTGCTTATTTCCCCCTGTTCTTGACACCTATTTAACCGCAAAGGACGCAAAGTATGCGCAAAGGTAGGGGGGGTATTCCTCTCCGAAGGTATCCAAAAATTTCTGTTTCCGGCCACACGCGGGGCGGGGCGTTTTGCCAAAATAGGTCTGCCCGAACCCGAACTCTTGGGCAGCTTGGTAGGCGGGGTAGAAGTCTTGTGTGGGGTACTGGTATTGCTGGGTTTGCTGACAGGGCTGGCCGCAGTGCCGCTCATTGTGATTATGTTGGTAGCGCTGTATACCACTAAGTTAGTCATTTTACGAGAGCAAGGTTTTTGGGAAATGCTCCATAGCAGCCGTACAGACTGGTCTATGTTGTTGGGCAGTAGCTTTTTGTGCTATTACGGAGCCGGAGCTTGGTCTGTAGACCATTACTACAGCCCCTTGCCACCCAAACGAAACTTTGGTTGAAGACACAGGAAGGAGATTAGTCCCTAACCGACTGCGAGCGTCTAGTTGCGACAATGAGGAATTGGTAGACCTGACAAGCCTAAAGCGCCTATCAGGCCTATTCAGGGGGGGACTAAAAATACCCCACCTTCTTGCGGTCTTCCATAGCGGCTTCCGACTGTTTGTCGTCGATGCGTGCGCCGCGCTCTGTGATGTTGGCGTGGGTAATCTCTTCAATCACGGCCTCCATCGTGTCGGCCTCGGAGAGTACGGCAGCCGTACAGGTCATATCGCCGATGGTGCGGAAGCGCACCTGCTTGTGTTGAATTTCGTCGGGCGAGTCGATACGGATAAAGGGATTCAGCGCCATCCATTGCCCTTCGACCTCCACACAAGGGCGCTCATGTGAGAAGTAAAGCGTGGGCAGCGCAATTCCTTCGCGGTGTAGGTAGTTCCAAACATCCAGCTCTGTCCAGTTGCTGATGGGGAAGGCCCTCACGTTTTCGCCCTTATGGATGCGTCCGTTGTAGATATTCCACAGCTCTGGGCGTTGGAGTTTGGGCTGCCATTGGCCGAAATCATCCCTTACCGAAAAAATACGCTCTTTGGCGCGGGCCTTCTCCTCATCGCGGCGTGCCCCGCCAATGCAGGCATCAAAGCCGTTCTCCTCAATCACACGCAGCAGCGTATGCGTTTGGAGTGCATTGCGGCTGATGTATTTGCCACCTGTTACATCAGAGATGGCGCCGCTGTCGATATCATCCTGCACATAACCCACAATCAGCTCCTCCCCAATGCGGGCAATCAGCTCATCACGAAACCGAATCGTCTCCTCAAAATTATGCCCTGTGTCGATATGTACCAGCGGAAAGGGCAGCTTGCCCGGGCGGAAGGCCTTCAGCGCCAGGTGTACCAAGGTAATCGAATCCTTCCCCCCCGAAAAAAGCAGGGCAGGGCGCTCAAACTGTCCGGCTACCTCACGCAAAATATGAATAGCCTCGGCTTCTAATTGACTTAAATAATCCATCTCGTTGATGCTTTTTCGTGAATGATATTTTATGTTGCCCGTACCCTCTCTACAAAGGCACTGACTTGTTTTATTTTTTGGGGCTTGCCCTTCGGGCCGGGCTAGGCGGCTGTACTCCTCGCACTTCGTGCTGTGGGGTACTGCTCGCCTATCCCTAAGCCGCGTACGCCGGCGTAGTTTCGTAGGCTAAGCCCATACTTCACTTAGAGCTTGTTTAAAATGCTCCTCATCGACACCAAAACGTTACTTTTTGGTTGTTATGTCGTTCAAAATGCCTGCCGTAGCCCTCCCACGATTAAAATCGTGGGCTAGAGGTAACGACTACGTTTTTTGCCTAATAACAGCACAAAAATCACCTGTTTTGAGTGCCGCGCTGAAAATTCAAACAAGATCTTAGGCCTTATGCAGCCCACATTCTTTCTTGGAGGCATCCTCCCACCACCAGCGTCCGGCGCGAAAATCCTCTCCCGGCTGAATCGCCCGTGTACAGGGTTGGCAACCTATGCTCACAAAGCCCTGCTCGTGCAAAGGATTGAAAGGCACGGCATACTCCTTGACCAAAGCCTTTACTTCGGCTTCGCTCCAATAGAGCAAGGGGTGAAACTTCCAGATATTACGTGCTTCATCCAGTTCCCATTGGGGCATCTCTTGACGGTTGGCCGAGTGCTCCGCCCGAATGCCCGTAATCCAACAGGCTGCCCCTTCCAGCGCACGGTTAAGGGGTTGCACCTTGCGGACAAAACAACACTCTTTGCGGTTTTCGACCGAATCATAAAAGCTAAACATCCCCTTGCTATTGACCAAGCGCTCTACCGCCGCCGACTCCGGAAAATACACCTCAATATTGGTTTTGTAGCGAGCATTGGTACGTTGCAGCACCTCATACGTTTCGGCAAACATCCGTCCGGTATCGAGGGTAAAAATGCGGATGGGGAGTTGGTTGGCCAGTATCCAATGGCTAATCAGTTGATCCTCATAGCTCAAGCTGCTTGAGAAGACAATCCGTCCGGCATAAGCCTTGGCAAGCTGCCGCAGCCCCGCGATGATTTCGGCCTCGCTGCGGGCTACCTCCGGCACAAAAGAAGAAACATTACTTGACATATCGCTCGTATTTGATGACTATCGATGAATTTCTGCAAACACATTTACCCCCAAAGCACCTTGCTGATAGACCAGCTATTGAGCAAGATGATGAATAACCCCACCACAACCATCAGTGCCTTAGGCGAGATGTAGCGCGTCAGGTAGGCCGAGAAAAACGAAGCCGGCACACCCCCTACGACAATCCCCACGATGGCAATCCAACTTTCGGGCGAAAAGCTCAGCAAGGCCATAAAGATAACAGCGGCAGTTACTTTGACAAAAAACTCTGTAAAATTGGCCGTACCAATAGCATAGCGCGGCTGTCTTCCACTGCTGATAAGATGAGAGGTAACGATAGGCCCCCAGCCACCGCCACCGATAGAGGTTACTGTACCGCCAATAAAGCCCAAAAGTCGTAACGGGCTTTGTTCGCGAGGTTTGCCCCCCAGTTTTTGAAAAGCCTTGAAGATGATAAAAAAGCCCATCCCGATAAGGTATACGGATACAATGGGTTTGATGACCCCACGGTCTATCCAGAGCAGCAACACCGCTCCAGTAAGTACTCCCAATATGCCCGGCAGCACCAATTGGGCAAACAGCTTGCGGTTTACATTGCCTAGGCGCAGGTGCATATAGCCCGACGTGGCCGTGGTGAAAATCTCAGTGGTATGTACTACCCCGCTCGCCATCATTGGGTGAAAGCCCAAGGCCAACAAGGTAGATGTAGTCGTAATACCGTAGCCCATCCCTATGGCTCCGTTGAGTGTTTGGGCAATCAACCCTAGCGCTACATAGGTGAGTGTCAGCCCCCAGTTGACAGGGCTGAGCAGCTGTGGAATGATGGCATAAGCCCCCAAATACCAGCCAGTTACTAATATTCCGATAAGCCCTAGGCTCAAAAAAATCCCGAGGATAACGAGACGGTGGTCGGCCACATATTGGCGCAGAACGAGGAGTTTGGCGTACATACAGCATTAACTCTATAAAAAAGATAGACTATGTGTTTTGTGTTGCAAATGTACAACATCCGCACAAAACCCGAAAGTTTGCTGAAAAAAAATCTACTAAATAGGTAGAGATACTTAGTTTGTAGTCTTATTTGGAGTGTTGATAGTATTTTTTGAAGGTGAAATGTGTCGAAATCTAAGCTTTCTATTAATAGGGGATAGGTATGTGCAAACACACATTCCTCACCGCCCACCCCCACATTGATGCATTGGTGGCAAAAACAGCAGCAACTAACACCTTTGGAGCCTAGGCGCGAGTGTAAGGCTTGTTATCACCAAGAAATGAGGGTTTGCGCGATGTATGGAAGCTAAATAATTTTATATTGATAAAGGGCTTATTGAAAAATAATGACGACTTTATAAATTGAAATGTAATGTTTATAAATAAATATAAGCATTTAAACTAAAAATATATCACTTTTGATAAATTCACTATTAAACCCTTTTATCAAATGTATTACGCACGAAACTTATCAATGAGTCTAGGTCTGATATTGACCATAGCGCTGGGTGTCTTAAATGCCCAAAATCGCATTCCTAACCCTAGCTTTGAGAACCTGTCGACTTGTCCGACACATGAAAGTCAAATTCATTTGGCTATATCTTGGAGCAAAGGTTGTGGCCCTGTATCTACCAACACGCCTGATATTATGGCAACATGTGCCATTTACAATCCCAATATTGCGTTCTCTGATATAGGAGTGCCAATCAATGCCGGAACCCGAGGAATTATTGTCAATGGTCAAGTTGTGGGACTGATGCCTAAACATGGCAACAACTATGTACATCTTCGCCGTGGTGATATGATAGAGTCTGTGAGGAGTAATTTCACACAACCCCTTGCACTAGGTAAAGAATACAAAATACAGGTTTGGGCGGCGCTTACTTGCCCGACAGGTGTCAACCCTTTAGTATTTAACCAAAATACAGGCGTTGAGCTTAGGTTGCTCAATACAGCACCAGGGGCAGATAATTGCAACACTACATTGACTGTACCTCTGAATGGCACATTTGTACGCAGAGGGGAGTGGCGTTTGTTTGAAGCTACATTTAAGGTTTCTGATTTGATGATAGCTGCCGGTATGCCCCTTGAGTTTGATGACCCTAACAATGAGTTTGGCGTACACAGAACTTTTCGACAAACTTTCGAAATTCGCCCAAAAGCGAACCAATCAGGTATGTCGGAGAATATATTTATTGACGATTTATCCTTGGTAGAAACACCTTGTAACCTCAATCCGTCTTATGTATATGCTATAGGTTGTAATAAGAAGTCTAATCAAGTAATTATACAAGTAGCTGGAAATGTATCGTACACAAACAGTATGTGGCAGTTGTATCGTATGAATGGAAATAGTACGCTTGATCAAAACATCATCTCTCTCGAACAAACCTTGCCAAACGGAACCAATGCAGGACAGTTTGCCGTACCCAATATTCCTAGAGCATATTATATGATCAAACGTGGGGTTTGGGAAGGACACGGGGGCTGCCCTTGGGCGGAGCAGCGCCGTGTATTCCAAATTCCGGTGTTCAACGACCCCGTCAATGCTGATTTTTCATTCAGTTTCAGCTCGTCTGGCGCTGGCAGCCCCCTCAACTTACAGCTTACAGCCAGCGACCCTACCAACACCCTCAGTGCTTGGCTTATGTTCCAAAGCCCCACAGACTTGCCTCCACCGCCTGCCGATTTATCTAGCTTTGGAGGGTGGACTCTTGCGGCGATTGTTCCGAATAATGTGCCCACTACCAACACCCATACATTTTCGGGTTTACAATCAGGACAGTATTATTTGGTACGACATTATGCCCGACACAATTGCTCTCAGAATCATTTTGTCGACAAAGTACTCTATGCTTTTCAGCGGAGAGATGGGCAGATGGTACTGAGAGAGGAAGCGCAGTATATACAGACAATGGAAAAAGGAGACATCCCTGAGTTGTTTGAGGCTTTGGCCACAGAACTTGAAAATAAGTTGGTTTTGTTTCCTAATCCCGCATCTAATCTATTGAATATAAGTCTTTTGACCAACGAGGAGAGCCACCTACTCATTACCAGCACAGACAACAAGGTGATGTTGGATACAAAAGTACAAAAACAACTTAGTATAGACATCAGTAGCTGGAAATCAGGGATTTACTTTGTGAGAATTCGTAATTCACAGGGGTTCATCCAAGAGCGTTTGTTGATAGAGCGCTAAGAGATGTAGGGTATCAACGACAAGCCGCTAGGTATGCTTTAGTGTTTCAAGGGCGGCTTGTCATCCCTGTTCTTCGGCAATGGCTTCGGCAACCAATTGGAGAACGGTGTGTAGTTCTTGTTCGATATTTTGGGAAATCTGCTGTGCCGTTGGGTAGTCAAAAGGCTCTAGGCTTTCGAGTTGTTGGCAATAAGTGGCCAATATCTCAAAGCAAGCACTGAGGGCGCTACCCTTGAGTGCGTGGGCTTTTGATTGGATGTGTTCAGGGGGGAAGCCTTGCGCCAAGCTGTCGAGCAGGGCATTGGCTTGCTGCTGGAGTACGCCACTATTGACCGCATTCAGCACCCTATGCAATGCTGCTTTATCTTTGCCTAGCCGCTCTATCAAGCGGTTTTGGTTGAAATGTTGGGCGTTGGTGTTATCAAAAGCCCAGTGAATGGGTGTATAATTTTGGCGGTTGTGGGCAGTGTTTGTATCGAGCCAATAGCGTAATATTTGGGCTAGTTTTTGGCTATCGATAGGTTTGCTGAGGTAATCATCCATACCAGCAGCAAGACACCGCTCGCGTTCCCCCCCGAGCGTGCCGGCGGTCAGGGCGATAACCGGCAGCCGTGGCGCTTGTGTTTGCGCCTCTTGAGCTCGAATACGGCTTGCGGTTTCGTATCCACTCATTTCGGGCATTTGGATGTCCATCAGCACCAAGTCAGGGCGGGTAGTTTGTAACAAGCGCAGCGCCTCAATGCCGCTTTCGGCCTCTATTACAACAGCATTGGGGAGTAAGACCTTTACAAGCGCCGTGGCCAAAAGCCTGTTGAGAGGGTTGTCATCAGTAAGCAGGATACGAAAGGATTGCTCCGAAATTGCTTGAAAATCACTACGAGATGCCTGTTCTTGCGCCAGAGGCTCAGCCAACAACTCCATAACCTGTTGTTCGTTGATAGGTTTCTGAAGGCAACCTTGGGCGCTCAGCTCTGGGTCAGTACAGCTTTTTATCGCCTCCCTATCGATGGGTTGGTAAAGCAGAAAAACAGGCAATAACGCCGGAGATAACTGCAACTGTGTCCGTATTTTGCGCAAAACTTCCATCCCATTCATAAATGGCATGTCATAGCCAATCAGCACCATATCATAGGGGCAGGGTCTGACACTCAAGGCTTGTAGTGCGCTGAGTCCGTCGGCTTTGTAGCTTGCCTCAACGCCCAGCTTCCCGAATACTGTCTGTAGAATCAAACCATCTTGAACAGGGTGATCTACAATCAGTACGCGGCGCGTATCAGGAGAGGTATCTCGTTCGGGTTGTTGGCTGGGGGTTTCTGTTTTGACTTTGAGCCAGAAAAAAAACCGACTTCCTTGGCCAATATCGCTTTCGAGTTGTATTCTACTACCCATCAGTTGCAATAACTTACTCGAAATAGCCAATCCAAGCCCCGTGCCTCCATACTTTCGGGTGATAGAGCTATCTTCTTGGGCAAAGGCCTTAAAAACAGTTCGGTGTTTATCGGGGGCGATGCCGATACCTGTGTCGTTTACGGCAAAGTATAGTTCGCTAGTCCCCGGTATGGTGTCAGTATTTTCCTTGAGTTGCAATAACAAGCTTACGGAGCCTTTTTCGGTAAACTTAACCGCATTGCTGAGTAGGTTGGTCAGCACCTGCCTTAGGCGTAGCGCATCTACCCAAGCAAATTGAGGGACTTGTGGGGCGCACTCCCAGCGCAGTTGTAGGCCTTTTTCTTGTGCCTTGAACCGTATCAGGCTGATAACCTGCTCACACATCAAGCGAAGGTCGGTTTTTTCGAGTGACAGCTCCATTTTCCCAGCTTCTACCTTAGAAAAATCAAGGATGTCATTGACCAAGTCGAGCAGGGTATTGCTAGCCTGATTGACTGCGTTGAGGTATTTGCGCTGGGTATTGTCTAGGGGGCTGCGTTGTAGTAGTTCTGAAAAACCGATGATGCTGTTGAGTGGAGTACGGATTTCGTGGCTCATATTGGCCAAAAAAGCCGATTTGGCCAAGTTGGCGCGGATGGCACTTTCGCGGGCCTTGATCAGTACTTCTTCATTACGTTTGGCCTTGGAGATATTTTGCAGCGTGCCATACATCCGCTTACATAGATTCCCTTGATGCTCTGCATTGCCCAGAGCCCGCACCCACAGATGATGTCCTTGGCTGGTGATCAGTTCCAAATCTAGACTGAAAGGCCTTTTGTCAAAAATAAGCTGCCGAAAGGCGTTTTCGAGGCGCTGGCGGCTTTCGGGCGCATAAAAATCCAACAACTTGGGGTAGCTAGGTTGGTAATCGTAAGGGACACTGTGGATATCACAGATGGTGGGAGTCCAGTAGGCTTCTTGCGTATCAAAGTGATATTCCCAGCCACCTACCAAGGCTACTTTATTGGTTTGCTCTAAAAAGGCACGCGTACGTAGCAGCTCGGCCTCAGCTTGTTTGCGTTCGGTAATATCCCAAATCAGACCGTCAAGGTAGATCAAATCACCTTCATCGGTGTGTACGCCTACCCCTTTTTCATATACCCAACGTACACGGCCATCCTGATGGATAATACGGTACTCCAGCTCATAGGGCAGGTGCTGGGCGATGGCAGTGTCGACTTCGTGGCGGATACGCTCGAAATCTTGCGGATATATGAGTGAGCGCCAAGTAACTTCTTTTTTCATAAAAGTCTCAGCCGTATAACCACTGACCGCATAGGTCTGTGGGCTGACATAGCGGGGAGTCCAGTACTCATCGTTTTGGGTACGGTAGGTAATTCCTAAAAGATTGTCCACTAATGACTTGAAGTGGTTTTTGTGCGATTGTAAGCGCTCCTCAATACCTAGTGCGTGGCTTTCCATTAGGCTATTGGCTCCTAATACACGGATGGGCTGACCTTGGGGGTTGTATTGGTACAACAACTCGCAGCGCATCCAAAAGGAGTGCCCGTCGCGATGTTGGTAGTTGAGAATAACAACCCCATTAGGAGCCTGTGTTTTGGCATCTTGTTGCAGTGTTTCTTGTAAGATTTGCCAAGAGGCTGGCAACAAGGTTTTTTCCCAAGAAGGCAAGGTATCTGCCTGACTATAGCCCAGAACTTGGCGCAGCTTAGGATTGAACCAGAATCGGGCGGGAGCTTCGAGATTCCAATACCAGCAACCATCTAGGGCATATTGTTGTATAAAATCAAACAGCGTTGCCGATTGACCGAGTTGATGTTGTAGTTCGTAGGCCAGCGTTTTATCCATTGTGCCAAAATATAGGTATTGTCAAGTAGATACGTTGGTGTCAAGTAGTAGGTAGCGAGTATTGTGAGGTGGAGGCGTTGTTGTATGAGGTGAATGTACACACCCATTGGTAGGTAACTGCCCAATCAGGGTTGGCCACCATCATCACTAGGCAAACAAGGCATGGCTCCTTCGGTCTTCTTGTGTGGTTGTATATATGTTGTGCTGGATTACAAAATACAACGACTTATCAGTAGTAAATGATGAGAAGGCAATGTGTGCAATTTGGGTATGATAATTTCCGAAAAATAACTGACAATAACAACAAATCTGTGTGTATTTCTGCTTGAAACCTCGGCAACAACCCTCTAAAGCGAGCATTTTACTGCTCAGGGTCTTCTTCTTTGCCAAACCACATCACGGCGTACTGCCCTACGATACCGATACCGATGGCTTGCCAGTTATATTTTGCCCAAATGCCTTCATTGATGATGACTTGGTTGTGGCCGCTGCTGCCTTTCCAAGCGGCCAAGGCTCCTGCGGCATTGGCTTTGCCACCGCTCCAATAGCTGACCTCAAATCCATAGCCGGGGTATTTGGTCAGTTCGCGGGGCTTTTCCCACATACAGGCGGCTTGTGCGTGGTCATCGGTATAGCAACAAGGTTTCCAATTGCCCTTATCAGACCAACTGTGCATATTACACCCAGCGGCGCTGTTGGGTGGGTTTTCGGCCAAATCGTGGGCGTGTGTTTGCGCCACAAAAGTCATAGATTTAGACAAGGGGATGGCTGGTAGTCCTTTGGATTTGCGGTATTCCATCACAAGGCGGTATAGCTCCTGCTCCTCAGCACTTAGTGAGATGCTTGCGCTTTGCTGTTGCTCGACGCTGTTCGTGCTTTGGGTATTGGTTCTTTGTGGGCCAGGTTTGAGGCCTTGTCTTTCTGTTTTGATGCGTTGTTGGGCATAGGTAAGGTTTGTGGCAGAGAGTAGTAGGCTAGCCCACAGCAAAATATAAAAAATAGTGTGCATAGGGGAGGTCTGTTAGGGGAGTTGTTGGTGATTATTGCTTCAATGGTACGTATATCGAGCAAAAGGGTTGCTATTTATGGTTTATGACATCACATAAAATCTTTTGAAAAACCCACAACAGGGATACGCTTTTGTGGATAAATATGTATCAATAACAGGGGGAGCAAAATGAGCACAACAACGTGTCGTGAGCTGAGGCCTGATTTTGGAAGTACAATGAGGCTTAGCCCACAGTGTTACCTGTGGGGTTTGAAAAATGCCCGGTATCGTGCTTGGGCTTTATGAACTACACAACAATAACGGGGTATCAACAAAAAAAGCCTATAACCTTGTTTTCAAGGCGATAGGCTTTGGGAGATGTTCAATCAGGAGTGTGTTTAGTAGCTGTCGTCTATCCGGCGGTGCAGCGACCAAACATGGCCATTGGTATTATACACCTCGATTTGGTCGATAAATGCGTGATAGTAGAGGTAATAGAGGTTTCCGACACCATCTTTGACAGTATAGTTGAAATCTCCTTCGTCATAGTCGCTATAGTCAAGGCTGACGATGGTGAAGCTATGCCACTCATTCTCAGCAGAAAACTTCACATCCGTAATCTCATAGTCATCACCGACAACCAACCATACCGAAAACTCATCACCATCGTATACAAAGTAGTCTTGGGCAGTAGCGGTGTTTGGCAAAATGGCCCACATTAGGCAGACCGTAGCGAAGGTCAATAGATGTTTTATCATGGGAGTAGAATGGGGTTGGTATTTGTAAATAATCACTTTGTTGATCTAGGTCAACTTTCAGTGATTTATACTTATCTGTGTGATACAAGTTGCGATTTGTAGCGGCACAATTTACGAATAGCTGATTTGACTATACCAGCAGGTGGTTTTTGTTATCCAATGGCAGGGGAGGGGGAGCAAAAAAATCCCCGGTGGCGGTGAGGCCATCGGGGAACATAAGGACTATTAGACCACTGAGGGACTTAAATCAGCATACGTACAGGTGCTTCTAGTAGTTCTTTGAGGGTTTGTAAGAAGGCCGCGCCAGAGGCTCCGTCGACTACGCGGTGGTCGCAAGAGAGCGTTACCTTCATTACGTGTCCGATGGCGAGCTGCCCATTGTCTACCACAGGGGTTTGTTTGATACCACCCACGGCCAAGATACAGGCATTGGGAGGGTTGATGATGGCCGTAAACTCATCGATACCAAACATTCCGAGGTTAGAGACCGCAAAGGTGTTGCCCTCCCAGTCGGTGGGTTGTAGTTTTTTATCCTTGGCACGTTGGGCCAGCGACTTGACCTCTTCGGCTATTTCGGCCAAGGAGCGGGTATCTGTAAAGCGCACTACCGGCACAAGCAGCCCCTCGTCTACGGCTACAGCTACGCCTACGTGTACGTGTTGGTAGTAGCGGATTTTGTCGCCCAGCCAAGCGGCATTGATGGCAGGATGCTTGCGCAAGGCCATTGCCGAAGCCTTGACAACCAAGTCGTTGAAAGAGATTTTGGTAGGCGAAACAGCATTGAGTTGGGTGCGGGCTTCCATCGCAGCGTCCATCCTGATTTCCATCGTGAGGTAGAAATGCGGCGCTTGGAACTTGCTTTCTGATAGGCGGCGGGCAATGGTTTTACGCATTTGCGACACAGGTTTGTCTTCGTAACGCTCTGCGGCAGCGGTTGCAGCGGCCATCACCCCTTGGCTGGCTTGGCCATTGCTGCCAGCTACGGGCTGGAAGGTCTCCACATCGCGCTTGACAATGCGACCGTGGTCGCCAGAGCCTTTAATCTGACGGATGTCATAGCCGCGTTCTTCGGCCATTGCTTTGGCCAAAGGCGATATTTTGACACGCCCTCCCTCGGTAGTTGTGGGGGTGGTCGTTGCAGCATTGTGGGTTGCCGTTGCAGTAGCCGGACTAGGGCTGGCAGCGGCAACAACAGCAGGCGCAGGTGCGCTTTTGCTCACACTAGCCCCTTGCAACAGTGCTTGGTAATTGGCGCCGGCCTCTCCGACAATATAAAGTGGGGCATCTACAGGCACACTGCCGCCGTTTTCTACCGCTACATAGAGCAGCACCCCGTCCTCATAAGCCTCTAGCTCCATGGTGGCCTTGTCTGTTTCGACTTCGGCAATCACATCTCCTGACTTGATTTTATCACCTACTTTCTTGAGCCACTGCGCAATGATACCCTCTTCCATCGTGTCGCTCATCTTGGGCATACGCACCAATTCTGCCTTGATATTGGACGTATCTACCTGGGCACTGGGTGCTGCCGAGCTTTCTGCTGCCTTGGGGGCAGTGGCAGGAGCGGCGGCCTTGTCGACACCGGGGCTGAGCAAGTGGTCGTATGCCTCTCCGGCTTCTCCTACGATATACAAAAGTCCGTCTACGGGTACGCTGCCGCCGTTTTCTACCGCTACATAGAGCAGCACCCCGTCCTCATAAGCCTCTAGCTCCATTGTAGCCTTGTCTGTTTCGACCTCGGCAATCACATCTCCTGACTTGATTTTATCGCCTACTTTTTTGAGCCATTGAGCGATTACCCCCTCTTCCATTGTGTCGCTCATCTTGGGCATAAATACTTGTTGTGCCATAGGTATGTGGTCTGAATTGATTTGTATTGCTTTTGTTGTTGTCAAAAAATTCTGAACTCAAAAATAATACGCTTTGTGCAAGATACACAAGAAATAGTCATTTTTTGCGCCTAAGCCCAAGTCTTTAGCCCCAAATAGTGCTTTTGAGTAAGGCAATCACCCCACCAAAGCCGCCACCCAACAAAAAATTGCCTGCTAAAACAAGCCCGATTCCCCGACCATCTGCCGCGTTTGTGCGTAATAAGATGAGGTGGCTATCCCGCCTGATTATCAAACCATCAAGACAATTTTTATGAAAACATACGCCCTGACCTTCCTGCTCTCGGTGTTGTGCTATGGATCGGCCTTGGCACAAGCACCCGTCAACACGCGGTTCAAACCCGAAAAGGGGATGATTGACCTTAGAGAGTACCACAACCAGACCCTTACCCTCAAAACAGGGCAGCGGTGTTATTATCAGTACACTATCTTGGTAGAAGCGCAAGACTACACGGCGGCCTTCTTGTCGGCGGAAAATCCTAACATACTGAGTATGCGTATCGAAGAAGGGCATTGGTTTCGCAGCCCCCTCAATAGCAAGGCCGACAGGGTCAATGTGTATACAAGTGTGTTTGAGGCCCAATCGGCAGGAAAAACAACACTATACTATCAGGAAGAAGACCTGCGCAGCGGCGAAACCAAAACCTTGGCCGTTACGGTGATGGTGAAGGAGGAGTGAATACACCGCCCTCAAGGCCGGCACTCAAAGCCCAAGTATTGCCAATTTGGCACAAAGCCTTAGCGAAATACTAAAATCACAGAAGAGCTACAAAAACACAACCCAACTACATAAATATGTGTGCACACACTACACCCAAAGGCTTTGGATAGATAAAAAACGATGTGTAATTTGGGTATTTCGCGATATTGATGTATCATTGGTTAATAAAAAGCCCGCACAACGCCAATCTGTCTAAAAACCCATTAAAATACGCTGTACCAAGGCGATACAAGCTCGTAGTGAGACGCATATTTGGTGTGAATACTTTGAAAAATATAAAATATTTTTGGTAAAACAGTTTACAATCAGCCACAAAAACCCAAAAAGGCTAAGTCTAAACTTTCTACGAAGAGGCCTATATGCCGCACCACATTGTCAGGAGATACCAGTTCCTCAAGGGGAGCAGTTTTTGGAGAGACCGCCGTGTGTGTCTTTTACCCCCAAAATAAGGTCTCAGCTTGTCTCGAAGCTATTTTTCCAAAAATGTCCAGTGGGTGTACTTTTTAGCAAAAAATCTTGCCGCGTTTTTTTAGTACAATACCAAGCTGTAGTATGTTGTTTTTTAGTATCTTTAGAGCAATACAAACTAACCACTTTAATCTCTTTAGGTACTATGAGCAAGTTTTTCATTCGTGGGGGCTTGGTATTTGATGGCAGTGGCCAAGCGCCCTATCAAGCCGACCTCCAAGTAGCCGATGGCAGGGTAGAGGCCTTGGCTTCTTCGCTCTCCCACCCCGGCGAGGCCTACCAAACCATCGAGGCCGAGGGGCATTGGGTCATGCCCGGCTTTATCGACATCCACACCCACTACGACGCAGAGGTCGAAATCGACGCAGGGCTTTTTGAGTCTGTCAGGCATGGCATTACGACAATCTTTATGGGCAGCTGTGGCCTGAGTATGGTGATGGGTCCTCCTGAGTCGCTTTCGGATATGTTTACGAGGGTAGAGGGCGTACCGTCGGAGTATATCAAACCGCTGTTGCAACGCGTCAAAGACTGGGACTCGCCCACCGAATACCTCCAACACCTACGCAACCTTCCGCTAGGCCCCAATGTGGCGATGTTTTTGGGGCATTCTACTCTCCGTTCTTATGTGATGGGCTTGAAGCGCAGCCTCACCCACAACGAAAAGCCCACCAAAGCAGAGCTCAGCCGTATGGACGGCCTCTTGCGCGAGGCACTGGATGCGGGCTATATGGGGCTTTCGGTCAATATGTTGACCTTCGACAAGATGGACGGCACGGAGTTCCGGAGCCGCCCCACCCCCTCGGTCTATGCCGGCTGGGGCGAATACCGCCACCTCTTCCGCACCCTGCGCCAACAAAACCGCATCTTGCAGACCATCCCCAACACGGCTAACCCGGCTACCTTTTTCAGCTTTATGCTCGAAAGCGCAGCCCTTGGGCGCAAGGGACTCAAAACCTCGATGTTGGCAATGATAGACGGCAAGACCGTCCCCGGTATCCACCGCATCTTTGGCAACTCGGCCTGGCTGGCCAACCGCCTGCTGGGAGCCAAAGTCAAGTTTCAGGGCTTGCCCGAACCTTTTGATGTCGTTACGAATGGGTTCAACTCCCCCTTCTTTGAGGAGTTTGAAGCCGGAACGGCCTACCTCCACCTCGAAGACCTGGCCGAGCGTCAAGAACTACTTCAAGACAAGCGCTACCGCCGCAAGTTTCGCAAGCAATGGGGGCAGAAGCTTGCCCCACGTGCTTTTCACCGCAACTTGCGCGATACTTGTGTAATCGACTGTCCGGACGCATCGCTCAATGGGCGTTCTTTTAGGGAGTTGGCCAAAGAAGCCGGCCAAGACCCTGTAGACTACTTCCTCGACCTGGTCTCCAGATATGGCGACGAGCTGCGTTGGTATACCGTCGTGGGCAACCATCGTCCCAAGGAGCTCAACTGGATTGTCCGCCATCCTGACTGCCACATCGGCTTTAGCGATGCAGGGGCGCATCTCAAAAATATGGCGCATTATAACTTCCCGCTGCGATTGTTCAAATTTGTACAGGAACAAAAAGCCGAAGGCCGCAAAACCCTAAGCCTTGCGCAGGCCGTACGGAAGGTTACGGGCGAGCTGGCCGATTGGTACGGTCTCGATGCTGGATACCTCGCCCAAGGCCGCCGTGCCGATATTGTCCTCGTAGACCCAACACAACTCAACGACCAGCTCGACCAAACCTACGAAGTAGGGATGCCCGGCCTGCCAGAGTTCAAGCGCTGGGTGCGCCGCAATGACCAGGCCGTGCCCTATGTCTTTATCAACGGGCAAATCGCCGCCCAAAGCGGCCAAGCAAGCCCTATATTGGGACAGGCAAAAGACTTTGGCAAGGTGCTCGCATATCAGGGCTAAGCCTCCTAGAGTAGGAGCAAAATGAACACAAGCCACTGGACACAACAGAAAAGTAGTGCGAACTTTTGGCTTCGTATCAACAAAAAGCCTAATTTTGGTATCAGACAGCGACTTTCTGCTGATTGAACCTGCGGGCTGAGCCTTGGGGTTTGAAAAAGTCCAGTGGTTTTGTAACTACTATTCACCTTGCCGGATACCTGTTTGCCGGGTATTGGGCTTTCCACACAAACCATGCATATTTATCTAGTTCGACATACTACCCCCTCTGTGGCTCCGGGTATTTGTTATGGGCGCACAGACCTCGACTTGGCTCCTGAGCATCCTTCCGAAATGGCCGCCATACAGGCCATCCTCCCCCAAGACTACGCCCGCTACCCCGTCTATACCAGTCCTTTGAACCGCTGCAGGCGCTTGGCCCAATACCTACACGCCGCGCCACAGCCTGACGAGCGCCTGCTGGAGCTGGACTTTGGGAGCTGGGAAATGCAGCCATGGGGAGAGATACCCCAACCAGCATTACAGGCATGGATGAATGATTTTACCCATCATCCAACCCCCTCTGGCGACTCTTATGAGGCACTGTATGCGCGAGTCCAACAGTTTTGGGACGAAATCACTGGCCTACAAACCCCAATGGTTACTGTCGTTACCCACGCAGGCGTATTACAAAGCCTGCTCTCACTGCTGTTGGACATCCCCTTGAGCAAAAGCTTCAGGCTGCAAGTAGGCTATGGAGGTGTCTTGGAAGTAAAGTATCAGCCTCCGGCTATCAAACTAAAGTTTTTGAAAGGATAGTTGTATTTCTAAGCCTTTTGAGGCATCTTTGACCCAAAATCATCATAGGTTAATAACCACCTCAATCGATAAAATATGAATTTTCCCGCAGAACTCAAGTACACCAAAGAACACGAATGGGTTCGTGTAGAAGGTGATGTGGCCGTAGTGGGCATCACAGACTTTGCTCAAAGCGAGCTGGGCGATATTGTTTATGTAGAGGTAGAAACCGTAGGAGAGACGCTTGGCCAAAACGAGGTGTTTGGCACGGTAGAGGCTGTCAAGACCGTATCGGACTTGTACTTGCCTTTGTCAGGAGAAATTGTAGCATTCAACGATGCGCTTGAGGCCGAGCCCGAAGTAATCAACGGAGACCCTTATGGCAAAGGTTGGATTGTAAAAGTACGAATGAGCAATACTGCTGAGTTGGACGGCCTGATGTCTGAGGCTGACTACAAAGCTTTGGTAAGCTAACAACTCATAAGCGATGATTGAGTTACTCAATCATCGCTCAAGGCCTCGCCATCATTTTTGCGCCAAAATATGTTTTTCAGATTTAATGCCTACGCTATTGTTTGGATGCTGGGGATGCTTTGGGTAGCCTGCCTCTCTAAGGCCAATATTCAACCCATACTTTTAGTGGGCGGGTTTGGCGTAGCCGAAATAGGACATATCTTACAGTTTGTTGTTTTGGTATTACTCTGGATGCTGGGCATCCGAAAACAACACCAGTTTACCTTTCTACACTACAACCACGCCGGCACACGCTATGTGTTGATTGGCGCTTTCTTATTCGCCCTGCTGCTAGAGCTTATCAAAATACCGATTCCCTATGTGCACTTCTCGTCGTTAGGGATTGTGCTCAACCTAGTTGGGGCAATCTTAGGAGCCTTACTTTTTTCGTGGCTATATCGTTTGCCCTTGCGCTTTTGGTAGTTTTTCAATCTATATGTATACTCAACCACAATTGGCTTGGGAAATCTTTGCACTGAAAATCCTTGATAATCAAGAAAATAAAACCCTGCAAATCCCCAAATCTTGTGAATCT
The DNA here is from genome assembly GCF_000430505.1 of Eisenibacter elegans DSM 3317. Taxonomy (NCBI): domain Bacteria; kingdom Pseudomonadati; phylum Bacteroidota; class Cytophagia; order Cytophagales; family Microscillaceae; genus Eisenibacter; species Eisenibacter elegans. The sequence continues at coordinate 81,016 of NZ_AUMD01000019.1, read as the reverse complement.
TGGTATAACTGTAACACGCCACCGGACATTTTCAAACCCCACAGTTAAAACTGTGGACTAAGGATTGGTGTGGTACTTAGTATTTCAACCCCACCATCAGCATATCGTCGCGCTGTAGCTCTTGTCCTTGATGTTCGTTGAGCAGGGCTTCTACTACTTCTTTTTGGCGTTGCATTGGGCTTTGGGCTTCTGCTAAGAGCGCACCAAGGATAGCCTTGTCGCCGAGGCGTTTGCGCTGGCTGTTGTTTTGGTCTTGTATTCCGTCGCTACCCATATAGAGCTGGATGCCTGGCTCAAGCGCCACATCGTGGTCTACAAACAAGGTATGAGGGTTTTGCCATCCCCCTACGGAGCGCCTTGCTCCGGCTACTTTGTCTAGTGTGGACGCGCCTTGGCGGTATACATACAGGTTGAGCTTGGCTCCGGCAAATAGCGCAGGCTCTTGAGCGATATCTCTTTTGGGCAGGCGCAACACTGCAATGTCCATCCCGCTGTTGTTGCCAGTTTGGCCTTGTCGTAGGGCTTCGCCTATATGCTGGTGTAATGCTTCGAGAATCCGCGAAGGAGTGTAGATATGTTCTAGCTTGATGATACGGTGTAGCAACAAAGCGCCTATCAAGGTCATAAACGCGCCGGGCACCCCGTGGCCCGTGCAATCAGCCACGACCACAAAACGGTGCGTACTGGTTTGGCTCATCCAATAAAAATCGCCCGACACAATGTCTTTGGGCTTATAAAGCACGAAATAATCTTGGAAGGCATTCTGAAGCTGCGCTTGGGTAGGCAGGATTGCCTGTTGTATTGTTTGCGCAGCATTGATACTGCTCTGCATTTGATTGTTGAGGCTTTGCAACTCTTTGTTGAATGCAACTACTTGAGATTCTTTTTCTTTCAAACGCTGAAATGCTTTGCGCAACACCTCTTCATTATTACCCATTCTGCGGTTGGCAATTTCCAGTTCCTTGAGTTTTTGTTCTATAAAATCACGCTGTGTTAAGATTTCTTCTTGGTTTTGGTACAATTCCTCATTTTGAGCCGTGATTTCTTGGTTCAGCCCTTGTAGTTCTTCTTGGCTTTCGTGTAGTGCCTGTACTTGTTGTGCTATCTTTCGTTCACTCCATTTGCGTTGGTTATCAATGATATACATAATTCCGGCAAACATTATCAAGATATAGTAAATGGCCATACTAAAGAAAAACATTTGCTGTGTGGGGTTGACAACAACCCCCACCAAGGCAGGGAACACATAGGGCATAAAGTGTAGCAGTGTAATGAGGAGCAACGCAATGAGACTGTGTCGGAGGATAGACAGCTCCAAAATCAACGCCAAGGTAGGTGGGAAGATTAGAAAAAGCATCACATTGCTAGTATAAGTACCTTCGCTCAAGCCCTCTGTAAAGAAAATACACGAACCCAAAAACATCTGTATTTCAAAATAATATATCAGTACTTGCCTTGCCGCCATCAGCTGGCGGGTGCTGGTCAGGATAAGGACAGCACTATACACCACAGTAGAGATTGCCTGAATGACGATGGGTGGCCAGCTAAAGCCCATTCCTACAAAAACCAAGACCGAAGTCAGTGCCAAGCCCCCAAAAAGAGCCGCCAAACCATTAGTTTGGTGGTACAGTCGTGCTTCTTTTAGTGTAGTTTCGGGGCTGACACCGAGTTGTATGAGTTTGACAAGAATTGGTTTCATAGGTGTTTTGTGAGCTAAAATATCGAGGGGTTATTCTGGCCTAGGTGCGGAAGCGCGGCGTAGCCGGTCGTTAATAGCACGGCCTAGTCCCAGCTCTGGTACTGGAGCCGCAGAGATGATGCTGCAATCCGATGCGTCGAGCTGGCGCAAGGCAGCAAATAAGTTGCGGGCGGCCTCTGATAGGTTGGCCATAGGCGACAGCACAAACTGCTGTTCTTTGGGCAACACAGGAGAATAACTGCTCCAGCGCAGGGCTGCTATTTGAGAAGGGGCATAATGAGACAACAGCAGCTCAGGGCTTTCTAACACCAAAGGCTTGCGTGGTGCATAATGGCTTTCGAGCATCCCCGAAGCCTTGGGGTTGGAGCTGGAATGTGTTTGTACTTGTACTGGGCCAATCTGCGCCTCGATGGCTTCGAGTGCCACACCGCCTAGGCGGTATACTGTAGGCGGAGAGGTATCAAAGCCAACAATGGTCGACTCTACCCCGACAGTGGCCGAACCGCCATCAAGCACCAACTTAACTTTATGGCCGAGTTGTTGGCGGACGTGCTCGGCAGTGGTAGGGCTGATATAGCCAAAAGGGTTGGCGCTGGGAGCTGCCAAAGGAAAAGGTAGCTGTGCCAATAAGGCCAAGGTAAGCGGGTGTTTGGGAATACGGATAGCCACTGTATCTAACCCTGCCGTTACCAAATCAGGAATGACCGCTGCCTTGGGCAAGAGCACCGTGATAGGCCCCGGGCTGAAAGCTTCGAGCAACTGTGTGGCCTCTGGAGGAATATCGCGCACCCACTGTTGCCAGTTGCTTTCCGGTGATACGTGTACGATTAGTGGGTCAAACGTAGGTCGGTTTTTGGCTTCAAATATTTTCAAAACCGCCTGTGCATCCAGCGCATTGGCTGCCAGCCCATAGACTGTTTCGGTAGGAATGCCAACCAACTCGCCTGTGGTGAGGAGTTGGATGGCTTGGCCTAAGAGGGAGTTTTCAGCGCTGTTCATAAATAATATCAATCAAGATGCCATTAAAATTTTGCCCCACTTTCAATCTCTTTTGGCTGAGGTCTTCTAAGAGCAGCTCTCGAACTTGTCCGGCTTGGCTCTGAAGAATGAGCAGGGTCTGCTGGTCGTTAAAGCGCCAAAGCCCTTGGCGATTGGCAGGGTTATCATCTTCAGGACAAGTAATTGCTCCGGAGATGACTTCATAACGCCCATTTTTGAAAAAGCGCAAGCCGCTATCACGCAAACATTCAAACCCTGGCTGAGTTTTTATACTTTCGCCGGCAAGCTGAATATCAGTAAGTTGCCAGTTGCGCCCTGAGGCAGCACTAAGACTACCCATACGGCTATTATTGAGCACAAAAATCTCTTCGTTGCGGAAGCCATAAATAGTAGCAATTATTTCTACCTCCCGCTTGTTCTCCCAGTTGTTGAGCGAATCACGCTGTATGTCTACAAAATATGTGCCGCTAGGCAACTGAAAAAAACTAACTTTTCCGCTATTGTCCGTAAGGGCTGTTTCTTGTAATGGGTTTTGCTCTGTGGCCCAGTGTTCTTCGTTGGCATATATCGTAACATTAGCACCAACTACGGGAAAGCCTCGGATATCGAGCACAGTGATGGCCATTTCGGCCTCCTCGCGTAAGTTGCGGTTACAGGCTCCCAAGAGCACCAGGGCTGCCAGGAGGCAAACAGCGGTCGTTTTTTTGTACATACAAGCTACTACTGTTTGTTGGGAGTTTGGTCAGAAGTATTGCGGCAATATTTTTCAAGCAAAGCTTCGGCCTCTGGATGGCCTAGGCGTTTGGCCTGTTGGAGGTGGAGGCAAGGCTGTTCACTTTGCTCGGGGCTTTGTTGCAAAAGACTGAGCGCAAGCGCAAAATGTGCCCTAGCAAATTTGGCATCTGCACGGATAGCAGCGCGAAAGTCCTCTGAAGCCGCCGGCCACTCAGCATTGCGATACAAGATATTGCCACGGTTATAATGCGCCATTGCATCTTCGGGGCGTAGCTCTAGGGTTTTGTTAAGGTCTCGGAAAGCGGCGGCCGTGTCGCCAGTAGTGGCAAAAACCGCCGCTCGGTTGAGGTAAAGATCTGCTTCATCAATAGCTAGGGCGATGGCTTGAGAGTAATCTTCGATAGCGCCCTGATAGTTTTGAAGCGCTTCTTTGACCAAGGCGCGGTTGTAGAAAGGCTTATAGTTACGCTTATCAAGGGCAATGGCGCGGTCATAGTCCAACAAGGCATTGTCGAACTCCTGCAAACTGAAATAAGCCACCCCACGCATATTGAACAAGTCGGCAGACTCACCCCCGTTTTTGATGGCGCGGTTGAGCAGTTCGACGGCTTGGCGAGGTTGTTGGTTTTCAAGCATTTGTTTGGCTTGTTCTACACTTTTGGCTGTATCTACACAAGCACTCATAACTAAGGCCAGGAGCGCTACGAGAAGCAACGAGTATTTTGGAGTCATAAAAAAGAAAGGGAAAGCTTGGTAATATCGAGTTGAAGTTACAAAAAAACGGAATTTTACCCAAAGTAGGAAAATTAGCAAGGGATAAGCTCTCTAACACACCACTGGACAAGTAGCTCGAAGCCCTGCTCCGAGACAGGCTAAGGCCTTATTGGAGGATAAAATGAGACCTAGCCCACAGTTTTAACTGTGGGGTTTGAAAAATGTCCAGTGGCATGTCTCAAACCTCAGGCGATGATTTTTCTAAGAGCTTGTGTTTTGGAATTTGTTAAAATGAATAAATAGGAGAGCATTTGGAGCAACCTTTCAGTGTTTTTGTTGCCTCACTTTCCTTATCAAGCCTTAGGGAGGCAAGTTTACACATAAAAAATTATGTTACAAATAGGCTGAAATCTTGATAGGTTTTCCACACATATAGTCTTGTACTGTAAAAAGCAGGGAGCCTTTGATTTTGCCGTTGCTTCGGTAAATTCGCCGTCCTATTTCGCAGGGGATGCTCGTAGCGCCGCCAAGCCGGGTGAGGGCTATGTGTGTTTGTCCATTGTAGATATACAGGTCTTCGTCAGTATCATTGATGATACTGATGTCAGAAATAGCAATCTCGTGTTCGATACCTAAAACTTGTTGTAGGCAAGCCTGAGCATGCCAAGCCGTGAGAGCGGCCAGCACCAAAGTCAAAACCAAAGGAAAAAAAGCAGCTCTAATCATATCCAATGAATCTTTGATAAAATATAGAACAAGATAATCAGGGGCAGTGAAGGGGAAGAGAAATATTTTATCAAACCAAGACTTGGGTTTGTGAGTGATAACCATCCATTTGAGCGCTAAAAAAAGCTTGCGTGGCAAGGCTTTTTTGCTAATTTTGTAAGCTAACCTACCATTTTTACCCCCTATCTTCAGCGATATGATACACCTGATAGACCTCCATTTTTTAGAAAACGACACTACTATCGCCGCCTTTCTGGTAGAAACCTCCGAAGGGCCGGTCTTGGTCGAAAGCGGACCACACTCTACTTTTAAGACCCTCGAAGCAGGGATAGCCAAGGCGGGCTACGCCGTTACAGACATCAAGCACGTTTTCGTAACCCACATCCACTTTGATCACGCTGGGGCTGCGTGGGCTTTTGCCGAACACGGGGCAAAGGTGTATGTTCACCCCTTTGGGGCGGGACACTTATCAAGCCCTAGCAAGCTGACAGAGTCGGCTAGGCGTATTTATCTAGACCAGATGGACGTACTTTGGGGCGAAATGCGTGATATTCCGCTGGCGCAAATCGTAGCACCCGAAGACCAGACCACCATCACTATCGGCAATCGCCGCTTCAAGGCTTGGTACACCCCCGGCCACGCCTACCATCATATTGCTTGGCAGTTGGAGGATGTGGTGTTTACCGGAGATGTGGCCGGTGTCAAAATCGGGGCAGACGGGATGGTCATTCCGCCCTGCCCTCCGCCCGATATCCACCTCGAAAAGTGGCAGCAGTCTATCCAAACCCTACGCAACTTGGCTCCCTCACAGCTCTACCTAACACACTATGGGGTACACCAAAACTATAAAGAACACCTCGATGAGCTGGAGCATCACCTAGTAGATTATGCGCAGTTTGTCAAAGTAAGATGGGAAAAAGAAATACCTCAAAATGAGATTGTTACGGAGTTTAATCACTACGTCAACCAACAATTACGAGAGGCTGGCTATACCGAGCGCCGCCTAGCACAGTATCAGGCAGCCAACCCGGCGTTTATGAGTGTGGCCGGTCTGATACGTTATTGGAAAAAACGCACAGAGGGAAGCCATTAATGCGTGTGGTTTTATTACTTTGATTTTCAAACTGAATATATGCCTATCAGGCAATTACATACCATACAAAACATCATCTTGCCAAGACTGCCACAGCTATTGTTGGCGGCCTTGGTAGTTTTTTGTTTGTCCCAAAAACCCACAACACTTCAGGCTCAGCAGCCCAGTTTTCGTGTAATCAACTCCGACCAGGGGCTGCCCAGCAACGAGGTATATTGCCTCCTCGAAGACCAACAGGGCTTTATCTGGATAGGCTGCGATGCGGGAGTTTTCCGCTACAACGGCATCCGTTTTGAGGCCTTCAAAGCGCCTACTCAGCGCAGCAAATCTATGACAGGCCTGATTCAAACCTCCAACGGGCGGATTTATTGTTATAATTTCACCGGACAGGTCTTTGTGATTGACAAAGGCGAAATGCGCGAAATAGAGACCCTAGGGGAATCGTCCGTAACCAATATTGTGGCTGTGCCCAATACCAATAATATTTGGATAGCGGCTCAAAATGGTTTGATTCTTTATGATGCGGCTAGTGATGTCAGTAGTTTTTACGAAGCCCCAACTGCCTCTATGCTCGAAATCAAAACGGCTTGGCGTGTACGTACTGACAAAAACGACATTACTTGGATTATCGCCGACGAAAACTTATACCGTATGGATAAGGCCAAGCGAATAACCAAGGTAATCAATCAACAACACCTCAAGACTCCTACGATGTTGTTGCGGATTATCTATGATGGGCAACAGACTTGGATGTGGGAATCCATCACCACCAAAACATACCGCTACAACGCTAGTGTAGATACTTTTCGAGAAGAGCACATCCCCTTGTTAGAGGCTGCACTCAAAGGCAAAAAAATCACCGAGACATTCCTTGATAAACAGGGCCGTATTTGGATTCTGACTTATACCGGAGCCGTGATTTTTGACCCCAAGCGCAACACCGTCCAAACAATGCTCGAAGAGTTTGCGCTCTCGTCTTTTTTGGAAGACCGCAGCGGGGCCATCTGGCTCAGTACCTTACACAATGGTATACTGTATATTCCTGATTTGCAGTGGGTAAACTGGCATATTGCCGACCGGGTACTCAAAATCACCCACGACACGAAGCACATTTATTTTGGAAATACCTCTGGGACACTTTATCAGCTAAACCCTCACACGGGCATTTTCTGCTTACATCAGTTGCCTACACGCTCCGATATTCGCTGTATAGTATACAACAACATAGATAAAAGGGTCTACTTCAATACCAATAGCAACTTGTTTGCCCTAGAAAACGGCCATAGGATAGATTGTGGAGATAATATTGGAGCAGCAAAGGACTTTTACCAAACCCCTCATGAATATGTAGTGGCCAGTTCTAATGGAACCTTTGTCGGCAAATCATTGGCTGACTTATCCCCTCCGCTAAAAACAGGGGTGAATAGAAGGTTTATCAACAAGCAATGGGGGAGGGCTTTGGCTTATGACACCCGCCGCGATTGGCTATGGATAGCCACCAACAAAGGATTGTTGCAAACTTCTTATGAAGACAGCACCTATCTTGTGAGGCAAATTTGGCTTCAAGACCAACAAGTGCTCGATATTGTCTGGAACGAAACCGAACAACGTCTCTTCATCCTTAACTTCGAAGGCTGGCTGTATGAGTGGACTCCGGAGCGCTTTCTGAAGCCGCTTGCCCAGCTTCCTAGTGAAGTGCAGGGCTATGTCCTAGTACAACACCAACAGCAACTTTGGATAGCCACTAACCGAGGGCTGTGGGTATGGGATAGGGGCAAGGATGCTTGGAGCTCATTCAATCAGATTGACGGATTGATTTCGGATGATGTGCTGGACTTATGTATCCTACAAGACCGAGTGTGGCTGGCTACCTCCAAAGGGGTGCAGAGTCTGCCAGTGGCCTATAGTTTCGATAAACCGCCGCCCAAACTAGTACTCAAGGCGCTTTATCAAGGAGGGAAAAGGGTAGATGCAGCCCAATTGTTGACCTTGGGGCCAGAAGATGGCCTCAGCATTGAGTTGGAGGCTGTCAGCTATCACTCTGCCGACAAATTTCGCTACGCCTATCGCCTTAATCAAGACACTACTTGGGTGTATCTGCCTGCCAACACGGACGCTATAGTGCTCAATACGCTTCCTACGGGGAAGTTTGTGCTGGAAATCAAACTTTTAGACCATAAAGGGCGCAGTTCAGCCAACCGAATCTTGTTGAAAGGGGAGGTATTGCCACCTTTTTGGCTACGTACTTGGGTACTCAGCCTTTTGGCATTGGCCTGTGTGGGGCTAGTGGTGCTGATACTGACGCAGGTAATGAAGCGCCTCCAGCGCCAACAAGCCGAAACCCTCAAACGCATTGCCCTCGAAAACGAACTCAAACTCTGGCAACAAACAGCGCTACAGGTACAGATGAGCCCACACTTTTTGTTCAATATCCTTAACTCTATCAAGAGTTATATTTATGAGAATGACAAGCAGAAGGCCGTACAGTACCTAAACCAATTCGCTAATCTTGTAAGAAAAATATTACATAATAGTGATAAAAAATACACTACCTTAGCCGAAGAGCTAGAAATGTTGAGGCTATACATAGGTTTGGAGGCAATGTTGCTCGAAGAAGACTTTGAGTGGCAGATAGATGTGCCCCAATCTCTCGACCAAGAAGCGCTAAGCGTCCCCACTTTGCTTATCCAGCCTTTTGTAGAAAATGCGCTAAAACACGGGTTAAGGCATAAAAAAGGTCTGAAAAAGCTTTTTATCAAGCTTGTGATACTCAACCCCCAGCGCCTCTGTGTGGTGATAGAAGACAACGGTGTAGGGCGTAAACGTGCGCAGGAAATCAATAATAAAAACCAAGACCGACATCAGTCTTTTGCTACTAAAAATATACAAAAGAGAATTGATTTGCTAAACAAAAACACCCACCTCCAACTCCAGACCCAAACCATAGACCTCTATGACGCAAACCAAAACCCCATCGGCACACGTATAGTCTTGCACCTCACCTTACCCGAAGCAATAAACCTATTACACAAAGACTAACCCCGGGGATTGATAATTACACTACTCTCCAAAACGAATACCCATTATGCCTACGCCTAAACCCAAACTACGCACCCTAGTGGTGGATGACTCGCCCCAAGCCCGCCGCTTGCTCCGCCTGATGATTGCCGAACACTTGCCCCAAGTAGAGATAGTAGCAGAGTCGGCTGATGCCAACGAAGCCCTTACGGCCATCGAGGCATACAAGCCCGAGGTAATGCTCCTAGACATCGAAATGCCCGAAAAATCAGGATTACAGCTGGCCCAAGAGCTAGCCCAACATCCATACCAACCGACCATCATCTTCACCACCGCCTACAGTGAGTATGCCATTCAAGCTTTCAGGCTTTCGGCCTTAGATTATCTGCTCAAGCCTATCCAAGAGCCGGATCTGATACAGGCTTTTGAAAAAGTACAACAACAACAAACCCTCCTCCAAGACAGCAAGCGCCTCCAAACATTGGCCAATAACCTCAATGCCGAAACTCCTCAATCGTTGTGTTTGCCCGTGTTAGGGGGGTATGAGTATGTAGCTCTGTCTGATATCGAGTATCTCGAAGCCGATGGCGCCTATGTACACGTAGTCTTGGCCTCAGGCAAAACGCACATCATCTCCAAAAACCTCAAGTACTTCGAAAATCTACTGAAACACTCCCCGCAGTTTGTACGCGTACACCGCTCTTACATCGTCAACACACCTTATGTACAGCGCCTTAAAAAAGGAGACAGGCCCCTGATTTGGATGCAGAGCGGCAAAGAAATCAGTCTGGCCAAGGAGCGCAAACAAGATTTTCTGAATGCAATGGGCTGATGCTAGACTATTTCAAAAAAAAGCCACTTGGAGAGTCAACTCCGAGGGCATACAAGAGCTTATTTTGGTGCCAAAAAAAACACCCAATTAGCATCCCAGAAGCATAGGCCATACCTTTGTGTTTGTTTATCAAGTACGGTTTATCGTTATTTTATTTCCCCAAGCTGATGTCTCATATTCCAACCCTTACCTTAGATCCGGGTACTATCAGTACTGCCAAGCTTCACGCATATATGCTCAGCGCGGTAGCGCCACGCCCTATTGCTTTTGCCAGCACTATCGACGCGGCGGGCAACGTCAACCTCAGCCCGTTTAGTTTTTTCAATGTGTTTGGCTCAAATCCGCCTATTATGATATTTGCGCCTGCGCGCCGAGTACGCGACAACACCACCAAGCACAGCTTTGAGAACGTTCGCGAAGTGCCCGAAGCAGTCATCAATATTGTCAATTACCCGATTGTAGAGCAAATGTCATTGGCTAGTACCGAGTATGCCAAGGGCGTAAACGAGTTCGTCAAGTCTGGACTGACCCCAGTGGCTTCTGACTTGGTACGCCCCCCGCGTGTGGCCGAAGCCCCGGCAGCGTTTGAGTGCAAGGTTACACAAATAATCGAAACAGGGCAGGAAGGAGGCGCCGGAGCGCTTATCATCTGTGAGGTATTGCGTGCACACATACACGAAGCCGTCCTCGATGCCGAAGGACATATCGACCCGTTTAAAATTGATTTGGTGGCTAGAATGGGCGGCAACTGGTATTGCCGTGCCAATGGGGAGGCTTTGTTTGAAATACCCAAGCCATTGGTTACCAAGGGTATAGGAGTAGATCAGCTGCCCCAACATATCCGGCAAAGCGATGTGTTGACAGGTAACAACTTGGCGCGTCTGGCCAATGTAGAAAGTTTGCCCCAAGCCGAAGCTGTGGCCGCCTTCCAGAACAGCCCCGAAGCACAACAACTGCTGACACAAACCCTTGAGGCCCGACACCAGTACGCCCAACGCTTGCTAGCCCAAGGCAAAGTCGCAGAGGCTTGGTTGGTACTGCTTTTGGATTAGTAATTTGCTCTGAATGTGTATGATGTTTTGTGTTTTTTAAAGTTGAAATAAACAGAATTGCAGCATATGCTATCGTCTTTGTATACCCCAAACATACAACAGTTCGAGGGCTATGCTGCTATTTTTGTCAGCCTGATGATGCCCCCAACACCCAGTACTATGAGTGCTCCAACACAAGCAGAGCAATCTCGTAAGTTTTGTAAAAATCTGATTTTGAGCATCTTATTTAAAAACAATCCAATACAGCCCACCCAACAAGCAGCCATTGTTAACATCTTTTTAATGCTGTAAGTAAAGGCTTTGTGGATTATTTTGCGTAATTTTGCGCCTTAATTGATTTACACGTAATGGAAAGCATCAGAAACATCGCCATCATTGCCCACGTTGACCACGGCAAAACGACCTTGGTTGACAAAATTATCCACGCCTCCAAACTCTTCCGAGAGAATCAGACCTTCGACGACCTTATCCTCGACAATAACGACCTCGAACGTGAACGCGGCATTACCATCGTATCCAAAAACGTATCCGTGCGTTACAAAGGCGTTAAAATCAACATCATCGATACTCCGGGTCACGCCGACTTTGGCGGCGAGGTAGAGCGCGTGCTCAAAATGGCCGATGGGGTGCTCCTGCTTGTAGATGCCTTTGAAGGGCCGATGCCCCAAACCCGATTTGTATTGAGCAAGGCCTTATCGCTTGGCCTTACGCCTATCGTGGTAGTCAACAAAGTAGACAAGCCCAACTGCCGCCCTGACGAAGTACAGGAAGCTGTTTTTGACTTAATGTTTGCCCTTGACGCTACCGAAGAACAGCTGGATTTCAAAACCATCTATGGCTCTGCCAAAAACGGCTGGATGAGCAACGACTGGCAAGAACCCACCGAAACGATTGAGCCACTCTTGGATGCCATCATCGAAACCATCCCTGCCGCCCCCAGCCCAGAGGGAACGATGCAGATGCAAATCACCTCTCTTGATTACTCTTCGTTTGTTGGTCGTATTGCTATCGGACGTGTATACCGAGGTACGATTGAAGAAAATAAAGACATTGCGCTTTGTAAAGACGATGGTAGCTTCAAAAAGCTACGCGTAAAAGAGCTACACGTGTTTGAAGGCTTGGGCAAAACCCGCGTACCTGCTGTAAAAGCCGGCGAAATCTGCGCCGTAGTAGGCATCGAAGGCTTTGATATCGGAGACACCATCGCCGACATCAACGCTCCCGAGCCCTTGCCCCGTATTTCTATCGACGAGCCTACAATGAGTATGCTCTTCACCATCAACAACTCGCCGTTCTTTGGCAAAGAAGGTAAATTTGTAACCTCTCGCCACCTCCGCGACCGCTTGTTGAAGGAAACAGAGAAAAACCTTGCCCTCAAGGTAGAGTTTACCGAAAGCGAAGACCGCTTTATCGTTTATGGGCGTGGTATCCTACACTTGTCTGTATTGATTGAAACAATGCGCCGCGAAGGCTACGAGCTACAAGTAGGGCAGCCTCAGGTACTTTTCAAAGAAATTGATGGCCAACGCCACGAGCCTTACGAAACCCTAGTAGTAGATACCCCTGAAGACACCGCCGGCAAAGTAATCGAACTCGTTACCCAGCGCAAAGGCGAGCTCCTCGTGATGGAGCCTAAGGGCGATTGGCAACACCTAGAGTTCAACATCCCTTCACGTGGCCTTATCGGTTTGCGTAACTTGATGTTGACTGCTACTGCCGGAGAGGCCGTTATCAACCACCGATTCCGCGAGTATGGCCCCTACAAAGGCGAAATCGCCGGACGTATCAACGGCTCGCTCATCTCAATGGAGGCCGGCCCCTCTACGGCCTATACCCTTGACAAGCTCCAAGACCGTGGGGTGTTCTTCATCGATCCGGGAGAAGATGTATATACCGGCCAAGTAATTGGCGAGCATAGCCGTCAGAACGACCTTGTTGTCAATGTACAAAAAGGTAAAAAACTGACCAATATGCGCGCATCTGGTTCTGACGACAACGTCCGCATTGCGCCCAAGCGTCAGTTCTCTCTCGAAGAAGCGATGGAATATATCCAAAAAGACGAATACCTAGAGGTAACACCTGTTTCGGTACGTATGCGCAAAATCTACCTCGACGAAAACGAGCGTAAGCGTATGTCGATGGCCGAAAAAGCCCTCTAATAGAAATACACCTATTTTGCAGAGAAGCCATCCCAAATCTTTTGGGGTGGCTTTTTTTGCATATAACCAATCGAAATTGGTTTGGGAAAAGTAGCTCGGCTTTCCACAGCTCCGAGACAAACTGAGGCCTCATTTTGACGCTAAAATGAGACTTAACCCACAGTTTTATAACCGTGGGATTTGAAAAATGTCTAGTGGCGTGAACAAGGTCTAGGGCTGTGTTGGAACTATTTGTCGGGTCTTGGGTTTTGATTAAAAAGTCTACAGATATGCTTTCCAACAATACCGACACCCAGCCTTGGCGCTGGGCACACAATTACACCCAACTACCCGAGCCTTTGTACAGTCTCCTGCCACCTGAGCCAGTACCATCGCCTATGTTGTTGCTCTTTAATGGGGTATTGGCACAGCAACTGGGCCTAGGCGCATTGCTCAATGATTCGGATACTACGGCACAATGGCTGGGCGGGAAGCAAGTGCCCCCGGGAGCCAATCCATTGGCACAAGCCTATGCAGGGCATCAGTTTGGGCATTTTACGATGTTGGGTGACGGGCGCGCCATTTTGTTGGGAGAACATATCAGCCCCAGCGGCCAAATGCTAGACATTCAACTCAAAGGCTCCGGACGCACGCCCTACTCACGGCAAGGCGACGGGCGCGCCACACTGAGTGCGATGTTGCGCGAATACCTCATCAGCGAGGCGATGTATGGCCTTGGTATCCCCACAAGCCGGAGCTTGGCCGTAGTACTGACAGGGGACGGCGTAAGGCGAGAACGTATCCAACACGGAGCTGTGCTCACTAGGGTCGCTGCCAGCCATTTGCGGGTGGGTACTTTTGAGTATGCCCGAAGATTCACCCCAATCACCGTCCTAGAAAAACTACTGCAATATGCCATCGAACGGCATTACCCCTCCATGGCTACACACGAAAACCCCGCCTTGGGGTTTCTGGAAGCCGTGATGGAGCGGCAGCTTGCCCTTATCACAGACTGGATGCGTGTAGGCTTTATTCACGGAGTGATGAATACTGATAATATGACAATCTCGGGCGAGACCATCGACTACGGCCCCTGTGCTTTTATGAATACCTACCACCCCGGCACTGTCTTCAGTTCTATCGATACTCAGGGACGGTATGCTTTTGGCAATCAGCCCCCAATAGCACAATGGAATATCGCACGCCTAGCCGAAGCCTTACTGCCTCTAATACACCCCAATGCGGAGGAGGCCATCAAACTAGCCCAAACCTTAATTGAGCGCTTCCCTAGTCGCTATGACCAGCAGTGGCTGGCGATGATGGGGAAGAAACTAGGCTTCGCCGCTCCCACTCCCGAAGACCGCACCCTGATGGTTGATTTGTTGGCCCTGATGCAAACCCAGCAAATGGACTATACAAACACCTTCCTTTACTTGCAAACAGGACAGTCGCCTGACAAACAAACAGAAGAAGCTTGTCAGACACCTGATTTCCAAGCTTGGCAAACCCGATGGGTACAGCAGATTGGAGGAGAGGAGCAGAAAAAAACAGCCCAAAACCTGATGCAGGCATACAACCCCGCTTATATTCCAAGAAATCATTTGGTAGAGCAGGCACTCTTAAGTGCTACCGAAGAGCAGGATTTAAAGCCTTTTCAAACGCTTGTGCAGCTCGTAAGCAAACCCTACGAGGAGCAGAAGGGAATGGAAATATACCAAACACCACCGCCTCAAGGAGATCAAGATTACCGTACTTTTTGTGGAACCTAACCAACGGCGCAAAACCGTATTTTCGCACGCTCAAAAAGCCTGAAGATACGCCGCCGGACATTTTTGGAAAAGTAGCTCGGAGCTCCGGCTCCGAGATAAGCGGAGGCCTTATTTTGGGGATAAAATGAGCCTCAGCCCACATTTTTAACTGTGGGATTTGAATGTGAAGATGCCCGCCTGAGCACAGGCTACAACATTGCGGGTGGCCTTTGTCGTGGGCAGGGCTATTGCTTTTCTAGTTTTTGGTGTATCTCAATTACCTGTCGGATTGCGTCGTTGTCCACAGCTACCGAGAGTACATACTGCTTGATACGCCAGCGCCCTTCTTGCTTTTGCAATACGCCGGAGCCTCGGCAGAGTCCCATCCAAGTATCAAGGGTTTCGTTAAACCAAGCATAGGTCTCATCATCGGAGAGGACAACATTGCGCCTTAAAGGCTTGAAGTCCCAAGCACTTTGGCGCTCTTGGAACAAGGGCAGGTATAGTTGTACGAAGGTGGCCTTGTCCCAGACCTCGGTAGCGTCTGTGCCAATGAAGAAAGCATCATCAGCCATAGCGCCAAAATAGAAATCTTCGTCGGCCTTGGCGGCGGCTTCGTGCCATTGGTCGAGTAGGGTGTTGATATCAGCAGTACTTTGAGCGCTCAGCGACAACGCGCCAAACAACAGCAGGAACGATAGTAGGGGCAGGGGTTTTGTACTCATACAAAGTTGTTTTAGGGGAAATATCAAGTGCTTATAAGGAACGAAGCTAGCTTTTCGCAATACATTTTGGGCATCGACTTGTTTAATTGTCAAAAATATGCAATTTTTACGTACAATCGTACTATTTATCACTCCCCAAAAAGCACTGACCTACTACTATGACACAGCTCAAAGATTTTAAGTTAGATCCACTCAAAGACCTACAGCCCGTAGGCACAGACCTGAGCCGCCCCGAGTGTGTGGTGGCCGAAAAAGATGGCACGTTATGGGTGTCGGACAACCGCCACGCCATCACCCGTATTTACCCCGATGGGCGGCAGGAGCAGCTCGGCACTTCGGGCGAAACCAATGGGATGACGATGGATGGCGCGGGCAACCTGTATGTGGCTGATTGGGCCGAAAACAAAGTGCTCAAAATCTACCGCGATGGGCGCACCGAAACAGTGTTGCAAGACCTCAACGGCGAACCCTTGGGGCCTGTCAATTATGTCTTTTGCGATAGCCAAGACCGCCTGTGGGTGGCCATTTCAGCCCGCAGACACCCTTGGTTTGCTGCCGCCGCCGCTCCTGCTCCCGACGGGCATGTCATCCTTGTTGATAGTAACGGAGCGCGTATCGTAGCCGATGGCATCACGTTTACCAACGAAATACGGCTTGACCGAGACGAAAAATACCTCTACGTGGCCGAAACAATGGCTGCCAAAATATCTCGCTTTCCGGTAAATGCCGATGGCAGCCTCGGCGCTAAAGAGACCTTTGGGCCGGAGTCCTTAGGTGATACACACTTTGTGGATGGCTTTGCCTTCGATGCGGAGGGCAATGTATGGGTTACTACAGTCTTGCGCAATGGCCTGATGGTCATCGATGCCCAAACCCGCCAAGCTTATACCATATTTGAAGATGCCAACCACGAAGCCCTAGCCGCTGTCGCTGAGGCACTGCCCAAAGGACAACTCACCCCCGAACATATGTTTGGCTGTATGGGGCAGCGATTACGGCTCATCACCTCAATCAATTTTGGAGGCGAAGACCTCAAAACAGTCTACATCGGCTCCCTCGCTATGGATACCCTGATGAGCTTCCGCTCGCCTGTAGCCGGTATGCCGATGAGGCATTGGAATCAATAGCGTTATTTTTAGAACGCAATACTGATACCTACTTTTGTGGGCACAGGCGTGGTCGGAGTATTTTTCGCGGCCATTACCTGTGTCTCCACGGGTAGTCTGCACCCTATTTTTCCAAGACAGCCAGTGTCCAAACAGCTATACGAACACAGGCATACAAAACTTCGACCAACAGGAATGATCAACTACCAAAACAATCCGAGGGTTGAACTAGTTTTTATTACGATATTTACAACACATCAAGGCCTGTAATACCCCCGAAACTGGGCACCGCCACATACTCACAACTAAAATAGCGAGCATAGCGTAGTAAAAAACCCTCTTATGTAGCCAAAACAGGGCTTTTTGTTGAGCTAAAACTAGTGTTTCGACTTGTGTTTCTGAAAATGTCCGACGGTGTGCTTGCTTGAAATGTTGGTTAATGGTTGTTGATAAAAACCGAAGTATTCACGTTGTTTATCGATGTCTGCAAGCTGTTTGGCGTAAAATAGAAACCATCAGCGTCTTGATTTGGTTAAACTATATCATAATGTTACTTGAAACAGTATCAGTGTATTTTCCCAAAAAAGAAAAAGCCGTACCGACCAAGTTTACCATATTTTTACTGTGGTTACAATCCAAAATCAATGATTTTCATTATTAGAATTTTTTTAGATAAAATTTTTATATTAATAATATATCCTTTATTTAATAACTTACTCGATGCTCAAAGGAGTAGTATACCAATTTCCCAAACCAATATTCATCGAACATCAGTAAGTAGGTATTAAGCTTTTGTATGTATTATCGTTTTTTGCGCTCTCTGTCCCCTTAGGTTCGTTAATTTTTTGATTGTATGGAAGCAACCACCTCATCAATGCCCAAAAAGCGTTCTCGACGCTTTTCGCTTTATCTGAAGCAAGAAAGCGAACTATATTTACAAAAACACCAACAACAGGCCGACCGTGTTACAGACTGGGTCTTTGGTTTATACACCCTTTTGGGTATTTTGGCGGCTCACACTACCAATAGTTGGTACTTAGTTTTTGGCTATACCGGGGTATCCTTGGTATTGTATTTGGTTGCGCGCTTGTTGGTAAGACAGCGTTTGGCTTCTCGCTTGTTGATAGGGGGGGTATATGCATTATTTACCTTACAGATTATCGGCCAGCTACACGGAATGTCAGAGGCACAGTTTGTGTTTTTCATCAACCTCATCCTGATAATGCGCTACCAAGATGGTCGGGTGATAGTGCCTTATATCGTGGTATTTGTCGTACATCAGTTGGGTATTATGGCTGCCACGGCTTTATTATTTATGCCTCACTTAGCCAAGTACTATATCAGTTATACTCAGGAGGCAGGGCTGATAGGTATTTTCCTACAGTTTGGCTTGGCTATTTTGAGTGCTTGGCTGTGCGCTATGCATGCAGATGCCAACCGCAAGAATGCCCTAGGCTTGTTGGAAGCACAGCTAGATGCGCAGATAAAAGCCCAAAAACTCGCAGCGTCGGAAGAAGAGCTGCGCCAAAATTTTGAAGAACTCCAAACAACCCAAGAACATCTCATAGAGGCACAAGAGCGCTTTGACTTGGCAATCCAAGGAGTCAATGATGGGATATGGGACTGGAACCTACGGACAGACACCGTGTATTTTTCGCCAACTATCAAAACTATGCTGGGATACAGTGATGAAGAGGTAGACAATAGCTTCGAGGGAATACAGGCATTGGTACACCCTGAGGATATTGATATGTTTCGGCAAGAAGTAACAGACTATCTCGACGGCCACCGCACGGAGTATCGGGTAGAAATGCGCCTGCGTCGCAAAAATGGCAACTATGCGTGGATACTCTCTAGGGGGAAGGCGCTGCGCGACAAAAACGGACAGGCTTATCGATTTATTGGCTCTCATACAGACATTACCCAAGACGTGGTCTATGAAGAAAGTCTTAAAGCCAAAAACGAAGAGTTGGCCGCATCGGAAGAGGAGCTACGTCAAAACTTAGAAGAGCTACACGCGACACAAGAGGCGCTCGAAGAACAATCGTGGATATTGGCACAACAGACCGAACTGCTGGCCGAAGCCGAACGTATGGCCAGCATCGCTAGCTTCCGTATTGACCCTCAGACCAACTATTTTCAATACTCCAACAACCTGCCCTTACTTTATGGGTTTGCCTCAGACGAGACACCAGACTTGATGATCAACGCGCTCTCGGATTATATCCACCCCGAAGACCGTGAAGTACCCGAGCGTTTGTTTGAAAGAGCGCTTCAGGAGCATCTCGAAGAGCCTATCACCTGCCAATACCGCTTCAAGCTGCCACAACAAGAAGAATGGCGCTATTTCAAAGCCTTTGTCCGAACCTTTCAGAGTCTACAGGGCAAGCATATGGTCATTGGGGCAGTGCAGGATGTGAGCGAGACAGTAGAAAAGCAAAAAGCTATAGAAGAGATTTTCAAAAAAATCAAAAACTCTGAGACCAAGCTCCGCCAAAATGTAACTGAGTTGAAAGACGCTCAAGAGGCCTTGGCTTCACAAAAAGAAAAACTGGAAAAAGCTTATAGCGAACTGAAAAACACCCAAAGCCAATTGATCCAATCCGAAAAAATGGCCACCTTAGGGCAGCTTGTAGCCAATATAGCCCACGAAATCAATACCCCACTGGGAGCCATCCGATCCTCGTCCGGCAATATGACCAATATTCTTGAAGAGCTGTTGCGGCAAGACCTGCCCTTCCTCAAAACCCTGAGTGATGAGGAGAGCCAGCTTTTTGAAAAACTCGTAGGGCAGGCACTCGAAACCCAACAACTCTTGACAACAAGAGAAAAACGAAACGCCAAGTATGAACTGATAGAAACGCTTGAAAAAGAACAAATTGGCGAAGCGCAGAATATTGCTGACTTGTTGGTAGATATGAATGTGTATCAAAATGTTGAACGACTCTTGGCAAGGCTTCATTCGCCACAGCTGGTAGACATCATCAAAAGTGCCCACAAGATGTCGAGCATTATTCGAAGCAACCAAACAATTCACACGGCCACCGAACGCGCCTCAAAGATTATTTTTGCCCTCAAAAATTTTGCCCGACAAGACCACAGCGGTGAGCAAAAACTGACCAATATCAACGAAAGCATAGAAACGACCCTGACGCTCTACTACAACCAACTCAAACACGGCGTGGAGGTAGTCAAAGAGATGGGGAGGCTACCCGAAACAATGACCTATGCCGACGAAATTGTACAAGTATGGACCAATATCATCCACAATGCCATTCAGGCAATGAAAGGCAAGGGAACTATCTCTGTTCGGACTTGGCAAGAGGCCGAGCTGATTAAAATAGCCATCGGCGATAGCGGGCCGGGCATCCCCGAAGACATCCGCGATAAGATATTTTCCCCTTTCTTTACGACCAAAAAAGCAGGAGAAGGCAGTGGCTTGGGGTTGGATATTGTCCGCAAAATAGTTGAAAAACACGAAGGTCGCATCTACTTTGAATCCGAAATAGGCCAAGGCACTACCTTTTATATAGAACTCCCTGTCGTTTCCCAAAACCCAACATCTTTAACACAATAGTATTTCGTATTATGAGCAAACAGT
Organism: Eisenibacter elegans DSM 3317; assembly: GCF_000430505.1. Lineage (NCBI taxonomy): Bacteria > Pseudomonadati > Bacteroidota > Cytophagia > Cytophagales > Microscillaceae > Eisenibacter > Eisenibacter elegans. The sequence continues at coordinate 60,830 of NZ_AUMD01000019.1, read as the reverse complement.
CGCAAGCCATCCTCTGTGTGGATGATGAGGTCATCATTCTCAACAGCCTAAAAACCCAACTCCAAAACCAACTCGGAGACGCTTTTATCATCGAAGCTGCCGAGAGCGCCGAAGAGGCGTTGGAAGTGGTAGAGTTTTTGAACAAAAAGCAAATCAAAACCTTGCTCATCATCTCAGACTGGCTAATGCCGAGGATGAAGGGCGATGAGTTTTTGATTAAGGTTCACCAAAAATACCCCAATATTGCCACGATGATGCTCTCTGGGCATGTCGATAAGGCGGCCATAGATAACGCCATCAAACACGCCCAGCTCAAGGCCTTTATTAGTAAGCCTTGGGATGAAAAAGACTTGGCCGCCCAAATCAAGAAGGTATTGGCCTTGCCCTAGGAAGGGCTTCATGAATGCCGGATACGTCCGGCATATCCTAGGTTTTATTTTACATATACTCAGCGCTTATCTCTTATGGGACAAACACAAAAAGCCATTCTTTGTGTCGACGATGAAATCATCATCTTAGACAGCCTCAAAACCCAACTACGTAATATTTTGGGAACCCAGTTTATCATCGAAGGAGCCGAGAGCGCCGAGGAGGCGCTGGAAGTAGTGGCGTTTTTGAGCACCCGTAAGATTGACACTTTGTTGATTATTTCAGACTGGCTTATGCCAGGGATGAAGGGGGATGAGCTGCTGATTCAGATTCGCAAAAAACACCCCAAAATAGCCGTCATGATGCTCTCTGGTCAGGCAGACCAAAAAGCCATTGATAAGGCTAAAAAACACGCTGATTTACAGGTGTTTATGACCAAGCCTTGGGAAGAGCAAGAGTTGGCGCGCTGTGTCAAACAACTGCTGGCTCTCTGAGTTTGTGGCCAAAATCCGGTTTTATTGTATCACCTACGCGTTGAGCGACAGATTACGCTATGCATACCATACTTTGTATCGATGATGAACCCATCATCCTCAATAGCCTCAAGAGGGAGTTGATGAGGGCTTTTCCTGAGTATAATATCGAAGTTGCTGAGAGCGCCGAGGAGGCGTTGGAAGTAGTGGCTTTCTTACAATCGCGAGGGCAGGCAATCGCCATGGCCATATCCGATTATGTGATGCCACAAATGAAAGGCGACGAATTGCTTATCAAGCTACACCAACTATCCCCCGATACCATCAAAATCCTCCTTACAGGGCAAGCCAGCGTTGAGGGCATCACCAATATCATCAATGAAGCCAACTTGTATCGCTTTATTGCCAAACCTTGGGAGCCGAATGATTTGCGTATTACGGTAGAAAAAGGGCTGAAAAGCTTCCAACAAGACCTGCAACTCAGCTTGCAGAATGCGCAGCTCCGAGAGCTAAATCATACCTTAGAGCAAAAAGTAGCAGAGCGTACCAAAACTCTTGAAGAACAACACAAGGCCATCCAAGATAGCATCCATTATGCCAAAAATATACAACGCTCTATCTTGCCCCCCACCCACTTGCTGGAGGCCAGCTTCAAGGAGCATTTTGTGTTCTATCGCCCCCGGGATGTAGTCAGTGGTGATTTTTATTGGATGGCACAGCGTGGACACAAGACCATTTTCGTGGCTGCTGATTGTACCGGACACGGCGTGCCGGGGGCGTTTATGTCGATGATTGGTGTTTCGCTACTCAATCAGGCCGTACACGATGCGATGCTCACACAGCCCGAAAGCATCTTGAGCGAAGTAGACTATAACCTACAAACGGTCTGGAAATATGACCACCAGTTCAACAAAGATGGTATGGATATGATGGTTTGCACGATAGACACGGAAGCAAAGACCCTCAGCTGTGCCGGAGCACGTAGCCGAATGACTTATTTCCAAGCAGGGCAAATCCATACCATCAAAGGCGAAAAAAGCTCTATAGGAGACCTGAGTCCGGAGCAGGAAATCCGCAAACACTTTACCCGACATACCATTGATATCTCCAGCCCTACGATGCTCTACCTCTATTCGGATGGATACCAAGACCAGTTTGGTGGCGCTGAAGACAAAAAATTCTTGCCATCACGCCTCAACGCGCTCTTCGAAGCCATTCACCAACAGCCAACATCGGAACAACAAGCCGTAGTTGCGCAGACTTTTGAGGACTGGAAGGGCAGCCGTAGCCAAATCGATGATGTAATGGTGATAGGGCTACGGCTATAGTATGGTAGCAAATCAATATCGTCTAAACCCGCCCTCATCCTGATAGCGTGTGGGGCGGTTGCGTTCTCGCGGATACATCCCGCCTATATTCATCACCAAACTCAGATGCCAGCGGAGCATATTCATCGACTGCCAGCTGCTTTCTACACGGCGATTGACCACTATTCTGCCGTTATTGGAGCTTACTTCAAAAGCATCAGACAAGAAGTTTTGTGTGTAATTGAGCCACGATACGCCCCCGCCAATACTGAAGGGAGTCAACAGGTTGACGTGTATCTGTGAGTGCCCGCCCCATCCAAACCTCGCATTGGGTGATTCATAAATAGCATCTGGGAAAAAACGCCCATATCCCTCTGGCACATAATTGCCTTGGTCGATGAAATAACGAGGTCTTTGATTTGTCCAGCCAACCCCTACAAATGGAGAAAGCTTGAAGGTAAACCAGTGGTTGACCATCAGCATATAGTCTAGGCTAAAGCTGACAAAGTGGATGTTCCACCGTTGGTTGTCTAGGGTGCTGTCTGCAAAAAAGCTGGTTTGGCCGGCTAGTGGGGTTTCAAATGCGCGTTCTAAGTTAGCCTCGATAGCTGCCACATCGACAGGCATTTTATGGTTATGATAGCCGGCTCCAAAACCGAAATAGTGCTGCAGTACAGGGGAATATTCGTCGTATCTGGGGGCTTCCCTGTGTGTTAAGAAGATGGTCATCAACACATTCCAATAAACTCCTTCTTGTGCGAAGCCACTGTTGCTGCTGTTGGTACGTTTGAAAGCTCCCATAGGACGGGCAACGCCATAGTCTCCTTGGAATTGAACCACTGGCCGAAGATACTTGCGTCCTTCTGTGTTGCTCAGGGTACTTCGGATATTTTCTTCGGTATCAAATACATAACCCTTGGCAATAGGTCTTTGCGCATAAACCCAAGAGTTGGCAAGCAGTAAGCATCCCGCTAAAACTGCTATGATAGGTTGTCGGCAATTTTTAATCATTGTCAGAAACATCAGAGCTAAATGTGATTTCTGTTAGTATTAACCCAACAAAACCATCCACATCAGTATAAGAGGCTGTGGTAGACAGCTCATAGCCGGAGAAGAGCACCGACCTACCCGTCTGTTGAAAGGCGGCTGGTAGCCGGCAGGGCAAGTAAAGCGTTTCTTTGCCGATACTTGTACGCCTTCTCCCTTCTTCCGCCATCATCAATACCCAAAAAGTCTCCTTCACTTGTGCGCCGCTAGGCTGCGGAATCCATAAATCTATGCGCCTGATGGTTGCTGTTTCGTCTACAATCCAGCGAGCAAAGTCGCGTGTTGGTACTCCCGGACAAGACTCTATACGCTGTAGTTCGTCATCTTCCAACGAAATACAGCTTGTGGCAAGAAACCCTGTTAGCAATATCGTCAATACCCAACACAAGCTTGGATTCAGGGCGTGTTTGTGCTCTTTTATCATATTCAGATGTTAAGGTAAATGGGTAGTATGGTTACAAAATTATCAGCAACGTACTGATTTACTCTTTTCTAAAACGGATGAGTAGCAGGGTAGGTTTTGAAAACGCAAGCAGCCTCTACGGCTATCTTATAGATATAGCCTGCAAACCCAATCAATATGGGTTTGGGAAATGCGCGCCACAGGACATTTTTGGAAAAGCAGTTCGGAGCTCCAGCTCCGAGACAAGCTGAGGTCTCATTTTTGGGGCAAATGAGAGGCTTTAACTGCGGATTTGAAAAATGTCCAGTGGCGTGTGGGAAATGTATACCAAGGTTTACAAGATTGTAGGATTGACAGGGGGGTGATTTCCAAGGGTTTTCAGCGCATACAGTTACCAAACCAACTTTGAGTGGGTATATATGCCAAAAATTCTTTGGACTGCTAAAAATGACGTTTTTTGAAACGCTGTGCTTTGACAGTATCCAGAGCTTAGCACTTATTCATTGTCGCTATCTTCTTGGGTAGCTTCAAAGGCTTCTAGGCGGTCATTGATTTCATAAATCACTTGGTCGACTTCCTCAGCATTGTTGCGGATAATCTGTATCATCCCCTGTAGCTCGATGATGGTTTGGCTATCGGCACGCAAGGCCTCCCGCGAAGCAGCCAAGATATTGGCCAAAGGGCGGCGGAGGGTATGGCTGTTGAGGAAAGCATAATCTCGGAGGGTTTCGTTGGCCTTGGCTAGGTGTTGGGTTCTGAGTTTGACTTTTTGCTCTAGGGTTTCGTTGAGCAATTGTATTTCTTCTGCTTGCTGAACAAGTGTTTGGTTGCTTTCGGCCAGCGCTTGGGCAGCCTGCTTGGCTTCTTCATTTATTTTGGCCAACTGAGCGTAGGCCTTCCGCAGCCGGTAGTAGTTGCAAGCGCCCCAAACCATCACAGAGAACAACAATAGCAAAGCCGTGCCAATGAGCAGCCCAATACGCCTTTGGGCGCGCATTTTGGTTTCGTAGAGCACTTGGGTGGCCTCAAGCTGCGTTCGTTGTTTTTGGAGCTGGTATTGTGCTTTGAGGTCGGTCATTTGCCGCTCTACTTGCTGATTGTGGATGCTGTCGTGATATGCTTTGTAGCGCTTGTGATAGTCCAGTGCTTGGTCATATTGTTTCTCTTGTTCAAATGCTTGACTGAGTAGGTGGTAATTATCTCGGATGAGCTCCCTGTATTGTGCCAGAGTAGCTATCTGCAGGCTTTGGCGCGCATACTGAGCGGCTACTGCGGGGCACTGAAGCTTGAGATAGGTATCGGCGATACCTTCCAATACCCAAGCCTGGCTATAACGATCAGCAATAGCTTGACGTACTTCTATGGCCAGTCTCAGATACCATTGGGCGGAGTCGGGTTGGGAGTGTTCGGCATAATATTGAGCAATACTGACGGCACTAAAGGCAACCCCCTGAGAGTCTTGTAGTTGCTTGCGGATATTGAGCGCCTCTTGGTGATAGGCCAAGGCCTCCCGAAAGCGCCCTTGTTTGTGGTAAACAATGGCGATTCCTTGCAAGCTTCGGGCTACATCGGCCTCCAAACCCAGCGTTTTGCGAATGCCCAGTGCTTTTTGGTATTGCTGTAGAGCAGTCTCGTATTTGCCTTGGTTGGCATAAATGATGGCCATATTGTTGGTGCATCGGGCGATTATTTCTTGGTCGTTGACTTTCGTGGCCCACACGATCGCTTTTTGATAATACTGTAAGGCTTGTGGGTAGTAGCCTTGTTTGTTATAAACATTGGCAATATAGTTGTATGTAATGCTATAAGGGGATGTTATTTCTGTATTTTTGGCAATCCTAAGTGTCTCTTTATAATACCTCAAGGCTTCTTGGTAATTGCCCTTTGCATCATAGGCCAGTCCAAGGTTTTGGTATGCCTCTATTTCGGCAGTCGGATAGTTGAGGTGTTGAGACAATAGGAGGGCCTGCTTAGCAAAATACCGCGCAGAGTCAGGAAGAGTGTAGCGATAGGCAAAGGCCAACGCATTGAGTATTTGGACTTTGAGGGTGTCTGTTTTTTTGTGTTCTTGCAAGATGCCATATAGGCTATCGATTTGCTGTTGTGCTACGCCCCAGTGGGTACATAATAAAAGCAAGCACAACCCCCCTGTGCAAAGCATTTGTTTGATAAGCATAAAAGAGCTATCGTTTGGTTTTGTGGATACTTAGCCACACTGTTCCACACCGTATGGCTCAAATAAACACAATTTGTTTGGGATATACAAAGGGATTTAGCTGGATTTTAGCGAATGATACTGAAAATGATAAAATAAAATATTTTATTTGAAATATTTTTTTTAAAATTTAAATATCACCCGCCTTCTTTGCGGGTAAATATGCGTCAAAAGCAGGGGTCGAAATAAGCACAACAACGACAAAAACCAAAATTATCTAGTGGCATACCTGAGAACCTATCCCCAAGAAGGTTTGCTGCAGCTGTAATAAACAAATCACGGCAGCGCTGTTGTTAGCAACAGGAAACTTTTAGTATAGGAAGCATTGTTTTTGAACCGTTGGAAAACCACGATAGTATATGAAAAAAACATTTGCCCAACTCATTCAAGATGATAAACCCGTATTGGTTGATTTTTATGCTACTTGGTGCGGCCCCTGCCAGGCCTTGGCTCCTACGCTCGAAACCTTGGCCAAAGAATATGGCGACGCGCTGCGGGTTATCAAGATTGATGTAGACAAAAATCCTGCTGCGGCGGCTCAGTACCAAGTTAGAGGAGTACCAGCTTTGTTGCTTTTCAAACAAGGACGTCTACTTTGGAGGCAAGCAGGGGCTCTACCCTTGCCCGCCCTACGACAATCAGTAGATGCAGCACTGAAAGGGTAACATCGTGAGCCTTTGCACTGGGGTTTACACCTCTGGATATTTTTTGGAAAAGTAGCTCGGAGTTCCAGCTCCGAGACAAGCTGAGGTCTCATTTTGGATTTGAAAAATATCCAGTAGCGTGATTGGCGCTTATACTGGTGTATAGGAAGGAGGGGGCGCTTGCCAAAACCTTTCGACCACCCCCAGTCCAAAGAGAGCAAAATCGTACTTCACAGGGTCTTGAGGATCGAGTATTCGCAGTTGTTCGGTCAGGGTTACAGCAGCCTTCCAATTGCTTTTGGGCTGTGTCAGAAGTCCTAGCTTGGCCGCCACTTGCTCCACGTGAATGTCGCAAGGACATATGAGCTGGGAGGGGCGCAGGCGTTTCCAAAGGCCAAAATCTACACCTGTATCATCTTGCCTCACCATCCAGCGCAAGTACATATTGAGGCGCTTACAGGCCGAGCCTCGGGCAGGGGTAGCCACATGTTTGCGGCTACGCTCTGGAAACTCTGGTAGGCTGCAAAACAATGTGTGGAAATGCGCCAGCCCACCACCTACATCAGTAGCGTCTGGTAGCATTCCAGCCACGAAGGCTTCTTCGAGAGAGGCGTGTCTGTGGTAAAACCATTTCAAAAAATGGACAAAGTACAGCGTGTCAGTTGCATTGAAAGTACGATGTTTGAACTCTGTCAAGGCCTTTAGGTCGTTTTCTTGATGATTCATAATAAAATAATACGGACTATTATCCATTATTTCTAATAGCGATGCACATTTATTGATAATTGTTTTTCTATTCCCCCAAGCGAGAACAGCGGCAAACAAACCTGCAATCTCAATGTCCTGCTGTTTTTGGAAGCGGTGGGGAATACTGATAGGGTCTTCGGGGATGAAGTCAGGTTGGTTATAAAGCAACACTTTTGCATCCAGAAACTCGCGTAATTGTTCGATATCGGTAGGCATAAGACACTCAGGGGGATGAATAGAGGCAAAATCAATATTGCGCCAAAAACAAGCGAATCAATTGATGTAGTGCTGCAAACTTCGTGAGGGGTAGGGTGCTAGGAACATCATACACATCGTGGTAGGCCTTGATACCACCAAGTGTGTAGAGAAAGAAACAAGGTACTCCCTGCTCATAGAAATAGTAGTGGTCCGAGTTGCGGGCGCTGCCACGAGCTTGCACATTGGGCAACAATTGGTGTGTGGTGTTGAGGTTTTGCAGGCGCTCAAATTCTTCTTTGAACACAGCACCATTGACAGCCATCAGGCCATCATCGCCAGTACCAACAAGGTCCAAGTTGAGCAGAAACAAGATTTGCTCCAATGGAAAATACGGTCTGCGGGTATAATATGCCGAGCCTATTAGGCCGACTTCCTCTGCTCCAAAGGCGATGAATACTACGCTGTAGGGCGCAGGGTTTTGGGCATAATATTGTGCCAAGCTTAGTAACAGGGCAACCCCAGAGGCATTGTCATTGGCTCCCGGAAAGTAGGTATCTGTACCATAACCTCCAAGGTGGTCATAGTGTGCCGTCAAAACAAGATACTGCGTTGGATTGCTAGTACCGGGAACATAACCGATGACGTTTTGGCTCTGATAATCAGTCAGTAAATCGGATGTCAGACGATAGTTTACTCGTTTGGCCTTAGAAGGGAGGGCTTCGGGCAATAACCAAAATGTGGGGTTACTGAGCTGCTGTGTGCCCATTGAGGCGGTAAGTTTGGGCGAAAACAAGGTCAATAGGGCTTGTGCTTGTTGGATTTCACCCCAAAAGCCATCCTCAAGTGCTGTGAGTGCCATAAAATCCTTTTGTTCATACACAACAATACGCTTTTGCAACTTTCTTTTGTGTTTGCTCAACAATGCTTGCCGTGCGGCAGCATCATTTACCAACAAGGAATCAATAAAAACCAAACGGCCACTACCCTTCCCGCTGCGGCTTAGGGGGCTTAGGATATAGTCATGGCCGGCACTCAAGGGTTTGCCATTGATGCGTAACTTGGGGTTTTTGGGAAAAGTGTTGAGGGATAGGGAGAAGGCTTGTTGATAGCCTTGTTCAAAGGCAGACACACCCAAACGTTGGAATTCGGCCTGAATAAAGTCGGCAGCCAAACGCTCGCCTCCATGCAAAGCGCTGCGGCCAAACATGGTAGGGCTGCAAAGTGTGTCAATCACTTGGCGTACATAGTCAAGGTCTTGCGCCTTTGTGGGTGTCGATAGCAAGTGAAAAACGCAAAAAATCAATATTGCCCTACATCCTAAGGGTAGGCCAAAATAAGTAGTCTTGGTAAGCATCGGGGTTGTTTTGAGTGGCTTTCAGTTCCGAAAGATAAGGTTTTTAGGCTGAAGCTGCAAGGAAGCCTAAACACTGACCCTTATGGCCAGTAGTTGAGGTGTTAGTAAGGTCAGCAGGGCCCTCACTACAATTGACGCGGATATAGTAAAATGGTCTATGCCACTGGGCATTTTTGAAAAAGTAGCTCGAAGCGCTAGCTCTGGGATAAGTTGAGGCCTCATTTCACCCCCAAAATGAGACTTAGCCCACAGTTTTAACTGAGGGATTTGACAAATGTCCAGTGGTGTGTAAATCTCCAATATACCCAAGGGCGCTAAGCCTTTTTTGAGTTGTGTAAGAGGGTATTTACATAAAAAAAGAGTGCCGTAAGTGCTCTTTTTTCTTTTTTGTAGATTGTATTATTTTAGGAATTAGTTTCTTCTGCCAAACAAGAAAAAGCCAAGCTTAATACCAGCATAACTATTTTTGATTGAAATGTCAGTACCGTCGATTTTGGTAGCAGGAATGAGGTTGTATTCAAAATTGAAGGCAAAGTAATCAGCCTCAAAACCGATCCGTGGATAGAAACCAAACTTGGTTCCAGCAGATACTAGGTCTACATTGTCAGTGCGTACAGAAGCCAATCCAAACAAACCTACACCCACACCGATGAAAGGTCTGAAAGTGTTGTTAGAGAGGTAGTACTGCCCGTTAATGGTGTAAGAGAAGTTGCCATAAGCTGAAAAATCAGCGTTTCCTGAAGCAGTAGCTATACCTCTTGCCATAATAGCGCTTTCTATTCTTAGCCCCACAGCAATTTGGCTACTGACGCGGTAGGCAGGCTCTAGGTATACAAGCAATACACCACTGGATGTTTTTGGAAAACGTAGTGTGAAGCTCCAACCTTGGATTAAAAAAAAGTGTTTTTTAATAAAAAAGTTAGGATTTGGCAGTGTCGGTCGATAAGTTGAGGCTATGGGATTTCAGAAATTTCCAGTGGTGTGTACAAGTAGTCCACCTTTGGCATCTTCGTCGTTAGAAATCGCATAATCTGCTCCGAGACCTAGTTTGAAGGGCTTGAAGTCTTGTGCTTGTGCACCAACGAAAAGACATAGGAAAGTGAGGGTAAATAGTATTTTTTTCATAAAGGATGAAATAATAAGGGTTAATCAATATTTATTTCGGATGCAAATATTGCATACTTTTTTATAACTTCCAAATGACTACTAAAATTTGTTTAAAAAAATCGTAACTATTTGGGAGGCTCAAATGCTTGATTATTAAATACTTGCGAGAGGATGGGTTTCATGGCTAGGAATTTAGTTAAAACACAACTACTTGATAATTAGTGATTTATAGAATAAGCTTATTTAAAGCCGAACTATATAACAAAAGCCAACGAATTGATAATAAGAGATTTATAGCAAAGCGTATCACCTAAATAGTTACAAAAAATCACTCAACCAGCTGAAAACTATCCACATCGAAAAGGCCTAAGTCGCTGATTTTGATATGGGGAATCACGAGCAAGGCCATAAAAGAGAGCGTCATAAAAGGTGCTTTGAGGGTACTGCCCAATTCCTTGGCAAAAGCATCTATCTCGGTGTAGGCAGCGGCCACTTCCTCAGCGCTTTGGGGGCTCATCAGTCCGGCAATAGGCAGGGAGAGTACCTTTTGCTGCCCCTTGCCTACGGCCACTACGCCACCTTGTGCGGCAATAAGCAGATTGACCGCCTCGGTGATGGCGGCATCGTCGGCTCCTACCACAATGATGTTGTGGGAGTCGTGCGCCACCGTAGAGGCAATTGCCCCTTCTTTGAGGCCAAAGTTTTTGATAAAGGCGATGGCCGGCCTGGCCTGAGGTACATAACGGTTGATGACCGCAATCTTGAGCAGGTCTTGGGCAGGGTCGGCTTGGAGGAAGCCCTCGGCATCGCTCGAAAGCGCCACAGCTACTTTGCGGGTAATCAGCTCTCCATCAATGGCCTCTATGGCCATATTGTGCGCATAATCTTTTGCCGATAGGCGAAAATCGCTCTCTTGGCGGGGCAAGGCCTCGAAGTGATTGGGCAAGCTGCCCGATAGCTGCGGAATATGGTCTTGCACACCATCGAAGACCTCTTTGCCACCGATATAGGTCTTGAGTACCTTGAAAGCCGTCAGGTCTTCTACCACAATAAAATCGGCAGGGTCGCCCACACGCAGCAGCCCCAAGTCTAAGCCATAGTGTTTTACAGGATTGAGGCAGGCCACCTCCAAGACATCAAAAAGGGCAAAACCTTTGGCCAGCGCCCGCTGAACGAGCTGGTTGATATGCCCGAGCAGTAGTTCGTCAGGATGCTTGTCGTCGGAGCAAAACATCATCTGCCCAAAGTATTGGGGCAGCAATGGGGCGAGGGCTTCAAAGTTTTTGGCGGCGCTGCCCTCCCTGATGAGGACGTGCATGCCGGCTTGGAGCTTGTCGAGCGCCTCTTCGGCAGTGAAACACTCGTGGTCGGTGCTCATTCCGGCGGCGATGTAGTCGCGGGCGGCTTGTCCGCGCAGGCCGGGCGCGTGGCCGTCAATAGGCTTGCCAAGGCGCTGCGCAAGTGCGATTTTGGCCATTACCTCAGGGTCTTGGTGCAATACGCCCGGGTAGTTCATCATTTCGGCCAAATATTTCACCTCCGGCATCAGGAGCAATTGTTCTAAGGCATCGAGGCCGAGGGCAGCGCCGGCATTTTCAAAATTCGTAGCCGGCACGCAAGAGGGCGCACCAAAGTAAAACTTGAAGTCGCTGTGCCGCCCGTTTTCAATCATATACAATACCCCTTTTAAGCCGAGCACATTGGCGATTTCGTGTGGGTCGGAAACGGTAGCCACCGTGCCGTGGCGCACGGCCATTGCCGCAAAAGCCCTTGGGGTGAGCATCGAGCTTTCGATATGGATATGCGCATCTACAAAGCCGGGCAGGGCATAGTGTGCGCAAGGGCTGTCTAAGCTTTTGATGTCAGTGATTTTGCCTTCGGCGATGGAAATGGAAGCCGGATAAATGCGGCGTTGGTGAAGGTCTACGAGATTTAGGAACAAGGTTTTCATAAAATATGTGGGGTGTGAAGTATGGAGTTATTTTTTGGTGGAGGGCTTTGGAGGAGGCTACAGGACGGTGCAAAGATAGTCAGATGATTTATTCCCAACCAAACCAATATTGATTAGGTATAACGAAAAAAACCTCCTAACAAGGGTCAGGAGGTTTTTTGAGATGTATTATGTCAAGTAAATAGTCTTAGTGAGCACTAGGCTTATAAGTTAGGCTGTGGAGTTAGCCGTAGGTAAGGCTTTACAGCTTTGTGTCCTTTAGGGAACTTGGCAGGGATGTCTTCATCCTTGATGGCCGGTGCAATGACGACCTCTTCGCCGTGCTGCCAGTTGGCCGGAGTGGCTACGCTGTAGTTGGCTGTCAGTTGGAGGCTGTCAATGACCCGAAGCAACTCATTGAAATTGCGCCCAGTAGAGGCTGGGTAGGTAATAGTCAGCTTTATTTTTTTGTCAGGGCCAATCACAAATACCGAGCGGACGGTAAAGTTTTCGGAGGCATTGGGGTGAATCATATCATACAGCTCCGAGACTTTGCGGTCTGCATCGGCGATGATGGGAAAGTTTACCGTAGTGCCTTGCGTTTCGTTGATATCTTTGACCCACTCGTGGTGCGAGGGTAGTGGATCTACGCTTAAGGCGACCACCTTCACGTTACGTTTCTCAAACTCAGGCTTAAGCTTGGCTGTGGTGCCTAGTTCGGTAGTACATACGGGGGTAAAGTCCGCAGGGTGTGAGAAGAGAATGCCCCAGCTGTCGCCAAGCCACTCGTGAAAACGGATTTCGCCCTCGGTACTTTGGGCGGTAAAATCAGGGGCTATATCACCTAATCGAAGTGCCATAAATTTAGTGTTTTAGAAAGTGAATGAATGAGTAGATGTTGATTGGTGGCACAAAGATATAAATAACTCTATTAAATTGGTAGAGATAGTAGGATGTTTTTTTAAGAAAAAATGACACCCTGTATTTTTTACGTATAATGCATTGCTTATCAGGAGTTTGACTTCTGAAATTTTAAGACAAAAATCCATGACGAACCCACTAGGCTTGTGTCTTTTGAGTGCTCGGGCTATATTTGTGATACATTAGTGGTAATGATATCTGCCCCGAACCGCCATTTTTTGTGCTGATGATGTCTACATAACAAACAAGCAAGGAGCTTGTTTGCGGTTCAATGTAATGACAATCCAACTGATGAAAATCTTCTCTTCTAACACTTGGTTACACCGTATCGAACAGATTCCAGTATTGATGTATATGTTCAAATGGTTGCTATTAGCCATTTTGGTAGGTGGGCTGGCTGGGTCGGCTTCGGCTTTTTTCTTGGTATCGCTAGAGTGGGCAACCAACTATCGTGAAGCCAACCAGTGGGTGATTGCCTTGCTGCCCTTGGGTGGATTGATGATTGGGCTTCTGTATTACTATTATGGTCAGGATGTAGTTAAAGGCAACAACCAACTGATGGATGAGTTCTACCGTCCTCAGCGGGTAATTCCCTTCAAGATGGCTCCCTTAGTGCTTTTTGGCACCGTAGCCACCCATTTTTTTGGTGGCTCTGCCGGCAGGGAGGGCACGGCAGTGCAGATGGGCGGAGCGATAGCCGACCAGTTCTCCCTGCTTTTCAAGTTGCGACCTCGCGACCGACGCGTCTTGCTCGTAATGGGGGTAAGCGCAGGGTTTGCCTCGGTATTTGGCACTCCACTAGCCGGAACTGTTTTTGCGCTAGAAGTGATGGTGTTGGGGCGAATGCGGTATGAGGCTATTTTGCCGAGCATTCTGACGGCAGTCATTGCTGATTATACCTGCCACGCTTGGCAAGTAGCCCACACCCATTACAGCATCGCTGAAGTCCCTCCGATGAGCCCACAAAACTTACTTTACTGTATTTTGGCAGGAATATGCTTTGGCCTTGGCGGGCGGCTTTTTTCCCAAGCTACCCATTTTTGGGGGCGCTTCTTTAAGGCTCAGGTAGCCTATGCGCCGCTGCGGCCAGTATATGGGGGCATCGTGATAGCCTTGGTTGTTTGGGCCGCAGGTACAACCAGATACATCGGGCTGGGGGTGCCGGTGATTGTAGACTCCTTTGTGGCACAACAAAACAGCTACGACTTCCTGCTCAAAATCTTGTTTACCTCTTTTACCCTTGGGGCGGGTTTCAAGGGCGGGGAAGTAACCCCACTTTTTTATGTGGGTGCTACCTTGGGCAATGCCTTGGTATGGGTACTGCCGCTGCCAATGGGCTTGTTGGCCGGAATGGGTTTTGTGGCGGTGTTTGCCGCAGCCACCAATACGCCCATTGCCTGCACCCTGATGGGCATAGAGCTTTTTGGCGCAGAGGCCGCTGTGTATATTGGTTTGGCTTGTGTGGTGGCGTATATGTTTTCGGGGCATACGGGCATCTATGCCTCACAAATTGTGGGTAGCCCCAAACATCTGCGCTATGGACGCTACAAATCCAAAAACCTGCACGAAGTCGAAGAGGCCAAACAGCGGGCTGCCAGATAAAAGTAATCATTTCTAAGGTCAAAGTATTGATTTTTAGTGTTTTATGTATGTTTTTTGCAACTATATGATTGTATGGGAATGCAAAGTGGTGGGTTGAAAATTTAGCTTCTCCGGAATTTCGGCACAAATCCTAAGAGGATTTACGATAACTTTGGTGCTTCAATCACAGGTTGCTGTTTCCATTATAATATTCACCCTACCATCAACTTATGCAAACTCCTTTAGTATTGGCTTCACGCTCTCCACGGAGGCAACAATTGCTTCAGACCCTAGGCATTCCTTTCAGTATCCAAGTACAAGATACCCCCGAAGACTACCCAGAGGGTATGTTGGCAGCTGAAGTACCACCCTATTTGGCACAAAAAAAAGCCCAAGCAATGTTGCCCATCCTGACACAGGGTCAATGGCTGATTACTGCTGACACAGATGTGATTTTGGATGGCACAGTATTGGGCAAGCCAAACGACTTGGGAGAGGCGGCGGCGCTATTAAGGCAAATGTCAGGCCGGACACACGATGTCGTTACGGGGGTTTGCGTGGCCAATCTCGAAGGCGCATTCCATACATTCAGCGATACCACTAAGGTGCGGTTTCGAGCGCTGAGCGAGGAGATGATTGCCTATTATCTCCAACATTTTCGACCATTAGACAAAGCAGGGGCTTATGGTGTACAAGAATGGATTGGGATGGTAGCGATTGAGGGGATAGAAGGCTGTTTTTACAATGTTATGGGTCTGCCTGTACAACGTTTGTTTATGCTTTTACAGACCTTGTTGCCACCCGAAGTACTTTATGCAGGGCGTTTTTAGGCAAATTAGCCCTGGGGCAATAACAGGGTAAAACTGGTTCCTTTGCCTAGTTGACTGTTTACCTTGATGGTTCCACCATTGGCTTTGGCACAAGCTAGACAGAGCTGCAGCCCCAGCCCTGTTCCTTTCTCATTGGCTGTGCCGCGAGTGCTTACAAAATCTTGGCTATCAAATATTTGTGCTTGTATTTCGGCATCCATCCCGATGCCTGTGTCGGTAACTGTGAGCCCTTGCCAGCCCTGAGCCGTAGCTTCTTCTATGCGGATATGTCCGCCATTGGGTGTAAACTTGATGGCATTGTTGAGCAGATTGCGCAGAATTAGGCGCAGGTGCTCTACATCTACCCATAGCTCCAGCGTAGCAGGCAGCTCATTGTGTAGTGTCAGCTGCTTGTGGGCGGCGGCATCTGCCCAAAGATTGATGCTGTATTGCGCCTCTTGGTGTAAATTGACCCAGCGTGGTTCGGCCACAAACTGTACACGTTGTAGCTGCCCTTTGCCCCAAGCCAAGAGATTATCAAGGGTGTGGTTGGCTAGGTCTAGGCGAAGGGTCAAATCTTTCAACACTATTTGCTGCTCTTCGGCGCTGAGGGCTTTCATCTGTAGCAACCCTAGCACGGCCTTGATGCTGGCAAGTGGCGCACGAAGGTCATGACCAATGATAGAGAAAAGGCGGTTTTTGGTTTCATCGATTGCCTGAAGTATTTGGTTTTTTGCCTGTCTTGCCCATACAAGATACACCAAAAATATGGCCACCACGCTCAATGAGACTAATAGAATGCTCAAGGCAATCAGGCCATAACGTTGCCGTTTGTTGACTTCTAGCTGCAGTTCCTTTTCTTGGGCAAGGCGCTCGTTTTCGGATGCTTGGTAGTCTGTTTTGAGTTGCCGAATGCGTTTTTCTTTGTTGAGGTTATAGACACTATCGTTGTATTGGCGATGTAGTTGCAAAAACATATAAGCGTTGGTAAAATCGCCCAATGCAGCAGAGGCCTCTGCTGCTGTCAAAGCAGCACGTTGCATTTCCCAATGTGCGCGCAGCTCTTGGGCTATTTGTAGTGCTTTGTTGGCATATTTCAGTGCCTGAACCGGTTGTTGGCGTTGCAAATAGGCCTTGGCCATTCCCTCAAAAACAAAACAGGCATCAAAACGATTGAGTAGGGGTTCGTGTATCAATAGCCGCTGATAGGATTGCAGCGCGGCCTGATAAGCTTCTTGCTCCAGCAAGAGGTTGGCAAGGTGTGCCTGTGCTAACAGGGCGTTTCTGGTGATATCAGGTAGGGTATCGGTGGCGGTGAGGGTGAAAAAATAGGCAGCCGAATCGTTTTGTTGCGTTCCTTTGTAAGCTAGGCCTAGGTTGAGATGATTGAGACTCAATAAGTAACGCCGTGATGCAGGCTCGTCAATGGTTTGACTAATACGAATCGAGTGCTGATGATGCTGAATAGCACGCCTGTAATCGCCCTGCGATTCATAAATCAACCCTAGACTGTTGAGGGTGCGTGCCAATCCGTCGGGGTTGTTTAGTTTTTGCCAAACTTGGAGTGCAAGTAGGTAATACCTCAAGGCTTGTTCATAATCTCCAATGGTATAGTAGTTGTTGCCCAATAGGTTGTATAACTTGCCTGTTCGGGGGAGGTCATTCTGGGCTTTACTGAGAGTTAGGGCTTTTTGGGCAAACCAATGGGTAGAGTCTGAATGGTGAAGATAATAGGCCTGTGCCAAGGCCTGTAGTAGTGCCAAGTATTCGGGGCTTGTCTCAAGCCTCCTAGATTGGCTGCTGTAGTGTTGGTAGACACGCCGCAGACTGTCTCTAGGATTGGCCTTGGCTTGTATCGATAGGGGAAAACTCAGCGCCCAACAAAGCCCTAGATGGTATAAACAGTGAACGTATTTGCGCAAAAAGTTTTGGTATACAGACACTAGACTTAGTCAATAAGTGATAAGCGTAAGATATGCTAACAAATATACTGTTTTGGCGTTGGAAGTCCTATAGCTTTGTAACCTTGAGATGGGGGATTTGTATTACGAATGCCATAGAACCTGGGTGTCAACAATGAATCAAACTAAGAGTATGTTCAAAGATGAGCAACCAAGTAGCTCCATTGGTTTTGCCAAAAAAAGCCACCCCGAGTATTCGGAGTGGCTTATGGAAGATGGCTTAAGAGGTTGTGCCTAGCGGAGGCCGATAGCGCCAGAGTTGACTGTTTTGAGCAGGTCTTCTACCGCTTTTTCTATCTGTTGGTCTTTGCCTTGGGTTACTTGTTCGGGTTGGTTTCGGACTTTAATATCTGGCTCTAGTTGGGTGTTTTCCATATAGTTGCCGTCCATATCTACCATACCTACTTGTGGGATGCCGAATACGAGCGTGGGGTCAATCTGTTGCTCCCACCAAACGGCAGTGCCTGTGCCCGGTACGGGCATCCCGACGGTTTTGCCCGTGCCATAAGCCTTGAAAGTTACGGGGAAGAGGTGTGCATCGGAGTAATTGCCTTCGCCCATCAGTACGTTTACGGGCTTTATCCACTTACGCATCGGCTCACGTCCCATTTGTTGCTCGCGGGGAACCATCCGCATGTACTCTTTGCCGCTGAGGAAGGTGGCAAGGTCATCGTGAAGCCATCCGCCACCATTGAAGCGTGTATCGACAATGAGAGCCTCTTTGTCGTAGTGTTTGCCCATTACTTCTTCAAAAACAGTGCGGTAGCTACCGTCATTCATCCCACGTACGTGTACATAGCCCACCTTTCCGTTAGAAACTTTTTCGGTCTCGGCACGGCGGTTGTCTACCCACCGTTGGTAAAGCAGCTCTGCTTCTTCTCCACGGCTAATAGGCTTGATACGCTCCTCAAAGCGTTTATTACCATCAACAATGCTGAGCAATAGGGGTTGGCCTGCTTTGCGGTTGAGAAGTTGGTAGAAGTCCATTTCGGGGGTGATTTCTTGGCCGTCTATTTTTTCAATCACCATACCAGCTTTTACTTTGGACTTGGCGTTGTCGATTGGGCTGTTTTTCATCACCTCTGCTATTTTCAACCCTTTACCGGTGTATTTTTCATCCACAAAAATCCCCAAAGAGGCGGTGTTGTCGGTATTGTTTTGTGGGGGCGAATAGCGGCAGCCGGTATGCGATGCATTCAGCTCGCCCAACAATTCTGAAAGCATTTCGGCAAAGTCGTGGTTGTTGTTGATATGGGGCAAAAAGCGACGGTACTCTTGGTAGTAGAAGTTCCAATCGACCCCGTGGAGGTTGGTTACATAAAACTTCTTCACCACCTGCCGCCAAGCGTGCTCAAAGATATAGGCCTTCTCGGCGAGGTAGTTGTAGTTCATTTCGCCCTTGATACTGACAGTTTCGCGTTTGCCACTCTCAGGGTCAATTTTGATGATATTCCCTCCTGAAAGCACAAAAAGCGCCTTGCCATCTTGGCTGATTTCCATACTGTAGCCGGCATCTTTTACCAAGAGCTTGGTTTCTTTGGTGCGCAGGGTGGTTACCCACAGGTCGCCACCTTTTTCAAAGCGGGCGAGGTAGTAAAGTTTTTCTCCATCTTTTGACAACACAGCATCACCGAGGCGCGAAGAGTGGATGGTCAGGCGGGTTTTGCGCTTATCGATGTCTTCTAGTTCGAGTTGTAGCGGTTTTATGGCCTCCTCGTCGCTGTCTGCGTCTTTTTTACGTTCTTTCTTGTTCTTATCGGCTTCTTTTTTCTCTTCTGCTTCTTGCTCCTTGAGGAGGGCAAACTCTTCCTTACTGAGCTGGAAGCGGTCAAAGGCTTCTTGGGTAAAGAACATCGCATATACATCAGACTCTCCACCCCAAGAGGCGTGATTTTTCATCCCATCACGGTCAGAGAACCAAAGCATCGCCTTGCCATCCATTACCCACTTGGGCGCATTGTCGGAGTAGCCGCTTTGGGTCAGGTTGACGGGCTCACTTTTGCCGTCGGCATTGACTAACCCTACTTCGGGCACGAACACTTGTCCGCCCTTGGGGATGTACTGTACCAGCAGGTACTTGCTGTCGGGAGACCAAGTGTAGTATTGGTCTCCGTCGGAGTAAGAGTAGTTGTAAGTACCGGGCAGTACGGTACGGGAGGCTTTTTTGGCCAAGTTGTAGACCTTGAGTGTGGTACGCTCTTCGAGATAGGCTACTTCCTTGCCATCAGGAGAATAAGCAGGCTGGAATGTCTCTTGGTCGGTGGCAATGAGCGCTTCTTCTTTGAGGAGCGTAGAGGCATAGAAGTACGGCTCTTCTTTTCGGACAATGCTGGTTTGGTAGATATTCCAACTGTTGTTGCGCTCACCGGCATAGACGAGGCTGCGCCCGTCGGGGCTGAAGCTCACGCTACGTTCTTGCTCAGGCGTATTGGTGATGCGCTTGGTCATTCCGCCTTCTACAGCAGTTACGAACACTTCGCCCCTGAAAATAAAGGCGATTTCTTTGCCATTCGGGGAGAGAGAAAACTCTGTAGCACCATCGCTGATAGAGACGATTTTTTCGTCGTTCAGGCGGCTGTCCATCAATATCTGGATACTCAGTTTACGGGGTTGCCCACCCTCAGCAAGGGTATATATTTCACCATTCCACCCAAAGCAAAATGTGCCATTGCTGGCGCGGCTTAGGAAGCGGACAGGGTGCTTTTCAAAGTTGGTCAGTTGGGTAGGCGTTGCAGGGCTGGCGGTGTTCATTTTCCAGACATTCATTGTGCCCGACTGCTCGCTGAGGTAGTATATTTCTTGGTCGTTGGCACCAAAAACAGGGTTACGGTCTTCGCCCTCAAAGCTAGAAAGCTGCGTATATTGCTGGTTGTTAAAGTCGTATATCCATACATCTCTCGTTACGGAGGAGGTGTGGTGTTTGCGCCAAGGGTCTTCGTAACCTTTCCAATCTTGGTATACAATCTTAGAGCCGTTGGCACTGTAGCGGGCACTTTCGGCTTGATTGTCCAAAATCATCTTGGCGTGCCCTCCGTTGGTGGGCACTTGGTAGAGCTGTGCCATACGGGGGAACTGCGCGTTTTGGGCTTGATAGCGGCGGTTGGCCGTAAAAATCACAGCTTTGCCATCAGGGCTAAAGTCGCTGGGGAAATCGTTGCCAGAGTGGAAGGTCAGGCGTTTGGCCTCGCCACCAGTAGCGGGCATCACAAAGACATCAAAATTACCGTAACGGTCGGAGGCAAAAGCGATTTGCTGGCCATCGGGCGACCACACGGGCATATAATCATGGGCTTCGTGGAGCGTCAGCGGAATGGCCGCCCCACCCGTAACCGATACACGGTAAAGGTCGCCTTGATAACTAAAGACAATTGTCTGGCCATCAGGGGAGATGCTCGGGTAACGCATCCATAGTGGGTTGTCTTGCGCCCACAGCGCCGCCGGAACTAAGAGTAGCCCTAAGAGCCACCTAAGGGTTTGTGTGAAGTATTGCATAGAGTTTAATTTAGAATGTATAGTAATAAAATTATTTACGATTTTATAATCTAAACTCATCAATCTAAAATCGTCAATTACTGTGGAATAACTTGAATAGAAGTTATTTTCAGTTCAGGATTGAGTTTTAGCTCAAGTCTTTGCGTTTCGCTGAGCTCTTCATTAGAGCGGTCTAGCGTTTTGTAGTAGGTGTAGGTGATGCGAGCTACGTGGTTGTCAAAGTTGTCCTTCTCATATGTCCATTGTTGCCAGTCTGGACGGTAATTGTCTTGTTTGACATTGCGCCAGGCCCTGCGCCAATAACGGCGGGCGGTACTGTGGTTGGCGTTACGGTCTTCATAAAAATGCTCTAGTCGTTCGTGGAGTAGCGGAGCTACTTGCTCAAAATCACGTGTTTTGAGCTTGTTGAAGAAGGCTTCGACTTGGGTGCGCACTTCCTTTTCGGTGATTTTTTTGGGCTTCTGACCCATAGCCGCTATTTTTTCGCTCAGGGCGGGGCTTTTGATCAACACACCAATCAGTACAAATACCAACCCAGCCATAAATAGCGGCATCCGCATTCCTTTTTGAACATTGAAAGTCATCCGCATCACCTTGAAATTGGTCAAGCTGGCAGCTATTATCAATAACAGCCCAATGTAGAGCACGGGATTGGTCAAGAAAATCTCTTTGAGCAGCGCAAACATAGTGTTATCGTGGGATTTTGTAGGAATAAATATTGACAGCAGAATGCTTGAGGTGAAGGTAAAGACAAAATTTTAAAAAGCCAACCTCTACCATCGAAAGTACCAATAATATAGGCTTTTTGAAGCGCCAATAGCAATAAGCTGGGGCGAGTAGTTGATTTTTGAAGCAGATATTTCTATCTTGCTTGCGTCGCCTAAACCTTTTATCACCCATACAACTATGCCCAAACTCATTCAACACCGTACCCGTATCGAAGACCTCGGGCTTCCCCGTGTAGTCATTATTGGAGGAGGATTTGCTGGCTTACAATTAGCGCAAAGCTTGCGCAAAAGCAAGTTTCAGGTCGTACTTTTTGACAAACATAACCACCATACCTTCCAACCGCTGCTCTATCAGGTAGCCACATCGGGGCTGGAGACAGGAGCCATTATTTATCCCTTTCGGAAATCTTTTGCCAAGCAAAAAAACTTTTATTTTCGTTATGGGGAGGTGATGGAAGTGATTCCTGAGCAAAACCTTATCCAGACTTCCATAGGGGATGTGCGGTATGATTATCTTGTGATTGCAACCGGCGCCACGACCAACTACTATGGGATGGAAGACATTGCCCGCAACTCCTTCCCGATGAAGACCATCGAAGACTCTATCAAGTTGCGCAATCATATTATTGCTAATTTTGAAGAGGCGCTACTCACTGAAGATGAGGAGTATATGAATAGCCTGATGGATTATGTGATTGTAGGAGGCGGACCTACAGGGGTGGAGTTGGCAGGGGCTTTGGCCGAACTGCGTGAGCACGTATTTCCGAAGGACTACAAGGAGCTGGACTTGGTGCAGATGGACATCCACCTGATAGAAGCCTCACCACGTCTGCTCAATGGAATGTCAGAGGTTTCAGGAGAAAAAGCGCTGAAGTTTCTCCAAGATATGGGCGTAGACGTGCGTCTGGGGCAGTCGGTAAAGGGATACGATGGCTACACTGTGCAGCTGGGTGATGGCAGCAGCATCATCTCTCAAACCCTGATATGGGCTGCCGGGGTGAGTTGCAAACGCCTGCCGGGCATCGCCGAAGAGGCCTACCAACGCGGCAACCGCCTAGAGGTAGATGCCTTCAACAAAGTCAAGACCTATGACAACATTTATGCCCTCGGCGATGCCGCCTTGGTCATCAGCAACGACAGCCCTCAAGGCCACCCACAAGTAGCCCCACCGGCCATCCAACAGGCCAAAAACCTAGCCCATAACCTTCAAGCACTACAGCGCAAAAAACCACTCAAACCATTCAAATACAAGGATTTAGGTTCTATGGCGACCATCGGACGCAACCGCGCCGTAGTAGACCTCAAAAGCTTCAAAACGCAAGGGGTGCTGGCTTGGTTTATCTGGATGTTTGTACACCTGATGTCCTTGGTGGGCTTCCGCAACCGAGTGCTGGTGTTTGTGTCTTGGGCTTGGAGCTACCTCAGCTATGACAAAAGCAACCGCCTAATCATCGGGCTACAACCCCGACGACGAGACAAAAGCCCCGTGGAGGAGGGCTGAGGAAGCTAGGGGGCGGTATCCCCAAACCCCCTTCCCACACTTTTTTTCTGCTCAAAAAACTATCTTAGCCCCAAAAGCAATGGCACGCTACATCAACCTATTCACAGATTTTGAATCGATAAAGCGAAAGCTGGCAGAAGTGAGCAACTACGAAGCCAAAGAGCGCCTCTAGAAGCGGCGAAAGGGAGGAAAAGCTTGAAACTGTAAAGAATAAATCCTTAAACAAATAAATAACAATGGATTTTGGCAAACTAACAAATGTAGACAATGTAGATTTCACGCTCCCCGAAGATCACTCAGAGACAGCACATACTTGGCAACTGACAACCGCTCAGCCCAAACCCCTCAAAATATGGATAGGCTGTCCGATATGGGCGCAGCCAGCGTGGCTGGGGCAATGGTATCCAAAAACTACGCCTAAAACAGCTTTTTTGCAAGCCTATGCCCAACAGTTCAACACCATAGAGCTAAACAGCACACACTATCATCTACCTACTTTCGGCACGCTTGAGCGATGGGTAATGCAAACCCCTGAAAACTTTCGATTTTATGCCAAAGTCCCACAAGAACTGAGTCATCGATTGATATGGCAAGGGCAAGCCCAAACAATGACTGAGGCTTTTATAATCCAAATAAGCACCTTGGGAAATCGTCTGGGTGGTGTTTTTATTCAACTACCCCCAGCAGTAGGCCCCCAAGAGCTGCCTACCTTATTGGCTTGGCTCAAAAGCCTGCCCAAGTCCTTGCCTCTTTCGGTGGAGCTGCGCCAACAGGCTTGGTTTACCACTACAGAGCCATTGTGCACCTTAGCGCAGGAATTGCGGGCGCAAGGCAGAGATTTGGTATTGACAGATGTAGCAGGGCGGCGGGATGTGTTGCATATGTGCCTGCCAAGTCCTAGATTGATTTTGCGATGGGTAGGCAATGCCCCACACCCCAGTGATGCCCAGCGCATTGATGCTTGGGTCAACCGAATTGCCCAGTGGCAACAATTGGGACTAGAAGAGGCATATATATTCGTACACCAGCCCGACAACATCGAAGCACCCCAATGGGCTGATTATTGGATTGAGCAACTCAACCAGACAATCGGCCTACACCTAATGCGGCCTAAGCGCTACGACAAACAAAAGGGGCAACAAACCAGCCTTTTTTGAGGAACAAGAAGATGCGGGAAGTGAGCGGTAGCAGGCAAAACGCCACTATCAGAACAACCCCCATCCCTACTTGGCTCAAGCATATACTTTTAGCTCCTCAAGCGTAATACGCCCTTCATAAATGGCCTTACCAATGATGACGGCATCTACCCCCAAGGTATTCAACTTGGTAACATCACTGAGCTGGCTCACTCCTCCACTGGCTACAAGATGCAGCGCCGGAAATGCCTCACGGAGGCGACGATAAAGATCCTCGGCTACGCCCTGAAGTAGGCCATCCTTGCTAACATCTGTACAAAAAAACTGTGTCAACCCGGCTTGAGCGTAGTCAGCAATATAATCAAAAATACTGGTTTGGGAGGCTTCTTGCCAAGCGTTGAGGGCTATCATTTCGTCGCGCACATCAGCGGCCAATAAAATAGACTTACTGCCAAAATCACTAATCCAGCTCTTGACTAATTCGGGGTTTTTGTGGGCAATACTGCCAACACTTACCATTGCCGCCCCAGATTTGAGAATTTGGCGGACATTGTCAGAGGTTTTGATACCTCCGCCATAATCGAGCACAAGTGAAGTTTGATCAGCAATGGCACGCAACACTTCTAGATGTTGGGGGACACCAGCCTTGGCCCCGTCCAAATCTACAATGTGTAAGCGACTGAAGCCTGCCGCTTCGAAGCGCTTGGCCATCGCCACAGGGTCGCTTTCGTAGACTGTCTTTTGGGCATAATCTCCTTGGCTAAGGCGAACACACGCGCCGTCTATTAGGTCAATGGCGGGAATGGCTTGGATCATAATTTGAGGAAGTTTTGAAGGATTTGCTCTCCGACAACGCCGCTTTTTTCGGGGTGAAACTGTGTTGCAAAGAAATTGTCGCGCTCCATAGTTGCCGAGAAAGGGGTAAGATAATTAGCCTGCCCACTGGTACTGGCACAGAGGGTGGCGTAATAGCTGTGTACAAAATACACATAAGCACCTTCGGTTATCCCTCGGGTCAGATGACCGCTTAGATTTTGGAGCTGATTCCAGCCCATATGAGGCACTTTGAGCGCAGGGTTAGACTGATTGTCAAAGCGCTGTACTTGCGCCTCAAAAATACCCAAACAAGGCGTATCACCTTCGGCAGAATGTTGGCAAAATAGTTGCAAACCGATACAAATCCCCAATACCGGTTGTCGGAGCTGGGGGATTAATTGGTCAAGTTGGCGTGCTTGGAGTTGTTCCATGGCAGTGCGGGCGTGGCCATCACCAGGTAGAATAACCTTATCGGCAGCTTGAATTTGCTCAGCATCAGCCGTAAGCACCGGACTGACTCCCAAGCGCTCCAGTGCATAGACCACCGACAAAATATTGCCGGCTTGGTAGTCAATGATTGCGACTTTCATAAAGCGTGTAAAGCGTAGCAGTAGATAAAATAGACCACAAAGTTGCGTAACTTTTGAATGTGTCGCAAGTTTGAAGCTTAGCATCCATCCGATTAGTTATAAGTAGCTTACACACAGTGATTTATTTTGCCAGCAATGCGTCGCCCTGTTTTTTGAGTTGGGCTTGTGTTTGTATAACACCCTTGAGCACCTCAGTCTTGGGAAGTTGGCTGCCTTGGTATTGTGCAATCAAGGGAAGTGTCAAGCTTAACTTCAGCAAAATATATAAATCATTGATTTCTTGAGTGTTTTGCTCAAATTGCCACATGATACCTTGGTGCTGGGCAATACGCCGCGCATATTGCTCTTGGTGCTCCTGAACCAATGCCAGTATTTTTGCCCGCAATACGGTATCCTGAATTGCTCCTGCTTTGTACTGAACAGATTGGTAGTAACTTTCTGACTTCTGATGATATTTTCTAAAAGGCTGTAAGGCCTTGTGGCTATTTTGTTGAAAATCAACAAGATCTCGGTCAAATTGCTTGAGCGCAGGATCATTTTTGAGCACTTCAGCGTACAGCGCTTCAACCAAGTCTTCAGAACGATAGAGGCTTTTGGCGCTTAGTTTGCTGTCTTGGAGTGCTTCAGGAATATCTTCAGCAACATCACGATTGTGCCCACAGGACAACAATAAGAAGGCCAGCACGGCCAAATTAAAAAATAAACGCAGCGGCATAAGGAAAAGGTTTTGAGGGTGAGTATTCTATTCCAGAGTCATAAACGAATCCCTAACGCTAAAGTTTACACCCTACTTACACCAATGGATATCTTGGAAAAATAGCTCGGAGCTTCAGCGCTGAGACAAGCGGAGGTCTCATTTGGGGGGTAAAATGAGCCTTAGTCCACAGTTTCAAATGCGGGGTTTGAAAAATGTCCGGCAGCGTGTCGTTTGTTTTATTTTTGGGAAAATAGGCAAATAAAAAGTATCCCAAACTTGCGAAAGCCTTGTTTTTTTAGCTATATTGGTTAAAAGTTCGGCTAATTTCAATCGGGCTACGTTAATAACCAACAAAGCAAGACCCCACAACAGGGGTGCTTTTGGGGAACCCCTTCCTACACTATAGTCCCCAAGCTACTCAAAACCAATTGATTGTACTAATCTCCTAATACTTTATGGCTACATCCACACCCATACAAACACAAGCGCACGCCCTTACCCAACACCTACAGGCGATTTTGGCCGGAGAGCGACGCTACGAAAATGTGTTCCAATCCATTACAAGAATGATTTTGGGCAAGCCCGACGGCATCCAAAAGGTCAATGTCAATGGGATGAATACCTATGACTTCAACATCTTCCGCGAAGGGCGTAAGCACATCGTCGGGATGTATGACGAGATCAATAGCTTTGTCTCCTTTGTCAAAGACGCTGCCGAAAACGGCTCTTCTGCCGAAATGGCCTTCGTCCTGATTGGAGAGCCGGGCAATGGTAAGACCTTCTTCGCCGATTTCCTCAGCAAGCTCTACCGAGACTTTATCTCCCTACCCGAAAACCGCCGTTATACCTTCCGCTTCAAAAACCTAGACCAACTCGGAGGCTATGGCAAGATACACACCATCGAGTCCCAAACCTTTGAAGACCCCATGGTGGCGATTATGAACCTCTTCGAGCGGCGTGAAGACAGCCAAGAATGGATGCTCCAACAAGGAGCCAAAGACGCGCAAGTAATGCAGCTCTTCAAACAATACCGCTCTTTGGGGGCTTGCTCCGAATATATCCTGAACGAAATCCGCGAACACTGCCAAGGCGATATCAATCGGATGCTAGAGTTTTTAGAAGTTGTGCCTGTGCCTATCAGCGAGTCAAGAGGCACCCTGACGGGTAAGTATGCCGCCAAGGATAAAATCACCTCCTCAGCAGTAGACCTCCTCGGGGAGGAGTCTGTTACGAGGCTTCTACACATCGCCGATACCAACAACCCTTATCGCTTTGACCTACGCAGAGGTGCGCTGGCGCGTGTGGCCGGGGGGGGTATCCATTTCTCCGACGAGATTTTCAAAAACAAGAAAGACCTTGTGCAAGTATACCTAGGCGTTATCCAAAACCGCAGCATTGAGATTGAAGGCTTCCGCTGGCCTATCGATACGCTCATCATTGCCACGAGTAATAACGCCGAGTTTGGCCGATTCTTGGAAGAGAAGGAGCAGGCTCCTATCGTAGACCGCTGCCGCCTGACCTATATGTCGCACAATACCAACTACCGGTTGCAGCAACAACTGACGGCATATGCCATCGGCGACCAAGAAAAGACCAATTTTGCGGGAGAAAAGATGCACATCGACCCTAACCTCAATTATGCTTTGTCGGTAGCCGTAACCCTGACCCGTATGCCTAGCTCTGAGCGCCTTACACCAATAGAGCTGATGAAGTTGGCCGCCGGCGAAGTGGCAGGGGAGAAGAGCATCAAAACCCTCAGTGAGGTAATCAATGACCTCAACAGCGAGCCGGACGTAACCAAACGCTTTGGCCAAAAAGGACTCGGCCACCGAAACCTCGGGCGTGCCGTCCAAATCTTGCTCGAACGCTCCGAAACCCAAGAAGGCCGATGTATGTATGCCGGTGATGTCTTTAAGGCACTCGAAAGTGTGATTATCGACTATGTACGCGACCCCAACGACCAAACCAAGTACCTCAATGACCTCAAGATAGCCCGAGGCCTGCACCGCAAAAACGTGATGACGGCCATCTTCAATGCCTATATGGATGAGCCTGATGCCATCCAAAAAGATGTGCTCAACTATGTCAATATGGTGATTGGTATTGATGCCAAAAATCTTGGCCCCAATAAAATATGGACGTACCGTGACCCGCAGACCAACAAACTCGTACCGCTTAAAATCGACGAGAGTTTTATTGATAGTGTAGAAGAGCGTCTCGGCCTTAAAAACCGCGAACAGAAGCAAAGCTACCGTACGACGATTGCCAAAATCTATGGGCAGAAGATGATTCAAGACCCCAACTATGATTTTATGGACAATAACGAACTGGTGCGTGCCGTAACCGACGTACGCCTAAAATCAGATGTAGCCGGAGCGGGCAGCCTAGTGGGAGCGTTGTCGAATCGTACGAATGAGGAAAACCAAAAACTCTACAACCGGATGATCAACACGATGGAAGAAAAGCTAGGGTACTGCCGCACTTGTGCGCTCAAAACCATAGAGTACTTCTGTACTCAAGACGATGCCAACTAAGCGCTTGTTTATACTCAACCACAATTGGTTTGGGGAATCTTTGCACTGAAAACCCTTGATAATCAAGAAAAGCAAACCCTGCAAATCCCCAAATCTTGTGAATCTTGGTATAAATGGTTAGCCCACGATTTTAATCGTGAAGACTACGGCGGATATTTTCAGCGATTTAGCAGAAAAAATGATGTTTTGATATCAATGAAGAGAACTTTAAGAAGTTCTAAGGTTCATTGCCACTCACAAATAGCAAACCTGTCATCTGCCGGAGGAAACACTCTGGCAGCCCTAACTATCAGTACTTGATTCCACGATGACATACATCTCCAAAGACACACTCTGGAAAGGCATTATCGAAGATTTATTCGATGATTTTCTACACGATTGCTTCCCCCAATGGGCGACGCAAGCCGTCGATTTCGGCAAGCCTTTTGAGTGCTTAGACAAGGAGTTGGGTGAGAAAAAACGTTATGTTGATAAGCTCGTGAAGGTATATACTAGGATGGTCAAGCCCGTTGGCTTCTCATCCATATCGAAGTGCAGGGCTATCAAGACAGCGCCTTGGCTGAGCGCATGTTTACCTACTTCATCCGCATTCATGAACACTGGAAACAAGACGTGATGGCCTTGGCGCTGCTTACGGATGATAACCCCGATTTTCACCCCAATCAATACCATTATCAATACCGAGATACAGCGCTTGTTTATCGCTTTGCCACACTCAAACTCCTCGAAAAAAGCGAAGCCGAACTGGAGATAGCCGGCAATCCTTTTTCTATCGGGATGTTAGCCGCCCGCAAGGCGCTTATCAAGCAAAATCTTAGCGATGATAAACAATTGGTTTGGAAAATGGACTTGGTCAGAAGTTTGCAAAATACTAATTATGAGCAATATAAAACACGTAACTTGCTCCATTTTATCCGTTGCTACGTGCGATTTGACAAACGAGCAAATTTCAGCACATTTGACAAACAGATTCAAGAAACCTTAAAATAACGTAAAAATATGGGAATCGAAGAAGCGATTTTACAAGAAGTTAGAGAGCAAGGACTCACACAAGGGCAGTTGCAGGCTAAAATCCAAGCGATTCAAAAAGTGCTCCGCCGTGGGAAGCTGACTTTACACGAGATTGCCGAGGGTTTTGAAGTTAGCCTTGAGTTTGTGAGACAAGTAAAATCAGACAAAACTCCACGCTAGCAAAGACCGAGTAAGCTCCAAGACAACAAAACCACTGACATTCAAAAATAGATAGTTTTTGCACGCCACTTGGGGGCAGTATGAGACTTAGCCCACAGTTTTAAACTATGTGGTTTGGAAAGTGTCCAATGGCGTGTCGTTTTTGGTAGCCTCTCAGAAAACCTCCGACAACGATAAATTATATCATAAACCTAAAAACCTGAAATTTTTGCGCTTGTTTACTTGTTTTACTAAAACAAAGCACTGATAAAAGACTTTTGAGCCAAAGAACAATCAGCGATTTTGGACAGCCACTCACAAGTTTCCCGATGACCACAGTCAGTGATTACACTCTCAGATTTCACACACATTCTAAAAGGTGCAATGCCCTATGATGCAAGACTTTGAAAAACCATTTATACAAGCGCTCCAAAACCCCGCGCTATCTCCTGAACAAGAGGCAGCAATCCGTAAGGAATGGGCTTTGGCACAAAACCAAAAACACCACTTGCCTACACCTACCGCAGGGCAGATAGATAAAACGATTGACCCTGCCGTAGGCATTTATGCAGCCAATGATTTCAGTACATTTCTGCGCTTAGCGCCGATGCCCTCCTATCGCTTGGCCTTGCAGACCATAGAGGAACTACTAGAACAGGATCGACTGCGCGAAAAAGACGGATTCCCACGACGGATTCGCTTGGGTAAAATCATCAAGCCCGGCACTGGTAAGGACGGCAAGGTTGTCATTGTGCCAACTACAACCGAAGCTAAGTTTTATCACGACGACAGCGCCACCCAACAAGAGCAAGAAACCGGCGGCGCGGGCGAAGGAGATGTAGGGCAGGTATTGGGCGAAAAGCCCGTGCAACCCCAACAAAGTGGCGAGGGGCAGGGGTCTGGTGAAGGCCAAGGCGGGCAACACGATGTGGAGGCCGAGGCCTTTGACCTTGGGCGTATCCTAACTGAAAAGTTTGAACTGCCCAACCTGCAAGAAAAAGGCAATAAAAAGTCGCTCACACGCATCACTTATGACCTTACCGACAGCCATCGGGGTTTTGGGCAAATATTGGATAAGAAAGCCACCCTCAAACGCATTATCCAAACCAACATCCTCTTGGGCAATGTAGACCCGGCAGAGCCGCTCGAAACGGACAAGTTTATCCTAAAGCCTGAAGACAAGGTGTTCCGTATCCTCTCGCAGGAGAAAGACGTAGAGTCACAGGCGGTAGTTTTCTTCTTGCGCGATTATTCCGGCTCGATGGATGGCAAACCGACCGAGGTCATCACCACACAGCACCTGTTCATCTACAGCTGGTTGATGTATCAGTACAACCAAAATGTAATGAGCCGGTTTATCTTGCACGATACCGAGGCCAAAGAAGTCGATGATTTCTACACCTATTACAAGTCTACAGTGGCAGGGGGTACGAATGTGTACCCGGCCTTTGAGTTGGTAGACAAGATTGTAGAAGAGGAACAGCTTATCAAAGATTATAACATCTATGTGTTTTATGGCACAGATGGGGATGATTGGGACAATACCGGGGAGAAAATGCTCAAAATAACCCGTAAAATCCTGAAATATACCAACCGAATGGGCATTACGGTAGCCCGAAACAGCTGGTCGCACAGCAGTACAACCGTAGAGCGCTACCTAGAGCAATCAGGTATTCTGAAAGACTTACAAGACCTGATTCGGATGGACAGCCTCGCTGCCGATAGCGCCGACGAAGGCCGCATCATCGAAGGCATCAAGGCGCTGGTGGCTTAAAATTAACCATATCAACCCTGCCGGGGCATCGCGCCGGTAGGGCTACTTGCTAGCTCATAACCACAAACCTATGCATCTAATCGACCAACATACCAAGGGCATTATGGAAGAGTGTAAAGCTCGTGCCAAAGATGCCGGCCTGCGCTTCGACGACGACTCGCTCGAATACATCGTTACCAACAAGGATATGATAGAACTGTCGCCCAAGGTGATGATTCCGACCTTGTACGACTATTGGGTCAATGATGTGGAAGTGCTCAAAGAAATAGGAAAATACAAACTCTACCCCAACAATCCTTACGAAACGGTCATCAATTCGCGCCCGGCAATCTCGTTTTATAACGATAACAACCCCGACTGGATGAATATTATGATATTCTATCACGTGTTGGCACACATTGATTTTTTTCAAAACAACCGGATGTTTGAGCATACTTGGGGGGATGATTTTGTGGGGCAGGCGCTGGCCGACAAGCGGCTGATAGCCAACCTGCGGAGCGAACACGGGCGTTGGGTCGATTATGCCATCGAGTTTAGCCGAGGAATCAACAACCTCAATGGCTACTACAGGGAGCTGTATCGCCGCAATTTCCCACAAGACAATGAGCCGCCTACAAGGGTAGGGTTTTATTTTGGTAAATTTTTGCAGGATATAGAGAAAATATCAGACACACAATATTACAAAGAAGTAGAGCGATACAATGAGCTTATCGGCATCCACGGAGAGGATTTGGCCGAGTCTATCTTCTTTGAAGACCTCAAAACGAAGTATCCTGAGTTTCAGACTAAGTACAGCTCACATCTCAAAAAGCTGGAAGATGCTGTAGAGTCAGTAGATTTAATAGAATTTATCAGGGACAATTCTCCTTTTTTGCGCAAAGAGGCCAATCGTTGGATAAAGCTGGTGATGAGTATCGTCCGCAACACAGCGGTGTATTTTGAGCCGCAAATACGCACCAAAATCATTAATGAGGGCTGGGCAAGCTATTGGCACGACACACTCTTTTTGCAAGACGACCGCATCAAAGGGCACGAGGTGTCTTATGCCCGCCTCAATGCAGGGGTTACGGCTTTGCAGCGCGGTGGGCTCAACCCCTATGCTATCGGCTTGCGCCTGATGCAGTACGTGGAGGACTTGGGCGACAAAGGAAAGCTTCAGTACCAGTTCCAACAAATGGCCGGAATAGACGCTCGCGCCAACTATGACGGCAAGGTGCAAAATGGACGAAAAGCCATTTTTGACCTGCGCACGCACTTCTCAGACTTTACCCTAATAAAAACATTTGTAGACCAAGATTTTGTAGATGAACACGACCTCTTTGTGTTGGGGCAGCGCCTCGACCCACAGCGGCAGGTATATCAGTACTATGTCAAAAGCCGAAGGGCTGAAGATTACCAACAGATGTTGATTAACTCGCTCTATCACCCGCCGGCAATGCAAGTAGATGTGGAACGTACACACGATAAGTGTTTGTATATCAAGCATTTGTTTGAGGGTAAGCCCCTGATTCCTGACTTTATTGCAGATACAATGCTGGGCATTGAATACCTCTGGGGAGCGCCCGTAAAGTTGGATACCTTTGATGTGGTGGCTTCGCGTGATGAGGATGCACCACCTGAAGTTACTCCTGTACGTTATACGATGAAAAACCGACAGTTGAGTAAGGAAGTTCTCAACTAAGTGCCTAGCAGATGCCCTGCGAAAGCGTTATGTAGGCTACGCGGCCTAGGGGACATCCGAGTACGAGCCGCACGTTGAGAGCTGTGGAACACAGACCCAAAGGGTGGCTAGTAGGGGGAAGCCCAAAAAACGTAACAAGCTGGCAAGGGAGAGGAGAGGCGATTTCGATAGCCATCAATTGAAAGACACAAAAGATACAAACCTGTATTTGGAATGCACCCAATAAAACGAATAACCTGATGAGAGAACCTAAAATCACTGCTTTGGCCAACCTAGGGGTACAGATGCGCAGCAAGGATATGCGTATTCCGATGCCTTTTGAAGATTTTCTAAAGTTGGCCGCTCAAGAGCCGGACCGCATCTTTAGGGATATTTTTCAGCTTTTTTATGATATGGTGTACTACTATATCAGTGAGGGTAATCCCGAAAATCCACAGGAGATGACCCGTTATAACTTCAACAACTTGTTTGTGAAGGAGTGCGATAATCCTTTTTTTACGGATTTACTCTTTGCCAACCGATTTCTGAAACTGACCAATGGGTTTAAGAAGGGGGTGCAGAACAACCATATCTTCTTGTTTGAAGGCCCGCCGGGGAGTGGAAAGAGTACTTTTTTAAATAATCTATTGCAGAAATTTGAAAATTACACCCAGCTACCCGAAGGAACGACCTATCAGACCTACTGGCGATTGGATGTCAAGAAGTTGGGAGGTATTTCGCGGGTAGAGCGGGTGTTGGCCGAAGTAGCCGAGCAAAACGGCAATACCGAGCTAAACAGCTACTCGCTCTTCAATCAAGATTATTTGCAGTTTGCTTGCCCAAGCCACGACCATCCCATTTTGCATATACCCAAAAGCTACCGGATACAGTTTTTGGACGAACTAATTCCGGATGATTCGTTCAAACTCAAGCTGTTTTCGGAGCGAGAGTATGAGTGGGTGTTCCGGGAAACTCCCTGTACGATATGCTCTTCGCTGTATGCGTCTTTGCTCAATATTTTGGGTGACCCGATGGCCGTGTTTGAGATGTTGTATGTGCGTAAGGCTTTGTTTCATAGGCAGTATGGAGAAGGGATAAGCGTTTTTAACCCGGGAGATCCCTTGGTAGAGCGACCCATCAAGAGCAATGTGATTCAGAATATGCTCAACGAACTCCTCAAGACAGATGAGGTGAATTATGTATATTCTGGGCTAGCTAAAACAAATAATGGCATTTTTGCGCTGATGGACATCAAAGACCATAACGTGAAACGGTTGATGCACCTCCACGGCATCATCAGTGACGGGGTACACAAGGTCGAGCTGATAGAAGAGCGCATCAAGTCGCTGTTTGTGGGCTTGGTCAACCCGGCGGATAAATCACACTATGAAAATGTACCCTCGTTTCGAGACCGCATCATCACGGTCAGCGTGCCCTATATCCTAGATTACAATACGGAAGTATCGATTTACCGGAATAAGTTTGGCAAAAACCTAGAGGCGTATTTCTTGCCCGGAGTGCTGGAAAATGTGGGCAAAATCATTGTCTCATCGCGATTGAACAAAGAGTCGCCGGCCATTCACAAATGGATAGCCGAGCCCGAACGTTACCACAAATACCTCGACAAACACAGCCTCTTGCTTAAGATGGAGGTGTATACGGGCAAGATTCCTGCCTGGCTTTCGGAAGAGGATCTCAAACGCTTCGACAAGAAAATACGCAAGGCTGTGTTGGCTGAGTCGGAACAGGAGGGTAACAAGGGTTTTTCGGGCAGACAATCGCTCAATATCTTCAATGAATTGTTGGCCAAATATGTCAAAACAGAAAAGCTGATTACGATGGATATGGTTGGGCAGTTCTTTATGAAACAGGAGGCGCTGAAAGACCAACTCCCTGAAGGTTTTATAGAATCATTGGTGGATATGTATGACTTTAATGTGCTTCAGGAAATGAAGGAGTCAATTTACTCCTATAATCAAAGCCATATTTCTAAGGACATTCAAAACTACCTCTACGCCATCAATTTTGAAGAAGGGGATAAGGTAACCTGCCACTATACCGGAGATACCTTTGTGATTGATGAAGACTATTTCTACAATTTTGAGGCGCTGATTTTAGGGCCGGGAGTAGACTATGACGAACACGACGAGTTTCGTGAAAGTACGCACGGAGAGTATGTTTCGACAACTTTGGCGCAAGAGATACACCTCGAAGGCAAGACCATCACCGATACACAGCTCTACCTATCGCTCTTTGATAAGTACAAAAGAAACCTAAAGGAAAATACGCTGGTTCCGTACTTACATAATGACAACTTCCGGCGGGCAGTGCTGGACTTTGGTACGAATAGTTTCAATGCCTACGACAAACGAATAAAACAAGATGTAAGCTCTTTGATAAATAATTTGCAAAAAAAATTTCGATATACTGAGGAAGGAGCTAAGCAGGTATGTATCTATGCCCTAGACAAAAAACTGCCGGAGAAGTATTAGAGGGTCTTGCACATTGTCTGTATCAGGATTAGGGGATAATTAGGGGACAAATAGCTGTGAAATTATAAATCCTGATACGGACATTGATTTTGCTTATCTTGTTCATCCATCAATCCTGTGAATCCTGATACAGACATTGATTTTGCTTATCCTAGCCTTAAACCACAAAAACCGACTAAGCCTACCAAATACAGGCGTGCTACAAGGAGAGATTTCAAGCGCTTTTGGGCTAAAGAGCGGACAAAGGTTTTGTTTTGGCCAAAATATTGCCAAATTTGTATTAATGAATTGTTGCGCCTTAGGTGCAAAGCTAACAAACAATTTAGTTTGCTGATTTTTATAAAGACGATAAGACGAAGCCTATGCAAAAAGTACACCTCATCGCAATTGGTGGTAGTGTGATGCACAACCTAGCCATAGACCTACACCTCAAAGGGGTAAAGGTAAGCGGCTCTGACGACCAAATCTTCAACCCTTCGCGTCAGCGACTGGAGAAATACGGCCTGCTACCTACGGCAGAGGGATGGTTTGAAGATAAAATCACCCCCGACTTGGATGCTGTCATCCTTGGGATGCACGCCCGTGCTGACAACCCCGAGCTCAAAAGAGCACAGCAATTAGGCCTCCGTATTTACTCTTTCCCCGAATATATCTATCAGCAAGCCGAAGACAAACAGCGCGTAGTGATTGCAGGCAGCCACGGCAAAACTACTATCACGTCTATTATTTTGCATACACTACAGCATATCAACCGTGATTTTGACTACCTCATTGGGGCAGAAGTAGAGGGCTTTGAGCGTATGGTCAAAACTTCTCACACGGCTCCGGTGATGATTATCGAAGGCGATGAGTATTTTACTTCTGTGCTTGACCCTACGCCCAAATTCTGGCACTATAAGCATCATATTGGTGTCATCAGCGGCATTGCTTGGGATCATATCAATGTATATCCGTCCTTAGAAGAGTATGTGGCGGCCTTTGAGCAGTTTGCCGAACAAAGCCCCAAGGCCGGCACCTTGATATACTCGTCAGATGACCCCATTGCACAAGTGATTGGCAACAAAGAGCGCGCAGATGTAAACCGCATAGATTATGTGGCTCATCCACACAAAATCAAAGATGAGCAGACCTTCCTCATAGGGCCTGATAAGCAAGAAATTCCTTTGCAAGTGTTCGGGGAGCATAATATGAAAAACATTCAGGCAGCTAAGTTGGTCTGCTTGCGCCTGGGCGTAACAGAAGAGCAGTTTTATGAGGCCATACAGTCTTTTAGAGGGGCGGCCAACCGCCTCGAAAAAGTAGCCGAAAGCGAGCAAACCATCATATTCAAGGATTTTGCCCACGCGCCTTCTAAGCTCAGAGCCACGGCACAAGCGGTCAAACAACAGTACCCGCAGCACCATTTGGTAGGTTGCTTGGAGCTGCATACATTTAGCTCACTCAACAAAGAGTTTTTGCAGCAATACTACAACACCTTCAAAGCTGCCGATACCGCACTGATTTATTACAGCCCCGAAACAGTAGCCCACAAAAAACTAGAAGAAATTTCGCCGGAAGACATTCAGAAAGCGTTTAATCATAAGAACTTGCAAATTTTCACAGATATCGAAGCCCTCAAGGCAACCTTACTTGGCCAAGATTGGAATGACAAAGTGCTGCTGATGATGAGTTCGGGTAGTTTTGACCAACTCAACCTCGAAGCCTTGGCCAACCAAATTATCACCTCCGTATAAGTTTATTTATGAGTACCCCACCCATTGACCGTAAGCATAGCCTTAATTTGCGTAAACCGCTGGCTTTCTTTGATTTAGAAACAACCGGCATCAACATTACGAACGATCGCATCGTCGAGATTGCTATTTTGAAGGCCATGCCTAACGGTGAGCTGCTTCCGCTGACCAAAAGAATCAACCCGGGTAGAGCCATCCCCTTGGAGTCTAGTTTGATACACGGTATCTATGACGAGGATGTGGCCGATGCCCCTTTGTTCAAAATGGTCGCCAAGGAGCTGTATAAGTTTTTGGAAGGTTGCGACTTGGCCGGCTTCAATTCCATCCGCTTTGATGTACCGATGTTGGTCGAAGAGTTTTTGCGTGCAGAGCTCGACCTCGACCTGAGCAATCGCCGCCTGATTGATGCGCAGCGTATTTTCCACCTTATGGAGCCGCGTAACCTCTCTGCGGCCTATAAGTTCTACTGCGACGAAACACTCGAAAACGCACACAGTGCCGAAGCCGATACCTATGCTACTTACAGAGTGCTAGAAGCACAAGTACAGCGCTACGAAGGGGTGGAAATTAAAAACGGGGAGGGGCAACTCTATACACCTGTCAAAAACGATATGGATGCCCTACACCAAATCACTGCCGAAAAAATGGTAGACCTTGCGGGGCGTTTGGGCTACAACAGCAAAGGAGAAGAGATATTCAAGTTTGGCAAACACCGCGACAAAACTGTCCTAGAAGTGCTCCAAAAAGAGCCCTCATACTATGATTGGATGCTCAAAGGCGATTTCCCGCTCGATACCAAACGCAAACTCACAGAAATAAAGCTAAGGAACTTCAATAAGAAATAAGTACCAAAAAAAGCCATCTCGTACTCTTCGGGTGGCTTTTTTTGTTGTTTGGCATTGGCCTTGATGTTGTAGAGCTTACGTCTTTTGAGGCTTCCCCAGTGCCCTTTAGGCGTGTAGGGTCGAGCTTTCGACCTTAGTCCTGCGCCGAATGTTGAGGGGGTATTTTATCCATTCTGTCGGATGCAGGGAGCTATCACAGCGCTTGCCGCTCACATCCCCCTTAGACACGTACACCACGCATACCTGACAGAACACAAGCCCATCAGACCGAAGGGCGTATGCGCACTAATAATCCTGATTACACACCAAGAAATAAATAGCACAAGCACGTCGACGCGGATCTGATACCTCATCATTAGGGAAAACACGCGGAGGTAGCTCCTCCCCAAGGCCTTCAATGATAGCTTCTATTTCGATATTTTTGTTCACCAAACGGCTTAAGATGTACTTCTCAATACTTTGCGCACGGCGTGCCGAGAGCTGCTGATTCTGCAATTTACGTTGTTCTTCAGCTTGTGTGGGGAAGAAGGGCTTCTCGTCGGCATAACCTCGCACGTGTAACAAGAAAATTAACTTATCATCGGGGTTTTCTTGGGTATAGCGTGTGATGTCGTTATTGATGTCGCGCACAATATCGTCGAGACGGGCTTGGTTTTCTTTGTCTAGTAAGTCCTTACCACTTTCAAAAAAGACCTTAGTTTCTACCTGTACAAACATCTTGCGCTCATCGGCTTGGTAGCTTTCAAAGCGTTGTTGAGCATCGTTGGCTCGTTTACGGACTTCCTCTTCGGTACTGATATTGGGAGACCCTAAGATAATTTGTTCTTTGTCGGTGTTGTCTTCTATATCTTCAAGTACCACTTGAATGCTGTCAGTAGGGCGGAAATCGATGACAATATCCTGAAAAACAGGGGCGGCACTGTCAGCCACAATAGTTTTTACTATTTGCGAAGCAAAAATCAAATCTTCGCGGGCTTGGTTAAACCCTGAAATGAGCGCACGTTGAAAGCGGCGCATAAATAATGCGGTGTGTTCCTCCTGTATGACAATGTCCTTAGGGTTTGCCACCACCTCGCCACGCATAGTACTATCGGGCGCTGTGTATGTCATCTCATACAGACTATTATCAGCGCCTCGAATGGTAACACCTGTTTTTTGGAGCTGGTCTTTGTCAAGGCGGATATTTTCTTTTGTGCTATGCACATTTATTTCCGTAATGATGATGTTAGGCTTATCCGTGTCTTCGCTTTGAGACTGTGTTTCGGCTGTTTTTTGCAATGGTGTAGTGTGAGTAGCTGTAGGCAAGCTATCGCGCAGCTCACGTTCCAATGGCACAGAGAAAGGTTGAAAGTCTTCACTTTCTTCATCGGGCATCGTCAGCGCAAGTTTGGCTGGTTGGTTATCTGCTGCTTGGCTGGAGTGGTCTTGGCCACATTGAATCATCAAAAACATCAACAGGCTAAGGCCAACCGAAGGGAGTATATGTCGCGTATGTAAAGGCATCGTATGTGGGGTTGGCTTAGTTGTACAACAAGAACATAAAATCCAACGACGATACACCTACAAAACCCGTACCATATTCGAGTATTACCTCAAGTAAATACTTGTAACCGTCTTATAATCAGTTGATAATGATTTTAATTTATCCTTCAAGTATTTCTTTTTCCCAAAACAAGACCCGCCAACACCTACTCCAGTGATGGAGCGGGTATTGGCGGGCAGATGGGGTTGGGGAAATCAATACTCCCTTACTTTCTACGGCGGAGCCTCCATTCGGTACCATCCTCAGCGTGTACTACAATATAGTCAGCATAGCGGCGATAATCTACCGTAAACTCATTGCCGGCACCATCTTTTACTACATATACAAAACCTCCTTTGCTATCACTTTCTAAATTATAGAAGTCGATAATTTTGAAAGCGTGCCATTGGCCTTCAGCAGAAAACTTAACGCCAGTAATTTTGCTTTTGTCGGAGTTGGTTTCAAGCCACACAGAGAAATCGTCGCCATCATACACAAAGAAATCTTGTGAAAAAGCAGTGCTTTGTAGGGTCAGCATCAATACTAATGCGAGCGACCAAGAGAATAACTTGTTCATACTAGATAAATATTTAGGGGTTGCTGTTTTGATAAACTATGTATTTAAACCTACTTGTTTGTAGGAAGGTTGTTGTATTTGATAGATTTTTTGGAATTGTCGGTGCAACGCCAATTTTTAACGGTATAAGAGGCTTTTTGAACGATAGAATTTTTTGTAGCAAGGGAGTGTAAGCCGGGGTTTGAGGAGGTATTTTGAAAAAAACTCACGCCCTCTGGATATTTTTGGAAAAGCAGCTTGGCGCTTCAGCTCCACGATAAGTTGCGGCCACATCACTGGATATTTTTGGAAAAGTAGCTCGGAGTTCCGGCTTCGAGGCAAGTTGAGTCCTCATTTTGGGGTAAAATAAGACTTAGCCCACAGTTTTAACTGTGGCATTTGGAAAAACATTCAGTGGCGTGAGCTGAGTCCTCATTTTGGGGGTGAAATGAGACTTAGCTCACAGGGGTTCGAGGAAGAGGCAGCCTCCAACAGTAGATTTTTGGTTAAATATTTGCTATTTAATTTGTCATTCGCTATTTTTATTGGCAAAATATGCGTCTTTACTAGTTTCTGTTTTTGGTCAAATTGTGCTAATTTTGTTTTGTGTAAATATGAGTACCCTTATCACCCCACCCACTAGCCCGTCTATCCCCTTGGAATCACAAGAACCCACCCCTGTTGTTCGTATTAAAGCTGCCGAGATTAGTCTTTTGTCTGTTGGTCAGATAGTTCCTCACCCCGATAACCGTCCTTTGGGCGCCAACGAAGATAAAATAGCCCAGCTCAAAATCCTGATTACCAACGACGGTTTTGATAGCTCCCACCCCTTAGTGGTACGCCCTTTGCCGGATAGTGAGCAGTATCAAATCATCGAAGGCGAGCACCGCTATCACGCTGCCTGTGCCTTAGGCTTTACGGACTTACCTTGTGTGATACGTGATGTGGACGATACAGAGGCGCTCATACAACTGGTTTTGGGCAATACCCAAAGCGAAACCAAACCTATCGAGATAGGCTTGAACGCCCTCAAAGTAGTACAAAAAGACAGCAAGAGGGGGTACTCAGCGGCAGCCTATGCCCAACGCCTCGGGATGGCCGAAAGTACGGTGAGGCGCTATCTCAATGCTGCTGAAGTGTTTCAATATCTGCGTGAGCTGCGCCCCGAAGAGCCGCCAATGGACGAGGTGTACAAGCTTGAAGAAATTCACCGTGCGGCTAAAGAGGACTGGGCCTGGTTTCATGATATGGTCATCAAACAAAGTCTCAACAAAACGCAGGTCATTGAAATATCACAGGCTATCCGTGATATCAAAACAGACAGCATCATCATACAGGAGCTTTTTGATTTGCAGGCGATGCGCCAGCAAGTAGCACAGGCCGTGCTTCAGTCTGACAATCGGCTGGCAGGGGAGTTTATGGAGTTGCTCGAACAGTTTAAGAAAAACTACGACAACCTCGACGACCACCTAACGCTCTATGAGTACAACGTATTGCAAGACAATATCGAAGAGGAGGAGATTAATCTCAAGGAGTGGTTTGTAGCCAGCTTGAAAGAGCTCAAAAGCATCGACAAGCAGTCGGTGATGGAAGCCTACAAAGATGCCCTACAAATGAAGCGTACCGGCACTCGTGAGGAGGCCGAACGCACTGCAGAGTATTTTAGAGACAAGAAAAATGCGGAGGAACGCGTTGAGCAGGAGCGCATCGAACGTCAAATGCGCCAAGTAAAACTAGGCGAATGGTGGCAGCTAGGCCGCCACTGGCTCTACTGTGGGGATGCATCATCGCCGGTGTTTCAAAAGCGTTTGCCGGCGCAGGCAGCTTTTGCCTTTGTAAACCCACCATACCAAACCGAAATCGACGAGCAAAACCCCGCTCCGTATGACTGGACGCTCGACTGGCTGGCGCAACGTGCCCGCATCGTGGCGGTTACGCCAGCCTTACACGAGGTACAACGGCTGCTCCAAACAACCGAAATGCCCTACCGATGGTCGATGGCCTGCTGGATAACGGCCAAAAATCCAACCAAGGCCCAAGCGGATGCCGAAACATGGATTTATACAGCTGTGTTTTCGCAAGAAACAGGCATTCAGCGCAAAACCAAGGATGCTTGGCGTATCGAGATTAAATCGAGCCACAACCCCAGTCTATTGGCCGAACACCGAGGCAGCCGACCTTATGACTTTATGGAGTACCTTGTGGCTGCTTTTTCGGGAGATGCCGAAGTGGTGATTGATGCCTATGCAGGCGCAGGTACTACCCTGATGGTAGCCGAAGATACAGGGAGGACTTGCTATGCGGCAGAAATCAATCCTGATTATTGCAAAGATATTGTTGAGCAATGGGAAAAAGCCACCGGACACCAAGCGCAGCGGTTTCAAGGCTCATAAAACGATGTGTTCTCAAGAAAACACCACAGCCCTCTGACAAGAGGGCTGTGTGGTTGTGCAATGCTGTAATGGTTGGATAACCCTAGCCGAAGGACCTAGCAACAGTATTTGCACAACAATATTTTCAAACAATCAAGGCCTCAATAGCGCCAACGTTTGGCCAAATATACCAACGAGAGCATCACAGGTACTTCTATCAATACCCCCACTACCGTCGCTAGGGTGGCACCTGAGTCCATCCCAAATAGAACAATAGCTACTGCTACTGCCAACTCGAAGAAATTACTGGCTCCAATCATTGCTGCCGGAGCACATATTTGGTACTGAATCCCTAAATAACGCCCTGAAAACCAGGATAGAAAAAAGATGAAGTAAGTCTGAATGGCTAGAGGGATAGCAATCAGGAAAATATGGAGCGGCGACTGGACAATCTGCGCTCCCTGAAACGCAAAGAGCAGCACCAATGTACCTAATAGTGCCACAATCGACACAGGCTTGAGCGCCGGTAGAAATACTGATGTGAACCACTGCGCGCCTTTGTGCTTCATTAGCCAACGGTAGGAGAAATACCCCGCCACTAATGGAATGACGACGAATACAATAACAGACACTATCAGGGTGTCAAAAGGAATAAAAATAGCGTTCATTCCCAAAAGGAATTGTACAATCGGGATAAAAGCCACCAGCAACACCAAATCATTCACAGATACCTGTACCAGAGTATAGTTAGCATCTCCATCGCTTAGGTATGACCAAACAAATACCATTGCGGTGCAAGGAGCAGCTCCCAACAAAATGGCTCCAGCTAAGTATTCTTTGGCCAATTCTGGGCTAATCCAAGCGCCGTAAAGCTGCGTGAAAAATAGCCAAGCAAATAAAGCCATCGAAAAAGGCTTAACCACCCAATTGACAATCAAGGTTAGCCAAAGCCCGCGCAGATTGTGTTTGATATGGCGCAACGAACTGAAATCGATTTGCACCATCATCGGATAAATCATCAGCCAAACCAAAATAGCTATCGGGACATTAACTTCGGCTATTTTCCAGTTGCTTACAGCCTTGAAAGTATCGCCCATCAAGCTCCCCAACAGTACACCTATCACAATACACAAGGCGACCCAAAGGCTCAAGTAACGTTCAAAAAAACCAATGCGTTTGGGCGGCTCGGTTGTTGTAGTTTTGCTCATAATAAAATCAGTTTTGGAGTGTAAGGGATTAACAAGCCCCTGGGGGGCAATCATAACAGTCAGGCGTATCCTCAGTCAGTATATTGGCCAAAAAGCCACCCAATGCTGCCGAAACTTGGGCGATGCGATTGGAATCTAGGCAATAACAGACAGTCAACCCCTCTATTTCACCCTTGACCAAACCCGCTTTCTTCAATTCTTGCAGATGCTGGGACACGGTCGTGCGGCTCAAAGGTAACTCCTGCGCAATATCACCCGAGATACAGGTCTTGGTTTTGGCTAGATGTAATAAG
Organism: Eisenibacter elegans DSM 3317; assembly: GCF_000430505.1. Classification (NCBI taxonomy): domain Bacteria; kingdom Pseudomonadati; phylum Bacteroidota; class Cytophagia; order Cytophagales; family Microscillaceae; genus Eisenibacter; species Eisenibacter elegans. Next base: position 16,648 of record NZ_AUMD01000019.1, on the reverse strand, counting down.
ATAGCCAAACGCGCCGGATGGGAAAGCCACTTGGCCATCTCAGCCAAGGCTTTTAAATCTTCTGAAAAGGCAATTGATTTCGTAGTCATATATATACTGTCGGAGTAATAACAAGGTGTAACCTAGTTGTATGCCGCAAACATACGACATAGTTATGAGCAAACAAAAAAAACGGCTTCTCAAACCGTTTGTTTTTTATAAAAAAAAGACTCGCCACTTGATTTACAACACACACATCCTATCTGCTACTTACAAGCGACAAGCCTTCATATCTCACATACTGGGGTATAGCATTTAGTCGTATAGATACTCTTTAGTGTTGAACATAAAACTCTCATTGGCCCACATAATGGCTTTGTGTTCGCTATCAAAAGTGGTAATCCAACGGAATCCCATATCTTTGAGGGTTTTGCGATTTTTTGAAAAATAAACTATAGTGTTGCCTTGTTCGGCTTCTTTGGTAGCTAAATAAATCATAATGGTGTGTGTGGGGTTGGTAAATGTAAAGCAATGGGCAAGTGCTTTTCAAGAATAATCACACATAGATAACGTATTATGAGCTTGAAAAGTTTAGTCTTGGCTAAAAAACTTACACTGTAAAAATGTGCTTTGGCAAAATATTTGATATTATTTTAAACAGAAAACAGTTTTTTTTCGTAGTACTACAAACGGTATCACAAATAGTTTGTGTATTTTTTGGGAAATGAGGGGGAGGACAATAATTGTCTTTACCGAGCCTAATGAAAATGATGAAACATAACAAAACCCAAACCGACTGGGCGTGTTATGGCTGTATGCTCGTGTTTTGGGCTTTTTTTGGCAAACAATGTTGGCTCAAGCTCCACCAGACAGCACTAACCTCGACCCTCTGGAGTTTAGGCCTGAGTCTTTGCTAGACTTATACAGCGCTCAGCGCCAAGAACAAGAGGTTCTGGGCGCAAGTCAGTATGCACAAAAACTCAGTGATGCGCCTGCTTACACCCTAGTATTCACACGACAGCAACTCGAAGAGAGGGGCTACGAAGACTTATCGGATTTACTCCGAGAACTACCCGGCGTAGATGTGATTGCCAACTCAGGCCGGTTTGGAGAGTTTTATAGTATTAGAGGGGTCGGAGGAAACGATCGGTTTTTAGTTTTGGTAGATGGGCGTAAACTCAATGCTTTTGGTGGAACTTTCTTGTCTGTGGGCAAGTCCATCCCCTTTTACGTTTTGCCGAAAGGGTAGAAGTGATTTATGGAGCAGCTTCGGTGATTTATGGCCCTGATGCGTTCTCGGGGGTAATCAATATTATTCCCAAACGTGAAGATGTAAAACAAAACACTAGGCTGGGGCTTCAATATGGCTCTTTCAATAGTTTGAGTGGTTTTTTTGAAACCTACCTGCCCATCAATAAAAACTTATCTGTCAATGCTTTTGGGCGATTTTTTCAATCTGATGGGTTTTCCCAGCGTTAGACGGTGACTTGGAAGCGGTGCGCAGATATCCTTTGGAGTTGAACATAAATCAAGCTATAGGAGAGCGTTGGCATATCCACACCAATCTATTGGAGGAATTCAAAATGAGGCAAAAAGCTTCGAGACCCAAGAAATCGCGCTCCCTATCGGGAGTATGATTTATCTGAGCAGTGATAGAATGGTAAATCAAAACGATGACAAACGCAAGCGGTTTGGAGAAAAACGCCTACATACTCTCATAACTCAAGTAGCAGCTTTGCCATTGCCCGAGCAACAAGTAGCTTTTGAGAAAGCGCTCAACGAGCATCAGGGCAACAATCCCCAGCGCGACGATATTCTGATGATTGGGGTCAGACTCTAGTACTTCTTTCAAACACCCAACAGGGATGAAAACGAACTTGTTCACCCTGTAGCGGTGTAAACTTTACGCCGCTACAGGCTGAGGTTGCCAAAACGGCAGTATCTAGAAAACCTTTGGCGCTGCAAACCTAACTCAAACGCCTACTTCTTTGCTAAACAGCCGTACCCGAAAGCGTTTGAAATTCCAAAAACCACTCAAGGCCATCCCCAGCGCCAAGACCCACAGGAGCCCAAAACCAGCCAGCAGCCATTGGCCTTGTGGTTGATGATAGCGGTTACTTGGGCGAAATTGGGGCAGCGCTTCTAGGTCGACGGGGAGCATTGGCTTACCCAAGAAGATTTTTTGCACCAAATCGGCACGTAGCGCTTGTTGTAGTGCCAAGGCATCGGCAGCCAAATACTGATAGTGTTGGTTGGTGGTGGCGCTCAGCTCATTGCTCAGCTCCTGCGCTAGCAGGGCAGGGGAAAGGATAGCCAGCCCCCGTATCAGTTGGTCGCGGTTGGTTTGTTGACGTTCAAAGGCCGCCTTGGTAGGAGCCAGCGCTTTTTCGACTTCTTGCATCTGTACAAAATACCGTGTCCCGAAGTCCTGAAGGTTCAAGCCCTCTTTGTTGGCGGCCAGTTCGGGGTGGTCTTCGATGTAGTCGTTGAGGGCTTCCGAGGCGCGTTTTTGCACCTCTATACCTGCCTCTCGGGTTTGGGTTACCAGCGCCGCCCTATTGGGGGCGGGATAGGCTACATCGCTGAGATATTGCAAGATACCGGGCAACAGCACCACGACGACTAGCCAGCTTACCACCAACACGCTTGCGTTGTAGTGGGCGCTTTTACCCCACATATTGACCATAAACGACAGCCCAAACCAAAAGGCCAGATAGCCCAAGAGCAGCAATGTCCAACCCCAAAACGAGGTCAAAGCCACGAACCCCAGCCCTTGAAACGCGATGGCCAAGAACACCACGACCAGCCCCCAAACACTGCCAAAAAACAGCAAGAGTCGGCATAGGTAGCGGCTGAATAAAATGGCGGGCAGGCTCCAGCGTGAAGTTTCGAGATAGGGCAGTACGCCGCCACTTTTGTCATTGGCCAGCATATCAAAACTAAAGGCAATCACCAGCAGAGGCAGTAAATAAATCAGCACAAAACTCAGGTCAAAAGTGCCTATAAAGCGCAGCGTCCCGTTTTTGATTTCTGATTGGTGGTACAACCCCTGTTCTTTGTTGGCTGTTACTTTGTAGTAGTAGGGGTGTAGGTCGCTCTGTCCTACATTGAGCACCTGCATTGCCGAGGGCTCTCGGTAGGCAAAGCGGAAGCCGGGACCAAAAGCCATCGTGGTAGGTTTTGATGGATTGATATGCGGGTTGCCTTTGAAAGGCTCTCCACGGGCAATGCTCTCCAGCTGTGTGGCCAGCTCTTGGTAGTGTGTCTGTTCGTAGTCTTGCAACGCCGCCAGTACATTCTTTTGGCGTTGGTAGTGCTGCCAGCCGCTCCAAAGCGCCAACAGACACAACAGTAAGGTAAAACCAAATACCCCAAGGAACAGGCGGTTTTGGCGTAGCGAAAGCCATTCGTAGCGAAATATATGTGCAAACATAGCCTTAGGTCAGTTTGAATTGTCGGATAGAAAATAGCGCAAAAACAAGGGAAAGCAGCAGCCAGACTCCTAGTGCGGCTAAATCTGCTTTTGCGAGGTCGAGCCGTTCGTTCAGTGTAGCCGGTTTGTAGTCAAGGCGGGGTATGCTCGCCCAAAACTCCTCATTACCCGTATTGTTGGTCTCATAATACCTATTGATGTCTTTTTGCATCCGCCGGCGGTGTGTTTCGGCTTGGTCGGCAAAGCGTAAGTGCGCGTGGACATCCGTATTGCTCAAGGCCATCGATAGGTTTTGAAAAGCCTGAAAAGGCGAAAGCAAGGCCGTATAGCGCAGCCAGCGCTCCTGACGGCGGAATTGCGCAAACAAATCTTGGTACACCACATCATAAATGGCCGCATCGGCATCTTCCCCGGCTTGTAACGAGATAGCCGCAAAGTTTACAGGCAACTGCGACACGCTGTCAACGCCGTATTTTGCCAGTGTTTTTTGCAATAAATCTTGGTTGGGCGGCCCGTGGCCATCAAGTCCGCCTTTGCGTAGGGCTTCAATCCGTTGGTCGAAGGCAAAGGAGCTAGGGGTAGGGTAGAGGGTGTCGGCCAACACCGCCCCAAAACGCGGCACCAAAAACACTCCGATAAGCCAGAATCCGGCCAAAACCACCAAGCTCGTAGCTGACTGCGCCACTGCCGCCGATACCGCAATGGCTACTGTAGCCACCAAGGCATACAACAAAAACAAACCTAACACCAGCCACAGCAGCGCAGGTACTACCACATCGACCCAAGACTCACCACTTGGCTGTAAAGCCATCAACCCTACAGTCAGCATCAACAAGGGAAGCACCAAGCTCCAAACAGCGACCAAGGAGGCCAGCCATTTACCCACAAACAAATCCGATACACGGGCACGGGTGCTGAGTAAGAGTTTGAGCGTATTTTGTTCGCGCTCTTTGCTGAACTGATTGTAGCAAAGTAGAATAACGAATAAGGGTACTATGAACTGTAGCAAGAACCCAATGCTCAGTTGCCCCATTCGTAACAACGACCCGGCATCGGCAGCGGCGGCATCCCTGACTTCATTTTGGCGGTGGGCTTCAAGCCAAACGATGTTGCCCAGAAAATCACTGCTTCCACGCTCAATCACGGCCATCAGCGGCACAGGCTTGAAGACATAAAAACCATAGTGTGCTGCCGAGTGTGGGTTTTTCTCCCCCTGCCCCAGCCACTGTGCGTAGCTTGCTTCCGAGGCTTTGTGCGCAGTGTGGTTGTGATGTTGGTAGTATTGTAAACCATTCAACAAGGCCACCGCCCATAGCAGCCCCAAACCCAAGGCCAGCACACGGAATCGCCTGCTTTGGAAAAGCTCGGCTAGTTCTTTACGGAATATTTGCTGTATCATAAGGCAACGCTGTTGGATTGGGTAAAACCTTGAACTGTCTCCAGATAGCGCTGTTCTAGCTCTACCGCCGAGAGTGAGGCTGTAGCCTGCTCGTGGAGCAAATTGCCCAAGTGCATAATCCCGATGCGGTGGCTGCTTTCCTGCGCCCGAAATAAGTCGTGTGTAGCCATCAGTATACTAACCCCTTTTTGGCTGAGGCGCTGCAAAATAGCCGAGAACTCATTGCTCGCGTGAGGGTCAAGCCCTGAGGTAGGCTCATCCATAAAAATCGCCTTGGCTTGTTTGCCCAAGGCAATCGCAATGCCCACTTTTTGGCGCATCCCTTTGGAGTAGCTGCCCACAGGCTTCCGAAAACTGTCTGCTTGCAGACCAGCTTCGAGCAACAGCTGCTCTTGTTCTTCGAGCTTGTATTTGAAGCCCGAAAGACCGCTGAAGTAAGCCAAGTTTTGTAAGGCCGATAAGTTGGGATATAGGTTGACTACCTCCGGAATATAGGCCACCCATTGCTTTAGTTGTACATCGCCGGAAACTACTTCACGTTCATTAATAAAGGCCTTACCCGAAGTAGGCGGCAAAAAGCCCATAAAAATATGGATGGTAGTCGATTTTCCAGCTCCGTTGGAGCCAAGCAGGGCATAGATTTCTCCCGCTGCTATGTGGAGGTTCAGCGCATTGAGCGCAGTATGGCCTCCATATTGTTTGGTCAGTTGTTCGGCTTTGATCATTGTTAAGATGAGGGCTAAAAGTTTATCAGAATTTTATGGAAACTTATTTTGCTCTTGCCTTTGATAAAAAAACAAGGGCTAGACACGATACCGGGCTCAAGACAAGCCCATATGCAAATGTAGGGATAGGGGAGAATTTTCGCAACAATGTTGCAGTTTAAAAATCTCCCCACAACCTACAAGACCAATTACTATTTACACAGCAAAGGTAAATTTTATTTAGAATTAGTCCAAATAAATTTTAATTAATTTTACCCCTTGCCACGATAACAGCGGATAGACAAAAAATATTGAGGGCTTATTTTGTCAGTTCATACAAAGACCTTACCTTCATTATGCTTTACCATATAAACTATACAGACTACTTCAGAAAGCATTTAACGGACATTTATGAAGAGAAAATTCCAGTTCTTAAAGTTTTGGGAACGTTCCAAAACCCTCTTTAGAGAGGTAACCATTGTGTTTATAGGGGTATTGTTGGCAGCCCTTATTACAGACTGTCGCGATAAGTCGCTCGAACAGGCTCTGGTTAAAACTTTTTTACTCAATCTTTGCGAAGAAATCCAAGATGATATAGACGAGACCAAGCAGTTGATTGGAATATATCAAGAATATGATTCCTTGTATCGGTACCTTGGCGCGCTCCAGCCTGAGGAGCCGTATGATACAGTGACATTGGCCGCTGCTTTTGAGTATAGCCAAGGCAATGCTTGGCTTCGCCCCAATACCAGTCTATATGAAGGTTTTAAATCGGGAGGCAAGCTCACCAATATCAAAAACGATACATTGCTGAGGGAAATCCTGTATTTCTACCAAGAGAGTATCCCTCAAATACACTCTTCGGAGCAAGGCTGGCTGACGATGCACCATAACTTCCGACAGTATGTGTTCGAGAATTTGGAGGAATATCCTGATGGAACAAATAACTTTTATGAAGTAATTACTAAGCCCAAAGGCAAGCAGTACTGTAATGCGCTCAAACCGTATCAACAACAAATTGAGCGTTATGAGGCCTTTTGTAACCTTGTAAAACAATCATCAGCCGTATACAGACCAACTACAAAATCAAAAAGACAGACATAGGAACACGGTAATGCTTGCGTACTCAGCCCTAGCTTGATACTTGGGGCAGCTAGATATTTTATATCCAAAATGTTTACCTTTGCAGCCGTTTCAAATCATTGGCCTATGAATAAGTATCTCAATCTCTTTGAGTTATCCCCTAATGTAAACTACAAAACCGAGGTTTTGGCCGGACTTACGGTGGCCTTGGTGCTGGTACCTCAAGGCGTTGCGTTTGCGATGTTGGTGGGATTATCACCCTTAGCAGGTTTGTATGCTGCGTTTGTGTTAGGGCTGACAACGGCGCTGTTGGGAGGCCGTCCGGGGATGATTTCTGGAGCTGCCGGCGCTACAGCCGTAGTATTGGTACATCTATACAAAAGTCACGGCACGGAGTATGTATTGGCAGCCGTAGTGTTATCGGGCGTAGTACAGTTGTTGGCCGGAGTCTTACGCTTGGCTAAGTTTATGCGTCTAGTGCCTCATTCGGTTGTTTTTGGCTTTGTTAATGGCCTAGCAATTACTATTTTTTGGTCTCAGATAAAACAATTTCAAATAGATGAACATACCTGGATGAGTGGTAGCTCTTTGTATTGGTTTGCGGGGTTGGTACTGCTAACAATGCTACTAATCTGGGGACTTCCTAAAATCACCAAGGCCATACCCGCCTCTTTAATGGCTATTCTGATTGTTTTTGTACTGGTCTCATTGGTAGGGATTGATACCAAACGGGTGGGCGATTTGGCCTCTATCAAGGGGGGACTTCCGCCGTTTCATTGGCCCCAAGTACCTCTCCAGTGGGAGACTTTGTCTATCATTATGCCCTATGCCTTTACTATTGCTGCCATAGGCTTGTTAGAAAGCCTATTGACCCTCAATATCCTCGATGAGATGACCGAAAGCCGTGGACGTAGCAACAAAGAGGCCTTGGCGCTGGGTTTGGGCAATGTACTGTCAGGGGTGTTTTCGGGAATGGGCGGCTGTGGTTTGTTGGGGCAGAGTCTCATCAATGTATCGGCTGGCGCAAGAACGCGTATCTCGGCGATAGTCGCTGCCATTACCTTGCTAGTTTTTGTATTGGCTGGTGCGAATTGGGTGGAGCAACTACCGATGGCTGCACTTACCGGCCTGATGATAATGGTCGCTATTGGAACGTTTGAATGGACAAGCTTGCGAGCCTTCAACAAAATGCCGCGCAATGATATTGCGGTGATGCTTTTGGTTACATTCATCACCGTATATCTACACAATCTTGCATTGGCCGTATTGATTGGGGTGATTATCTCAGCGCTCAACTTTGCTTGGGATAATGCCAAACGTATACGCGCCCGCAAATATTTGGACGACCAAGGTGTCAAACATTATGAAATTTATGGCCCTTTGTTTTTTGCTTCCATAACAGCTTTCAATGATAAATTCGACCCTATCAATGACCCCGACGAAATTGTCATCAATTTTGCCGAAAGTAGGGTAGCAGATATGTCGGCCATCGAGGCGCTCAACAAAATTACAGAGCGCTACCACAAGCTGGGAAAAAAAGTACAACTCAAACACCTAAGCCCTGACTGTAAGCGCTTGCTCAAGAATGCGGATAAATTGATAGTCGTCAATATTTTAGAAGACCCTACCTACAAAGTAATGGTAGATGAATGGTCTTAAAAACAACTTCAAACTCATCAAAATTGGCTTGTTAGATGTATACACTGGAAATCTAGAGAGCCAAACCCTGTGAACCCCTAGGTCAAGTAAATATTGTTATAAAATGATACTTTTCTTATATAATTGCCTGATTAGGCTGTATCGCTTGGCCATAAGCCTTGTAGCTGTTGTCAATCCCAAGGCTAAACGTTGGATAGACGGACGCAAGGATTGGGCTACACGTTTGGAACTGGCTATAGCCGCTGCTGATCCACACAAACCGTGGGTATGGCTACACGCCGCTTCCCTAGGCGAGTTCGAACAAGCCCGACCCGTGATAGAGGCTTGGCGGGCTACACACCCCAATCACCAGTTGCTCCTGACTTTTTTTTCCCCCTCGGGGTATGAAGTGCAAAAAAACTATGCGCTTGCCGAAGTAGTCTGCTATATGCCCATTGATACAGCTAGCAATGCACGCCGATTTTTGGATATAGCCAAACCAATAGCTGTATTTTTTGTCAAATATGAGCTTTGGTATCACCACTTGGCCGCCGTGCAAAAGCGTCAGATTCCGCTAATTTTGTTTTCAGCCACCTTCCGCCCTGACCAGTGGTTGTTCGACTGGAGAGGACGCTGGTTTGCCCATATTCTTCACAACTTTGACTACCTTTTTGTACAAGATGATGCCTCACGCCAATGTCTGCTTCGTGCTGGAGTAGCTCCTGAGCGTATCCGCATTACAGGCGATACCCGTTATGACAGAGTCCTGAGTATTGCCCAACAGCGCCCAACAGACCCTATTGTAGAGGCTTTCAAAGCTGGAAAACCACTCTTGATGATTGGCAGTAGTTGGGCAGAAGACCTCAAGGTAACCCTGCCAGTCTTGGCGCGTTTCCAAGCCACACTCAAGGTTGTGATTGCCCCACACGAGATGAGCGAGCAGGCGCTGCAACAAGCAGCCCAAGGCTGCAAAGGGGTGGTTTTGCGCTACTCCCAAGCCACTCCAGAAACTGCCGCCGCCGCCGATTGCCTCTTGATAGACAACGTAGGGAAGCTAGCAGCCCTGTATCAATATGCCGATATAGCCTATGTCGGAGGCGCTTTTCGTACCGGCTTACACAATATCCTAGAGCCAGCGGTATTTGCCATCCCAGTGCTTTTTGGCAAGAAATACCGCAGATACAGCGAAGCGGTTGCATTGGTAGGTTTGGGCTGCGCTTTTGCTTGTGCTGATGAGGTGCAATTTGCTCAGCACCTAGAGCGGCTCTACCATAATCAAGCCGAAAGAGAGCTAATTGCAGAAAGACTAAAGCAATTTATGAGAGAGCATAGAGGTGGCACGCAAAAAATTGTCAATCAAGTAGTTATAGCCGAAAAGTCAAATTAAAAGCAGACTTGTTGCAGAAGTGATTTACCGATAGAAAAAATATTTTTATCGAAAAATAGAACTAGTTTGTCGAAAACGCCGTTTATACCCTCAGATGCCCAGACATCATCAGGATATATTTTTGACACAGGCGCTATTTCTTTATGCGGAACTATTTGCTACAAAAAACCTACGGCGAGATTTACCAAGAGAAAAACCATAATTATTTGGTAGTAGCTCCTCAAGGATTTCTCAAACTAGAAAGATGGAAGGAGCTAATGATTACAGCGCTCAAGCCTATCAGTCGCAAACATTTCTGCCATATATTACTTGATTTTAGCGCCTTAGAGGTCATAAGCGAAGACGCTCATCAATACCTAACGTCAGAAGTATTTCCTGCCTTAGTCAAAGCCGGCCTCAAACGAATAGCCGTCGTAGAAAGTACAGATTTTCTTGCCAAAGAAACAAGTGAAAAAGTATGTGCAGAAGTGATGTCCACAGCAAATACACAAAAACTATCACTGGAGTTCAAATTGTTCGCCAATAACCAAGCCGCCAGTACTTGGTTATTGCAACCCAACAGCACCAAAACACTAGCAGCCTAAGATACTCTCAATCAGTAATTACCAGCCAACCCTTGCTTACTTCTTAATCAAAACGCACAAATAGAGTTTGTGTAACATACTAAACCTTCAAAAGAGACCCACTGAGAGGTCTCTTTTGTTTTTGGTAAATATGGAACTAATGGGGCGAAAACCACTGTTTTAGCACCATCAATCGACTGATTAGATGTTTCAACACAGCTTTGTTTCACCAACACCAAGCCCTATGTTCCGATTTTTAAGCCTCGCCCTAGTACTTGCCTGCGTATTCCCGCTACAAGCGCAGCAAACCGTCATTCCCAAAAGCACTAGGTTGGAGTATACCCTCTATCTTCAAGAAAACGCCACCATCTCAGGTAACTTAAGGCTGAGGGTCAACTCAGAGGGAGTGCTTACCGGAGCCAGTATGGAGGAGCCTTCCGAAGAGATTGTATTTGACAGGGTAGAAGTACTCGCTCCCAACCATATCCGCCTGCACTACGATATTTTTGACACCTACATTGAGCTGACAAATATGGAGGCAATACGAGATGAAAACTACGATAATGGGCTAAAAGTGAAGGCGGAAGGCGCTTGGGTGCGCAACGGGCTGGCAGAGCCTTATGTGGTGAAGATGGAGTTTTTTAACCGGAACCGGCACCAGCCTGTGTTTGCAGGAGGCATTGACTCCGAAGTAGCCCCCTATTTCGAAAAACCCTCTTGGGCCGTAACGTTTACCGACCCTAAGACCAGCCGCGAAATACCCGCCATCGCCCTCATACACAACAATCAGAGCTTTCTTAAAGGCACTTTTATGACCGCTACCGGTGATTATCGTTACCTCTCTGGCAACTTGTATGGCAGAACTCTTGAGCTTTGCGGCTTCGACTTAGGCAGTGCGTATGTGTTCAAAGCCGACCTACAGGAAGACGGAACCCTCAAAGGGGAGCTGTTTTCGGGCAAATCCGGCTACCGCACTTGGGTAGCCCGCCGCGACGACCAAGCTACCCTGCCCGATGCCAAAACCCTGACCTACCTCAACGAAGGGCACGACCAACTCAGCTTTCAGTTTCCTAACCTCCAAGGGCAGGCCGTCTCTCTTCAGGATGCCCGCTACCAAGGCAAGGTGTGCATCATCCAGATTCTGGGCTCTTGGTGCCACAATTGTATGGACGAGGCCAACTTCCTCGCCCCTTGGTATGAAGCCAACCGTCAGCGTGGGGTAGAAGTCATTGGGTTGGCCTACGAAATCAGCCCGGAGTTTGAAAAAGCCGCCCTGCGTGTCCAAAAAATGAAGGAACGCCTCAACATCGGCTATGAGCTACTGATTGCAGGCACTACCCAAAATGCCAACGAAACCCTGCCCGCCCTCAACCACGTGATGGCCTATCCTACGACCATTTTTGTAGACAAGCAGGGGCGCATCCGTAAGATTCATACCGGCTTCAACGGCCCCGCCACAGGCGAGCCCTACTTTGAGTATATCCGTGAGTTTGAGCAGTTTGTAGCCAAGCTCTTAGAGGAATAACACTATTTCGAATCGCCAAACATTCGTGGATCCGTGGCAATATACCGGTGCGGGCGAGGTTGATTTGAATGTGACCCTTGTAGCGTTTGTTAAACTCAAACATTATTCCTAGCTTTGGGTAGCGAGTGCCTAACCCTAAAGACGATATGAGTTTTTTCGCCCGATTTAAGTCTAAGAAACACCTGATGCAGGTCAATGATGAGGCCATTGACTTTCAGGGCAAGCATTATCCTATTGCCAAGCTTTCGACCATCAAAAAAATCAAAGCTAAGAAAAGCTATTTCATTACCTTACCCTTACTGCTGATTTTTATCCTGACTCCAGTGGTGTCTACAGCTATTTTGTACACCATTAGTTATTACCTGATGTTTCATCAGTTCAACATCGCCTTGATTTTTATTTGTTTAATCGTGTCTTATTTTGGTATCAATGAGCGCATCAAGAAAAAGCGCCGTTATTCGCTGCAAATAGGCGATGAGTTAGGCAGTGTTACGCTACTCGAAACCATCAATGAGAAGTTCATTGACCAGTTGGTACAGCTTATCCAAAAAAAGCAAGCCGAACCCGATGGGATGGTCTATAGTATCCATACCAAGGCAGAGAGCATTGATTACGAGCAATCTAAAGCCGAGAAAGCAGCCCAACCTTCTGATAACGAGGAATATAGTGAGTAAAACCCCTTGGGCGTGAAGGAGCATACCCCCTTTTTTTCTATCCTTATTACCTATCGCAATCGAGAAGCTGATTATCTACGGGTAGAGCGGTGCTTAGAAACCCTAGAGGCGCAGTCATTCCAAGATTTTGAGCTGGTATTTGTAGACTTTGGCAGCGAGCCCTTCATACATAAAACACTTCAGGCTTTTTTTCAACAAAAACCCAAACACCATTATCACTATACCGACACCCGTGGCCACTTTTGGAGCCGGGCAAAGGCCCTCAATATTGGCCTTTGCTATAGCCGAGGGCACTATGTGTTGGTGTTGGATATCGATATGTTGTTGACTCCGTTGTTTTTGGAAAAATTACACCAACAGTGCTTTCCGCAGCAGGCTTTAGTGATGAGGGTATATTATTTGCCCCAAAGCTTTACAGCATTTGATAATTTGAGCACGCAATTTGAGCAATATCAAGCAGGGGCACAATTATCAAACAACAGCGCCGCAGGGATGATAGTCGCCCACCGACAAGCATTGCTTACTACAGGTGGATACGATACCTTTACACGTATCTGGGGGGCTGAAGATCTTGAAATGGTCGAAAAACTTAAAGCATTAGGCTTGGAAATCAGGCATTTTCACCATCAACAAGCTCCCGTATTCCATCAATGGCACCCAACAGAGGTGTTGGGCTTGCCCAAAGGGTGGAGTTGGATGGTATACCAACATTATTTGCAGAAAAAACAACAATACCAGACTGAAGGAATGCTCGAATCTCGCGATATGGCCTCACCAATCATTCACAAGACACATACACGCCCTGCGCTCAATATTGCCCAAAATGTTGTGCGTAACCCCGAAAAGCATTTTGTTTTTGAGTCACCTAAAGAGAAGTCTTGGATGGATTTTCATCAACGGTTTATGGCCTTACATACAGGAGATTACCTCTATGTGGATCAAGATTTTGCCCCCGCCCGCGTGCAACAAGGAAGCAGGTTGGGCACTTGGGTCAAACGGCTCAACAAATGGCTGCAACATTGGGGTATTTCGTACCGCCTAGTCGATATTCAAACCCACGACACAGAGTTTGTACCTGTAAACGAGATGCGAGACCTGCTCTTTTATTTTGTCTTGGTGTATGAAAACCAACTTCAGGACTACTATTACAGCCAAACTGAAGACCGTATCCTGTTTGTGGTGGTGAAGTAGGCCGTATATGAGGTTTTGGCGCCGTATTTTGTAAAGAAATGAGTGTGGGGAGTAGAAAAAGCCCTAAATTTGAATTAATCGTACCTTACACAGCAGGAGGCTGTGGCAATAAGTAAACAACAAACTACGCAAAACCCTATGGCACATAATCTCACTGCATTAGCGATGGCTACCGATGCCGAAGCCTTGGGCAATACCAACCTACTGAGCGAAGCCATTCACCATATTTTTATCGATAGCCGAGGGCGATTTGTAGCCGAAGGCTCTCTTTTTGTGGCCATTAGAGGCAAACAACACGACGGCCACCGTTATATTGCCGAGTTGTATGAGCGGGGAGTGCGGGCTTTTGTGGTAGACCAAGAGCTGCTTTGGGAGACCTTCCCGGAGGCCTTGTTTTTGCAGGTATCCGATAGTTTGCGTGCTTTGCAACGCCTTGCAGCAGAGCACCGAACCAAGTTTCAGTACCCCGTGATGGCCATTACGGGTAGCAACGGCAAAACTATTATCAAGGAGTGGTTGGCGCAGCTGCTCCAACACCGCTACGCCCTTGTCAAAAGCCCCAAGAGCTATAACTCCCAAACGGGTGTTCCGCTTTCTGTATTGGGGATGAATAACAAACACCAATGGGCCATTTTTGAGGCGGGCATTTCTCAAACTCAAGAAATGCACCATTTGCAGCGCGTGCTCCAGCCAACCTTGGGCTTGTTTACCAATATCGGCACCGCCCACGCCCACGGATTTGCCAACCAACAAGAGAAAATACGTGAGAAGCTCCGCCTTTTCAAAGAAGTACAGTGTCTGTTTTATTGTCTCAACCACAGTGCCATCCATCAAGAGGTGAAGGAGTTGTACCCTAGTTTGGAAACCTTCACTTGGGCAATCGACAACGCCGAAGCCACCCTCAATGTTACCCGGTTAGATACCCAGCAAGACAAAACGACCGTGTATTATGATTGGAAAGGGGAGCACCACCTCTGTACAGTACCCTTGGTCGATAGAGCCTCTATCGAAAATGCCTTGCATTGTGTGTCCGTATTGTGTTATGTTGGCGTAGACCCGCAGCGCTTTACCCAGTTGTTTGAGCGGCTGTCGAGCCTCTCGATGCGCTTCGAACTCAAAGCAGCTCTGCACAACAGCTACCTAATCGATGATAGCTACAACAACGACAGCGCCGGCCTCAAGGTAGCGCTCGACTTCTTGCAGCACCAATCGCAGCGTGACCGCAAGGCACTCATTATTTCTGACCTGACCGACACCCCGTATTTCGACGAGAACCTCTACAACCAAGTCCGTACCCTGCTCGACGCACAGGGCTTGTATACCTTTATCGGCATTGGCCACCACTGGCAGCAAGTGGCGGCGCTGAGCCGTGAGCGCAAGCTACACCCCGTGGCGGCAGAATATTGGCACATCTTCGAGTCCGTGCCAGAGTTTCTCAACCAATGGCAACACGAAGTCTCTCTGCGCCAAACCCTCAGTGATGCGGTCATCTTGGTCAAAGGAGCAAGGGCTTTTGCTTTTGAACAAATCACACACCGTATTCAGCAAAAAAGCCATCAGACCGTACTCGAAATCAACCTCGATGCCCTTGCTTATAACCTCCAACAACACCGCCGCCTGCTCCAGCCTCGCACCAAGGTCATGGCGATGGTCAAAGCCTTTGCCTATGGCAGCGGCAGCGTAGAAGTAGCCTCCTTGTTGCAATACCACCAAGTCGACTACCTCGCCGTGGCCTATGCCGACGAGGGGGTATACCTGAGGCAACAAGGCATCCGCACCCCCATTATGGTGATGAATCCCAGCGAGGCCACCCTAAACCAGATATTCGAATACAAACTAGAACCCGAGCTGTATAGCTTTGAGCTCTTGCAGGCTTACTGCGACCACTACCACACCTTGCCCGAAGAGCTGCAAAAACGCCCCAACAAAATCCACCTCAAGCTCGACACAGGGATGCACCGCTTGGGCTTTATGGAATCGGAGCTGCCACAGCTCTGCACCTTCTTGACCGAAAAGCTACCCCAGCGCTATGTGATGGTAGCCTCTGTGTTCAGTCATTTGGCTGCCGCCGATATGCCCGAAGAGCGGGAATTTTGTTTAGAACAGATAGAGTGCTTCCGCCAGATGACTGCCGAGCTAGAAGAAACCATCGGCTACCGCTTTGTACGCCATATCGCCAATTCGCCGGGCATTGCCAATTATCCCGAAGCCCATTTTGATATGGTGCGCTTAGGCATCGGCCTCTACGGCGTAGACACCACCACCGACCAAGTACTTGGCCTAGAGCCGGTAGCAACCCTCAAAACAACCCTTTCGCAAATCAAAACCCTAGCGCCGGGCGACACCGTGGGCTATGGCCGTGCCGGAAAAATCACCGCCCCAACCCGCATCGGCATCATTGCTATCGGCTATGCCGACGGATTCCGACGGGCGCTCAGCAATGGCATAGGCAAGGTATGGGTGAACGGCCAACTTGTGCCTACCATCGGACGGGTGTGTATGGATATGACCATGATAGACCTCGGCGACCTGCCCGCCCAAGAAGGAGACGAAGTCATCGTGTTTGGCAAAGAGCTGCCCATCGAACAAATGGCCGAAGCCCTACAAACCATCCCCTACGAAGTACTGACCAGCGTCAGCGAGCGCGTCAAACGGGTGTTTTTTACGGGGTAAGCCCACTGAAACCATTTTGTAGCATCTTGTAGGCTTTTGATGATTTCTTGGGGCTTCCCCCGCGCCAGAGGCGCGGCTTAGGGCTGGTTGGCGGTAGCTTGCGGCAAGCCGCAAGGCTACACTGTAAGGGCTAACGCCCGCATCCTTCGAACTCTCGTGCTCGGATGTCGTACGCCGGTGGAGCTTTGCAAGTTGACTTCATAACGTTAACCTTATTTACAACCCTATGACTCCTGACAAGCCTTACGGTCGCTATATCGACCTTTTCACCGATTTTGGCTTCAAGCGTATCTTTGGTACTGAGCGCAACAAAGACATCCTTATCGACTTCCTCAACACCTTGTTAGCCAATGACTTGCCGCCTATCAAAACCCTAACCTACCTCGACAAGGAAAAGGC